>DAPKRQ010000262.1:0-13866 GCA_031800475.1 Myxococcales bacterium LLY-WYZ-16_1
GGTGCACACGGCGTGGTGATGCGGCACGGGCCGGCCCTCGAACTTCTTTTCGAACTCGGCCAACCGGGTCTCGAGCGCACCGGGCGGTCGCGTGCGGCTTTGTAGGGACGCCCAGGCACCGAGCTGGCTGCCCCTGGGCCGACTCGCGAAATAGGCATCCGCCGTCTCGTCGTCGAGTCGTTCAACCAGACCCTCGATCCGCACCTGGCGCTCGTTTTCTCTCCAGTAGAACACCATGGCAGCGAATGGACGCCGTTCCAGATGCGCGGCCTTGCGGCTTTCCAGGTTGGTGTAAAAGTGGAATGCGCCGTCCTCCACACCCTTGAGCAGCACGTACCGCACGCAGGGGCGCCCCGCTTCGTCCGCGGTGGCCAGTGCCAACGCCTCGGGCTGAACGACGCCTTGCTCACCCGCCTCGTCGAACCAGCGACGAAACAACTCCACCGGGTCCTCGGGAGCCTGTTCGAAGCTCATGGGGCGGGCACTAGCCGGGTTCGAGACGAAACGCGACGCGATCCCACCGTTTCGCTCTACGGCGGGGTCTGCTTCGAGTACCCTGCCAGCCCATGGAGTTCCGCCTGGCCTCCGACTTGAAGCCCATGGGCGACCAGCCTCGCGCCATCGAAGAGCTGACGGCGGGCATTCGCCGAGGCGACCGTCACCAGCTCCTGCTGGGCGCCACCGGGACCGGGAAGACCTTTACGATGGCCAACGTGGTCGCCCAGGTGAACAAACCGACCCTCGTGCTCGCCCACAACAAGACCCTGGCGGGCCAGCTGTACTCGGAATTCAAAGAGCTCTTTCCCGACAACGCCATCGAATACTTCGTCAGTTACTACGACTATTACCAGCCGGAAGCTTACGTTCCCACCACCGACACCTACATCGAAAAGGACAGCCTGATCAATGACGAGATCGATCGCATGCGGCACTCTGCCACTCGATCTCTTTTGGAACGAAACGATGTCCTGGTCGTGGCTAGCGTCAGCTGCATCTACGGCATCGGTGCCTCCGAAGTGTACGAAGGAATGGTCCTGGACTTGGAGCCCGGGCAAACCATCGAGCGGGACGACGTCCTGCGCCATCTGGTGGAGCTCCAGTACGAGCGAAACGACATCAACTTCACCCGAGGGACGTTTCGGGTGCGGGGAGACACGGTGGAGGTCTTTCCGGTGTACGAAGAAGAGCGGGCACTGCGGCTCGAATGGTTCGGAGACGAGCTCGAGACCATCCGGGAGGTGGACCCGCTCCGTGGGCAAGTCACGCGGGAGCTTTCGAAAATCAGGATGTTCCCGGCCAGTCACTACGTGACGACTCCCGAACGACGGGCGCTGGCGGTCCGCAGCATCGAAGCAGAGCTTCAGCAGCGCTTGCAGGTCCTCCAGGAGGAGCAAAAGCTCCTGGAAGCTCAACGGCTCGAGCAAAGGACGACCTATGACCTCGAGATGCTCCAAACCGTAGGGACGGTAAAGGGCATCGAGAACTACTCGCGGCACCTATCGGGCCGCAAACCGGGCGAGCCACCACCCACACTTCTCGACTACTTTCCAAAGGACTTCTTGATGATCGTCGACGAAAGCCACCAGACCGTCCCTCAGGTTGGTGCCATGTTTCGCGGCGACCGCGCCCGCAAGATCACTTTGGTCGACTTCGGTTTTCGGCTTCCGTCGGCTATGGACAATCGGCCCTTGAAGTTCGAGGAGTTCGAGAAGTTCGTACGGCAAGCCGTCTTCGTCTCGGCAACCCCCGCCGAGTACGAGCTCGACAAGACCGAAGGCGTGGTCGTGGAACAGGTGATCCGTCCCACGGGGCTGTTGGATCCGGAGGTCGAAGTGCGACCCGCCGGGCACCAGGTGGACGAGCTGCTCGAAGAGATCCGGGCCCGGGTCGAACGGGACGAGCGGGTGCTCGTGACCACTCTCACCAAACGCATGGCCGAGGACTTGACCGAGTACTACCAGGACCTCGGCGTCCGCGTCCGGTACCTGCACTCGGACATCGACGCCCTCGAACGGGCCGATGTCCTCAAGGATTTGCGGTCCGGACAATTCGACGTGCTGATCGGCATCAACCTTCTCCGAGAGGGTCTCGACCTGCCCGAAGTGTCCCTGGTCGCGATCCTCGATGCGGACAAGGAAGGCTTTCTGCGAGGTGAGCGCTCGCTGATCCAAACGATCGGAAGAGCCGCGCGAAACCAGAACGGAAGAGTTTTGATGTTCGCGGACTCCGTCACCGATGCCATGCGGATCGCCATCGAGGAGACCGAACGCCGACGAAAGCGTCAGATCGCGTACAACGAAGAACACGGCATCACCCCGCGCACCATTCAGAAGAAGATCGGAGATCTAAGGGCTCTGGCCGGATTTCGGACCGAGCTCTCGGTCCACGAGACAGACCGCACCGTCGAGTTCGAGGGGCAGCGCTACGACCGGGAGGAGCTGCCCAAGCTTCTCCAGCAAATGAAAAAGGACATGCTCTTCGAAGCCAAGGAGCTTCGCTTCGAGAAAGCCGCCGAGCTCCGAGACAAGGTCAAGGCCCTCGAGGCCATCCAGCTCGGCGTGACGCCGCCGTCGGTTTCGGACAAGAAAAGGCCGGCCCGACGGGGCGGAGGGCGCCGGCGCGCCCGACCCTGAGGGAGTTTTCTTTCGTGGCAAGGACCGATTGGCTGGACCGGACCCGAGACCTTCCAAACCAGCCCGGCGTCTACCTGATGCGGGATGGGGCCGGTGACGTGATCTACGTCGGAAAAGCCAAGCTGCTTCGGAACCGGGTCCGCTCCTATTTTCAAGAGGGCACGAGCGACTATCGAGCCTTCGTACGCTTGCTCGGAGACCTTCTCGACGACATCGAGACCATCGTCACCCGGTCGGAAAAAGAAGCGCTGCTCCTAGAGCGAGAACTGATCCGCCGCCACGAGCCACGCTTCAACGTCATCTGGCGAGACGACAAACAATACTTGATGCTCCGGGTCGACCCGTCGGCCGAATGGCCTTGGGTCCAGGTGGTCCGAAACCCCAAGGACGATGGAGCCAAGTATTTCGGACCGTTCCACAGCGCTTCGGCCGCCCGGCAGACCTTGCGGGTGGTGAATCGGCACTTCCAGCTTCGAACGTGTCGAGATTCCGTTCTGTATCACCGAAAGCGACCTTGCCTCGAATACCAGATCGGACGTTGTCCCGCGCCTTGTTGTCTTTCGGTCGATCGAGAAGAATATCAACGAAGCGTGGACGACGTTCTCCTGTTCTTGGCGGGAGACAGCAAAGAGCTATCGAGGCGGTTGGAGCATCGAATGTGGGAGGCGGCGGAGCGAGAAGACTTCGAGGTCGCCGCCCACTACCGGGACCAGCTTCGGGCCGTGAACAAGACACTCGAGAAGCAGCAGGTGGCATTTCGCCGGCTGGTGGACCAAGACGCCATCGGCGTCTACCGCGAAGGTCTCGGCGTTTGCGTTGCAGTGGTGGAGGTTCGAGGCGGCCGAGTACGCAACGTCTCCTCGCAGATGTTCGATGGAATCACCGAAAACGATGCCGAGGTGGTGGAGTCCTTTTTGCTACAGCGCTATGCGTCACGAACGTCACCCCCACGCGAAATCCTCGTTCCCTTCGATCTCGAGACTGCGGAAGCATTGGCCGAACTCATCGGCGAAGGCAGCTCGGAAAGGGTCCAGGTGGTCCACCCGCGCCGGGGCGACAAAGCGGCTCTCGTCGAGATGGCGGTGGAGAACGCCGGTCACGGCTTTCAGGAACACCGATCCAAGACCGGCGCCATGGAGCGCACCCTGGAAAGCCTGAAAGAGCAGCTCGGTTTGAGCAACGTCCCCGAGCGCATCGAGTGCTACGATATTTCGAATCTCGGGCCCCACCTGATGGTGGGATCCCAGGTTCGTTTCGAACGGGGCCAGCCCGCCAAGGCCAAGTACCGGCATTATCGGATCAAGGAGGCGAACGGGCAGAACGACTTCGCCAGCATGCAAGAGGTGATGTTTCGGCGGCTTCGCCGCGGCCTTCAGGATGGCGACCTGCCCGACTTGATCCTGATCGACGGGGGAAAGGGTCAGCTTCACGCGGCCCGGTCGGCATTCGATGAGCTGGAGGTTCGCGGGATCGACTTGGCCAGCCTTGCCAAGAGCCGGGTGAGGGGCCTGAACGAAGAGGACGCCACCCTGAGGAGCCCGGAGCGCGTATTTCGACCGGGGCGTTCGGAGCCGGTGGTCCTGGACCCGTCGAGCCCAGAGCTGCTGCTCCTGGCGCAGATCCGTGATGAAGCCCACCGATTCGCCATCACATTTCACAAGGAGTTGCGCCGGCGCGCGCGGACCCGGTCATCTTTGGAAGACGTTCCCGGGATCGGGCCGAAGAGAAGGCGCGCGCTGCTGCGGCATCTGGGAAGCTTGCGCCGGATTCGGGAAGCCTCGGTGGACGCGCTTTCGGAGGTGCCGGGCATGAGCCGACGGGCGGCGGAGCAGCTGTACGCCGCCCTTCATCCGGGCGCGACGGTCCCCTCGGAGCGCGCCGATAACGAAACGCAGCTGTCGGATTCCTCTCGCGATTCTCCGACCGAACTGGTTGACTCGCTCTCCGGGAAGACATAGTCCCCCCGAGAAACGCCAGGGCGTATTCCCTCGTCTTTCACCATGCGGTTGTACCGGAAAATCATCCCCAAGATGGCCAAGGAAATGGTCGCTCGGTTGCGTGCCGACGGCGACGTCGAAATCGACGACCAAAAGCTCGAAGAGGCAGAGCTCGACGTGGCGGCCATTCTCGTGGAGTACTGCAACGCCGAGGATCGGCTGAACCAAGAAACGAAAGATGCCCTGAGCCGCCGGGGTCTTTCGGTGGAGCGCTTCACCCAAGTGAAGAAGGGTCTGGCCGAAGCCCGGGGTCACAAGACCGGCGAGGAGGGCCTCGAGTACGTCATGAACCAGATGCTCGAAGCGCTCATGCACTCGCGCAACGTCGAAGAGGTCTTCGCCGAGGACCACGAGATGCGCAAAAAGATCGCCGAGACCATGCGCAAATACCTGGGCATCGATGAGGACATCGACCGCGAAGCCCGGGCGCGACTCAAGAACATGCGTGAAGGCACGGCCGAGTGGGATGTGGAGTACGAGCGGATCGTCTCCCAGCTCAAGCGTCAAAAAGGCCTGAACTGAACCGAACGCCGCTCGGGTCGATCCAGCGGGCTGTTGTCGGTCCAGCGGCCTCCCGGCTGGACGCAAACCCATTCGCTCCGTCGCAGCTCTTGGCATCCGAATTCCCGCAGCCATCGGGCCCGCCGGATTTCCGGCGCGATTTCCCATCCGTTCCCAGAAAATCCTTCGCGCCGCCCGAACGCCGAAAACCGTGCCACCCGGCGCGACCCGGTGCTGCTGGAGGGGGCAGGCTCGTTCCTGGGCGAGGGGTCAGCCGGCTCTCGGCGGGTTCTTGCAGACACGGGCGGCGTCTTTCAGCCGCCGGCGGACCAACGGGCGTCCGAGCTGGGCCATCACGTCGAACAGCGGAGGCGAAGCCTTTCGCCCCGTCACCGCCACCCGGATCGGCATGAAGAAGTCCCTCGGCTTCCATCCGATCTCCTCGGTATAGGCACGCACGTCCGCCTCCAGCGCTTCCGGCTCGTACGGGTGGACGGCGTCTAGACGCTCGGCCAGGCCGTCCAGGGCCGGCCCCAACTCCTGCAGACTGCGCTTTTTCGGTGTCAGAAGGGTCGGATCGGGCTCGACCGCTCCCGAAAAGAAGTACTCGGCGGCCGGAATGAACTGCTCTCCCAGCTCGATCCGCTCCCGGAACAGGGGGACCAAGGCGCGGATCCGGTCTCGCCCGAGCACCGCATCGCGGATGAAATCCGTCAGCTCCTCCTCGCTCAGCACCTCCCGGAAGTACTTGCCGTTCAGCCAGGTGAATTTTTCGAGGTCGAAGGTTGGCCCGCCCAAATGGACCCGGTCGAAATCGAACTCCCGCACGAAGTCTTCCAAGGAGAACACCTCACGCTGGTCGGGCATGGTCCAGCCCAACATGGCGAGGAAGTTGACGACCGCTCGGGGGTGGAAGCCTCGACGGCGGTAGTCGTCGAGAGAGACCGGGTTCTTTCGTTTGGATATCTTCGACTTGTCCACGTTCCGCAGCAGCGGCATGTGGATCCACTCCGGGGGCTGCCACCCGAACATTTCGTACAGCAGGACGTGCTTGGGACAGCTGCTGATCCACTCCTCGGCACGGATCACATGGCTGATGCCCATCAGGTGGTCGTCGACCACGTTCGCCAGGTGATAGGTCGGATGCCCGTCGGACTTCAGCAGAATCTGGTCGTCGATGCCCTCGTTGTCGAATACCACGTCTCCTCGAAGCCGATCCTTCACCACCGTCTGACCCGTGCGGGGCGTGCGCATCCGGATCACGTAGGGCTTGTTCGCTTCGAGATTCGCTCGAATCACCTCTTCGGACAGGTCTCGGGAGCGCCGGTCGTAGCCCAACGGCTCTCCCCGAGCCTTTTGCTCGGCCCGCAGGGCTTCGAGCTCTTCCTTCGTCGCGAAACAGCGGTAGGCCCGGCCCGATTCGACCAGCCGTTCGGCGTGCTCTCGGTACAGCCCGAGCCGCTCGGATTGGCGATAGGGCCCGTGGGGCCCGCCCACGTCCGGTCCCTCATCCCAGTCGAGCCCGAGCCACCGCAGGCCTTGGATGATCTGCGCCTCCCATTCGGCCCGGCTCCGCTCCCGGTCCGTGTCCTCGATGCGGAGCACGAACTGGCCCCCGTTTCGTCGGGCGAAGGCCAGGTTGAACAGCGCGATGTAGGCCGTGCCGACGTGGGGCTCTCCCGTAGGACTGGGGCCGATCCGAACGCGAACGGGCTGGCTCATGAGCGGCGTGGACTACCACACCGGGCTTTGGCGACAAATCCGAACGTCGCCGCCCGGTGAAACCCAAATTTCTCGGTCCGGGGCGCATCGGGCATCGCACAAACGCGTTAGGATGGGCGCGATGCGCAAGAAGCTGGGAGAGCTCCTGGTGGAGCGGCAGGCCATTACACGGGCCCAGCTTCAGGAAGCCCTCAACCTGCAGCGGCGCAATGGCATGCGCCTCGGGGGAGCCCTGTTGCACTTGGGGTACCTTTCGGAAGCGGCACTGACCGAGGCCCTCAGCCAGCTGCTCCGCATCCCGGCCGTGGATCTGCGGCAGATCGAACCGGAGCCCGAAGCGATGGCCGCGGTGTCCGCCCGATTCGCCTCGGAGCACGACCTTTTGCCCTATCGGCTGCACCGGGAGCGAGGGCGGCGGGTCCTGACCGTCGCCATGTCGGACCCGATGGACTTTCGGGTGGTGGACGAGCTGGGCTTCATGGCAAACGCCCGAATCGAACCTCGGCTGGCCAGTCCCAGCGGAGTGGACCAGGCCCTGCGCAAGCACTTCGGTACCCGCTTTGGACAGACCTCGGACCTTCAAGGCCCGGTGCAGCTGCGCAGCGACAGCACCTCGGGCACCATGACGATCCTGCGGCCCGGGGGCACGGAAGAAGAGGTCCACACCGGGGCCCGCACCGCATCTGCGAAAGCCGCTGCGAACCGCCGCCCCAAGGCCCAGACCTTCGAACCGCCACCGAACCCGCCGGAGGCCGCGCCGGTTCAGGGCGTGAAGCCGAAGGCGCCCATGCCCCGGGAGGACAGCGCGATTCTGCTGACCGAGGAGGTGTCGAGCCATTCGCCGGTGGCCCAGGTGGAGGTGGAGAGCCTGCCCCCGCGACCGCCCCCTTTGCCCGGTCGAAGCGCCCCTCAGGCCCCCCAGGACGGCCCGGGCTTTGGCGCTTTGGTGGGAGCCACCGGTCAGACCGTGGACGCGGACGCGGTCATGCGCCTCGAGCGCCGCTTTTGGGCGTTGATGCGGGTGTTGGCCAAAAAGGGCCTGCTGACCAAGGAAGAGTTCGTTCGAGAGCTGGAAGACGAGGGCTGGGGTCAGTCCTGAGGGTCAGCGCTCGCGGAAGATCGTCGGTCCTTGCTGGGCCGGTGGCGGCGCCCCGCGCAGATCCGGCACGTCGCCTTCGACCAAGACCGGTTGCGGCCGCTTCAACACCGCCTGCGGGTCGACCTCGGGCTCGGCGGGGATCGAGATCTCCGCGGCCTCCTTCCAGGCATCGAGTTGGTCGCGCACGGCAGCCCGGATCTTCTGGCGGCGGATCCGACCTTCGATCCGTGCCTCGACCTGCTCGAACGGCACCAGGCCAGCCTTGCGCTCCGCCGTCTTGCGCACGATGTGGTAGCCGAAATCGGAGCGCAGAACCGAAGAAGTCTCGCCCACCTTCATTCGCTCGAATGCCGCTGCGGCCACTGGCTCCGGGAGCTGGCTTCGGACCTGGAATCCCAGGTCTCCATTGCGGGCCTGGTCCTGGCGCTCCTCGAGCAGGCGCTCGAAGTCGACGCCCTCCTTCAGGCGCTTCGCAGCTTGGGCGGCCTGAACTTTGGGTCCCACGGCCCGGTGCGGCGATCCGGGCTCGACCTCGAAGAACAATTGCTTCAGCCGCACCTGCGCCGGCGTCTCGAACATGCGCGGGTGTTCGCGATAGAACCGCCGAACCTCGGCGTCGGTCACTTCGATCGTCTCGCCCACGTAGCGCTGCAGCGCTTGGCGGCGGAGGCTTCGCTCGGACTGGACTTCGAGGGCTTTCAGGGTGGTGCCCATGCGGGCGGCGAACGCGTCGGCGGCTTCGCGGGTGTCGAAGCGGCGCAATGCCTGCTGCCACGCCTCGGCCTTCATCGCCTCGCTCGGTTCGAACTTCAGCGCCCGGGCTCTTTGTTGGAGCACCGCGTCTTCGACCAAGGCCCGCAACACGTTGAGCCGGATCCGCTTTCGGGTCCCTTCCGACACCGAGCGGCCCACCTGCTCGTAGGGAAACATGGCGCGGGCCAGCTCCAACTCGAAGGTCTTTCGATCGACCACGTGACCGTTCACGACCACGGCCGGGGCGCCCGGATCCTCGCCGGAAGAGCTCGAGGCCTCCGCAGGTTGGCTGGCGGGGGTCTGCGCCGGCTCGGACGTGTTTTCGGTCCGGGTCTCGGAGCCCGAACGGGACGAACACGCGATCGACACCAGGGCGAGCCCCCAACACAAACCGCTTCTGCGCACGGCGGCGGATCGTGCCTGTCCCTGCAAGGCCCGGTCAACGAAACCGTTTGCGTCCCCGGGGAAGCTTCGCCCGTGGCTGCCTCGACCCATGGGTCGACCCCTGTGGCCGAGTTTGGTGGGGGTTTGGGCCGGCCTGTGGCTCGGGGAGTCGCTCCCCGCCGGCCTCCTGGCACTCGGGTGTCTGGCGGCCGCGGGCCCGTGTTTCACCGCCGGCTGGTTGGCCGTGAAACGGGGCTCTTTGAGCGCCGCACTCTGGGTGGGACTGCTGGCGGCCGTAGCCGGCGCCATGCGTCAAGCCACGTTGCTCCGTGTCCAGCTCCCGGGGCCCAAACCCGGAGTGGAGTGGGCGCAGCTTCGGCTTCTGGACGACGGTCGAGCGCGGGCTCGGCTCGGACCGGACCATCGAACGCACCGGGCGTGGGTCGAATGGACCGCAGTGTCGCCCTCGGCACCCCGCAGATGGGAAGCCGGACCGGTTCGCCTTCACTTGAGACGACCGTGCGGTCGAGAAGGAGACCGCATCGTGCTGAGCGTCCGGCGACAGTCTCCCCGGCCTGCGCAGGTTTGGGGGGTGGCCTCGGGCGCCCAGCGATGGCGCGCGCAGGGAATCGACGGGGTATGGCACCACCAAGACGAAGGTCGGTGCCGGGTGGTGCGCGGTGCCGGGGCCCTGGCCCGATGGCGGCGCCACGTGCGGGACGCCTTGTTCGGCGAGACCCGGGACGACGGGACTCGGGTCGTGGCTGCACTGGCCCTCGGCGACCGGCTGCCCTCCGGTGATGCCCGGCGCGCCGTGGCCGACGCCGGCTTGGCCCATCTCTTGGTCGTGAGCGGATTCCACTTGAGCCTGGTGGCGGCTGCGGCGGGGGGCGCCCTGACCTGGCTGGTTCGGCGCATCCCTTGGGCCGTGGAGCGCTGGGGCGCTGCCCGCATCACCGGGCGCCTGCTGATTCCCATCCTCGGGATGTACACCCTGATGGTCGGAGCGGGACCCTCGGCGGTGCGGGCGTCCACCATGGTCGTCCTGCAGGTGCTGGCCCCCCAGCTCGGCCGGCGGGCCGACGGGATCACGGTCTTCGGCGCCGCGATCACCGGACTCGTTTGGTACGAACCCCGCTGGATCGGACAACTGGGTTTCCAGCTTTCGGCGGCGGCGGTGGTCGGGGTGATGTTCGTGGGACCTCGCCTCGCCCGGGGGCCTCTCGGCCGCTGGCCTCCCTGGCTGGCCAAGACGATCGCGCCGAGCCTGGGCGCCCTGCTCACCACCGCACCCTTCGTGGCCGGGACATTCGGCCGGATCTCGTGGGTCGGGGTGGTGGCCACTCCGCTGGTCGGCCCGTGGGTCTGCCTGGGGCTGGTCCCCGCCGCCGGCTCGGGAGCGCTTCTTTCGTTCTTTTGGAAAGAAGGCGCTCGAGCGGTGTGGACTGCGGCCGAAGTGCAGGCCCGTTGGTTCTTGGCGGCGGCCCATTGGGTGGCCGAGTGTCCCGGCGCGGTCACGGAGCTCACCGCCCTTCGAGCGACCGGGGTGGCCGTCGCCGGACTGACCCTGGCTGCGGGGGCGCTGTGGATGAATGGCCGCACTTGGACCGCGACCGCCGGTCTGTTCGGGATCTGCGTCGGCTTCGCCCCTTGCTTGGAGCGACCGGGCGAACCCGAGCTCCTGATTCTTCCGGTGGACCACGGGAACGCGGCGCTCCTGCGGCTCGAGTCCGGCGTCGCCATGCTGTTCGACACGGGGACCGAAGCGGCGGCGCGTGCGGTCGTGCTGCCGGCCCTGCGGGCCCACGGCGTCACGGAGCTGGACCTGCTGGTCCTCTCCCACGCCGACACGGACCACACCGGGGGCCTGTCGGCCCTTCGCAAACGCATCCCGGTCCGGCAACTGTGGCAGGGCCCCTCCTGGGTTCCCGCCGACCGGACCCTCCGGGTGCGAGAGGACCATGAAGCCACCTTCGACCGGGCTCGGCTGGTGGTCCGGTCGGCCTGGGACGGGGGTGGTTCGGACAACGACCGGAGTCTCGCCATCGAACTCCGCCTGCCGGGGTGCCGCATCCTTTTGCCGGGAGATCTGGAAGAGGCGGGCGAAGCCCGGGCTTTGGCCCGCAGTGCAGTCGAGCCCGTCGACATCGTGGTCGTGCCCCACCACGGCAGTTCCACTTCCTCGAGCGAGGTCTACGTGAGCCGGCTGCGGCCGCGTTGGGCCGTGATCTCCACCGGCGGGCGACACCGCCCCGCCGAGCAGGTCCTTCACCGCTACCGCCGGCTGGGCATTCCGACCCTCAGGACCGACCGGATCGGGGCGGTCCGGATCGGCTGCGGTCCCCGGGGTCCTCGTGTCCAGACCCATCACGTCGGGCGGCGCTGACCAGCTGGGAAAACGGGGCCTCGGCTGCGGGCCCGCCTTCGAGCAGCTCGGGGTGCCACTGCACGCCGCACCACCATCCGCGCCCGTCATCGATGGCCTCGATGGTGCCATCGGGTGCCCGGCCGAGGATCCGCCATTCGGGCGGCATGCGGTCCACCGCTTGATGGTGGCTGCTGTTCACCCGTAGCGACCCGGCTGCCGCGCGACGGCTCAACCAGGTGCCCTGGGTCAGTTCCACCGAATGGCTCGGGCTTCGGGGAGAGTCGGGCTGTTCGTGATCCACGCCGCGCTCCGCCTGCAGGTCACCCAGCAGCCCCC
Organism: Myxococcales bacterium LLY-WYZ-16_1; assembly: GCA_031800475.1. Classification (GTDB taxonomy): domain Bacteria; phylum Myxococcota; class Kuafuiibacteriia; order Kuafuiibacteriales; family Kuafuiibacteriaceae; genus Kuafuiihalomonas; species Kuafuiihalomonas phototrophica. Next base: position 11,794 of record DAPKRQ010000262.1, read on the forward strand.
CGCCGGCCCAGACTGCCAGCAGCTGCATGCCGCCGCACAAGCCCAGCACCGGCAGGCCCCTGCGGTGGGCCGCGTCCAGCACGCTCCACTCGAAGCGAGTCCGCGCGGGCTTGGGCCCGTCGAGTCGTCCTCCGGGGCGAGCTCCGCTCCAGGCCGGGGGAATGTCGAAAGCGCCGCCGCTGACCACCACCCCGTGGACCTCCGCCGCGAACGAAGCAGCCCGGGCGGCGATCCGTTCGTCCCGGTCCTCGGGTTGGGGCCCGACGGGCCAGGGCAGGGCCCCAGCGGCCTCGACCGCACGGGCCACCGCCTGCTTCAGGCTCCACACGGAAAATGGGACGTCCCGGCGCCAGGTCGTGTCCAGATCGGTGGTGATCAGAATCCGCGGCAATGGCACGGCGTCAGACGGGCCGAGGCTCCCCAACCGGTCAACGGCATCCGGCCGGTCCGGGCATCGATTTTCGGATCCGGGCCGGCGAAGTTCGGACGCCGAAGACGGTCCCCGCGGCCGAGGTCGGAGCCCGGGCGCGGGCACGGGGTCTGCACGGGCCGCTTCCGTGACACCGAAGCGATCCGACCCCGCTGCCCGAAGCCGCCGAGGGTCCCGCCACCGGACCCGCCGCGGCGCCCTGGCCGAAGCGGCTGCCGAGACGTACCTGATGTCCCGCGGCTACGTGGTGGTGGCCCGAAATGGCCGTTGGGGTGGGGTGGAACTCGACCGGGTGGCCTGGGACGGGCCGGTCCTCTGCGTGGTCGAGATCCGTTCCCGGCGCCACCTGCGCCACGGCACGCCCGAAGAGAGCCTGGACTGGAAAAAACGCGCCCGACTGGCCCGAGGGGCCGGGGCATTTCTGCAATCTCACTTTCGGCCGCCCGGTCCCCCCGCCCGGATCGACCTGGTCACGGTGGTGGGAAGCCCGCCGGATTGGAAATTGTCGCTTTACCAAAACGTGGTGCCCGACGTCGGGTGGCAGCGGTGAGCTTGTTCGTCGTCGCCACGCCCATCGGCAACCTGGGTGACCTGAGTTTCCGGGCCGTCGAGGTCCTGCGGGATGCAGACGTGATCGCCTGCGAGGACACCCGGGTGACGCGGAAGCTCCTGCAAGCCCACGACATCCGGACGCCCACCGAGTCCTTTCATGCCCACTCGGGTGCGGACGCGGTGGCTCGGTGGGTCGGCCGCCTCGCCGCAGGGACCCAGGTGGCTTTGGTGACGGACGCGGGCACACCGACCGTCAGCGACCCCGGGGCTGCCTTGGTGGCGGCCGCTCGGGCGGCAGACATTGACGTGCGCGTGATCCCAGGCCCCAGCGCCCTGACCGCGGCGGTGGCGGTCAGCGGCTTGCCCCCAGAGCCATTGTTGTTCTTGGGTTTTCTGCCCCGGCAGGGGCGGGCCAGACAGACGCGCATCGGCTGGCTCAACCAGCTGCCGGTGACGGGCGTGCTCTACGAGTCTCCCATTCGGCTCCCGGCGACCTTGCGAGACCTGGCGTCGGCGCTGGGCGACCGCCCCGCCGCCGTGACCCGAGAGCTCACCAAACGGTTCGAGACCGTGGTGCGGGGCACGCTACCCGAGCTGGCCGAGCGGTTTTCGGAGCCGCCCAAAGGCGAGATCGCGGTGGTGATCGGCCCTGGCGCGGGACCGGGGCCCTCCAGCTGGGAGCAAGTGGATCAGGCGCTGCAAGCTGGGTTGTCCGAGGGCGAACCGCCGTCGCGCCTGGCTCGACAAGTCGCCCGCCAGACGGGACGCCCTCGCGCCGCCGTATACGACCGGCTGAAGGGCATGAAGGCTTCGAACAAACGGGACTGAAGCCCCGGCAGGCCCGGCTTCCACCGACGAGGGACCGGGCTGCCCGGCGGATCGAGGCGGATATCGGCCCGCGGCGAATGGCCCGGCTTCACTCCTCGGCGGTCAAGCGAGCGAGCTCTTCCCGAATCACGGCCTCAGCCAGCTCGGGCACCACCTCCCAAGCCACCCGCTCGACGACCTCGCGGGCCACCTGCAGGAGCTCTTCTTTCGAAAGACCCGGGGGGAGTTCCGCGCCCGCCCGATCCGCCACCGCTTCGGCCAGC
>DAPKRQ010000263.1:0-90916 GCA_031800475.1 Myxococcales bacterium LLY-WYZ-16_1
CTCCTCGAAGCGGCGGCGCAGCTCGTCGAGCGGAAGCTGCTCCAGCGTCGCCAGGTCTTCCTCGGAGAATCCCCGACGCAAGGGATCCTGCAGCCATTGCAGCACCTGCTGAAGGGCCGGGGTCGGCATCTCGGCGCCCGAGAACACGGCGGCGAACACTTGGTCGAAGGCATCGAACTGGGCCTCGTCCTTCACCAGCAGGGCCCGGCTCACCCGATAGAAATCCAGGAGCGAGGGCTCCACCACCCCTGCCTCGAGGGCCTGCATGAGCCCCATCCAATCGGAAGGACCGACTTTCACCCCGGCCGCGCGAAGCCCGTAGAAAAGGTCCCCGAACGGCAGCAGAGATCTGGACGGCTCGGCCATGCTCTCGCCTTAACACAGAGTGCTCGCCTCTTCGCCTCGAAGCGTCCTCGAGGACGTGAAGGACGGTCTCGAGGGCCGCAAGCCCGCCCGGGGAGGAGGTTGCGCCCATGGTCGGTCGTCGTCCGGCCGGGGCGTCGCCGTGACGTCGGCCCCGAGAGACCGAAACCGGGGATCAGAATGCGAGTTCGGTAGCCAGGTTGAACGAGAGCTCGTGAAAGGTGACGCCCACCGCCGGTGTCGACACGCTGGCACCCGGGGAGAGGGGGTTCACCTCGAAGCCCTCCACCGAGCCAATCCCGAGCAGGTACGAAAGCCCCAGGCTCGTGTGAATGGCCACGGTGCCCTCCGGATTCAGTGGATTTCGAAACCGGACGCCTGTCGTCCATCCAAGGTAGTCCACGCCAGAGTCCAGGGCTTGGCCTTCCGCATCTTCGTTCGGGGCCAGGTCCGTGAAGAACCCCAGGCCGACCTCCACCTGTTTCGCCAGCTCCAACTCGGCGCCGGCTCGAACGTTCCACAGAACATCGAAATCCAGTGGAATGATCCCGCCTTGACTGATCGGAGGCACCACTTCGAGCGTCGCCCCCCAGGTCCATCGCCCGACGACGTGCCGGACCATCAGCTCCAACGAGCTGGGTTCCACGACCTGCACGTTGAACTCCGAAAACTCAGTCACCCCCGTCTCGATCCGCTGCCCGTCTCGCGCCGGGGCCGATAGGGTCGGAATTCGCTCACCCCACGAATAGATGCTGAGCGTGGGCAGCCTCAGCATCACACCCAGATCGAGTCTCGTCAGCGGACTCCACTGAAGCGCCAGAGAAGGGAGAAGCGCCAAGCTGTTCACGTCCGAGTTGCTCCCCTCCAAAAAAGAGCGCTCCGTGCCATCCGGATCCCGAACCGAGGAGAAGAACCGCACGTTTTGACGGTTCCGGTCGTAGACGGCGAGCAGCGACGCCCCGAGGCGCAGCTGGGAGTTGGCACGAAATCCCACGCCGGCACCCAGGTTGTAGCGACGGCGGATCGTCTGGGCGCTGCGGCCCGCGCGAACCGCCGCTCCGTCCGGGGGCACGTCGGTCCGCTCGGACTGGACCTCGAAGCGAACGTCCCGGACGTCGACCACGAACGCACCGAGCGCCAAACCCCAACGCTCGGAGAGGGGTCGCGCGAACACCAAAGCGGCCGGCGTCGGCAAGAACTCCGACGCGTCGAAATCGAAGCCCTCGGATCTGTCCGGGTAGCGAAAGACCACGCCGTCCTCGACCGGAGACAACCGATAGGTGAAGGCAGTGAGCGACAGGTTCAGGCCGTTTCGAACGCCCAAGGCCAAGCCGGCGGGGTTGTAGAACAGGGCATCGGTGCCGGTGGCTCGCGCCGAAAGCGCCCCCGCGCTCACTGCGGCCTCGCCCCCGAAGAGAAAGGACCGTCGGTTCGCGGCCTCTGCCGGAGTCGTGGAGAACAGCACAGCCAACCCCAGCGCGGCGATCCTCCCGTGCCTTTGGGCCGACGAAACGGATCTCGCGCCCCGCGGAGGCAGCCGGTCCATGCCGCGGATCCATCGATCGACCAGCCCGGGACGGTCCAGCCGATTCGAGGCGGTCGCCGTCCAGCCCGCTCGACGCCCCGACCCGAGCCAACCGGAATCCGCCCTTGCACGGAACGTGTCTCGTACGTCGTCCCCGCCCGGCGCCGGAGCAGGCGCACGACCGCAACGAAGGACGAAGGTGCCCGCGACCCAGACGGCCCGCAACGGTGTGGGCGGACGCCTGCCGGCTCGGAACGGGCACGAGACCGATGCGCTCGGCGGGACGACCGACCGACCCAGGCGGAGCATCAACCCCGAGGTTTGCGGACGTCGCCCGAGGCCGCCAGGCGCCGAACCGTGGTGGCCACGTCTTCTTCACGCTTCAAGAGCACCCCCAAGTACGGAAGCTCCCGCTCGAGCGAATCGGGGTCCACCCCATGGGCCATCAGGGCGCCGATCCAATCGACCAGCTCGCTGGTGCTGGGCCTCTTGCGCACCCCTTCCACCGAGCGGAGGGCGTAGAACGTGTCCAGGGCTCGGTCGAGCAAGCGCGCCGGCAGGTCCGTGAAATGGGTGTTGACGATCTCCGCCATCAGCTCCCGATTCGGAAATTCGATGTAATGGAACACGGTCCGGCGCAGGAACGCGTCCGGAAGCTCTTTTTCGGAGTTCGACGTGATGATCACGATCGGGCGGTGCCGGGCGGCGATGGTGTCGCCGGTCTCCGAAATGGTGAAGCTCATGGCGTCCAGCTCGTGGAGCAGATCGTTCGGGAACTCGATGTCGGCTTTGTCGATTTCGTCGATCAGCAGCACCGCGGGCTCCTCCGACGAAAACGCCTGCCCCAGCGGACCCAGCCGGATGTACTGGCGAATGTCCGAGACATCCTTGTCCCGAAATCGGCTGTCGAACAGACGCTGCACCGTGTCGTAGACATACAAGCCTTCCTGGGCCTTGGTGGTGCTCTTCACGTTCCAAGTCAAAAGGGGCTTTTCGAGCCCCTCGGCCACCGACCGGGCCAGGAGCGTCTTGCCGGTGCCCGGCTCGCCCTTCACGAGCAAGGGTCGCTGCAGGTGGACCGCCACGTTCACGATCCGCCGAAGCTCTTCCGCCGCGATGTAGTCGCCGGTGCCCGCCCAACTCACGCTGGGTGAACTAACACACGACCGGGCCCGAAGCAGCGAAAGCCACCGGGTTCGGGGTGGACGGGGATGGAAACTCCGGTTTAGGCCCCAAAACTCCCATGTCGGCGGTCTGGATCGGGTTCATCGTCTACCTCGCCCTGACCCTGGTGGTGGGGCTCGCAACCTACAAGCTGAACGAGACCCAGGAAGACTTCCTGTTGGCCGGCCGCAAGCTGAACGTGTGGGTCGCCACCTTTTCGGAGCGAGCCAGCGGCGAGTCGGCCTGGCTGCTGCTGGGGCTTCCGGCGGCCGTGGTCACCCTGGGCCTGGTCGAAGTCTGGACCGCCGTCGGCTGCGTCACCGGCATCGTCTTCGCCTGGTTCGTGGTGGCGGAGGGCCTGCGCCGAGACACCGAAGCCACCGGGGCCCTGACCCTGCCCGAGTGGCTGGTCCGCCGGCACCCGGACCAGGCCATGCGGATCCGGGTGGTGGCGAGTGCGATCATCCTGTTCTTCTACGGATTCTACCTCGCCGCGCAATTCAACGGAGCCGGCACCGTGCTGAATCTGACCTTCGGCATCGACAAGTTCACCGGCATCGTGATCGGAGCTACCGTGATCATTGCCTACACGATGCTCGGCGGTTTTTTGGCCGTGGCGTGGACCGACTTTCTGCAGGCGATTTTGATGATCGGCACCCTGGTGATCCTGCCGACCGTCGGCCTATGGGAAATGTCGCAGCAAGACAGCCTGCGCGAAGTCTCCGAGGCCACCCGGTCCTGGACCGGCGGCGCAAGTGGTCTTGCTGCTGCGGCGGCGGTGCTGAGCGGCTTGTCCTGGGGCTTCGGGTACTGCGGGCAGCCCCACACGATCACCCGTTTCATGAGCATCGATCGCCCGGAGCAGGTCCGGGTGGGTCGCGTCATCGCATTTGCCTGGGCCGCGCCGGCCTTCGCGGGAGCGTTGGTGATCGGCTGGGTCGGCGCCCGGCTCGTCGACACCGGCGCCCTGACCGACGTGGAGCAACTGATGCCGCACCTGGCCACGGAACTCCTACCCGGATGGCTCGCGGGCATCTTCATCTCCGGCGCCGTGGCAGCCATGATGTCCACCGCCGACAGCCAGCTGCTGGTCGGCACCTCGTCGGTGGCCGAAGACGTGGTGCGCCGAGGCTTCGGGGTGGAATTGTCGCACCGGGGCATGGTGAAGCTGAGTCGGCTGGTCACGCTGGGCTTGGGACTCGGCGGGTTCTTTTTGGCCGTGTTTTCGGCAGATCTGATCTTTCAGTTGGTCAGCTACGCGTGGAGCGGGCTCGGCTCGTCCTTCGGGCCCGCCATCCTCCTCACCCTGTATTGGCGGCGCACCCGGGGAGCGGGGGTGGTTGCGGGCATGGCCACTGGAGCCATCGTGACGGTCGGCTGGTCGGCTTTGCCCGCGAACGAGTTCGTTCACGCACGCCTGGTCTCCTTCGTGACCGCCCTGGCGGTCACGGTCGTGGTCAGCCTGGCAGCAGCCCGCCGTACGCGGACTGGCGCCGGTCCATGACCAGGCTGTTGCCCGCGTGGGCCTTCGCGGCCTTCTTCAAGTCCGCGGCCAAATGCGTGAGCTGACGCACATCGTGCAAGCCCGGCCGCGACGTGGTGACGCCAGCCACCGACAAAGACATGAGAGGCAGCCTTTCGAGTTCGCCCTTGCGGTTGGGAACTTCGAACCAGCCCCGTTCCCGGTCGGCTGCCGGGTAGAGCTCGGCAAGCAACCCGTCGAAGGACTCGAACAGCGCGGAAGCGAACTCGGGCCCCAGGTCGTCTTCGACCAAGGCCACGAAGTCGTCGCCGCCCACGTGACCGAGAAAGACGCTGCAGAACCGCTCCTGCTGGGTGAGTTCCGACATGGTCTCGCCCAACCGGCGAAGGGCCTCGTCGCCGGCGTCGAAGCCCTGACTGTCGTTGTAGGCCTTGAAGTGGTCCACATCGACGTAGAGCACCGTGAAGGCGCGCCTCTCCTCCAACCGCCGGGCCATCTCGGCCTTCAGCACCAGGTTGCCTGGAAGGCGGGTCAGAGGGTTCAGGTCGCGGGCCATGCGCTGCCGGACGTGGATCGAAGCGACCCGAACCCGAAGCTCGGAGATCCGCACCGGCTTGACCATGAAGTCGTCGGCGCCCTCCTGAAAGCATTGAATCAGCGCTTCCTCATCCTGGTTCGCGGTCAGGATCAAAAACGGCACGCAAGCTCCGTAATAGGTCCGCCGGGCCCGCTTCAGCACCCGCACTCCATCGAGCTCCGGCAGCATCAGGTCCGTGATCACGAAGTCCGGTCGCTCGGTCCGCAGCATCTCTAGGCCCTGCAGCCCGTCGGTGGCCTGAAACACCGTGCTGCGCGAATCGAAGACGTGGGCCAACAGCATCCGGACCGAGGGGTCGTCCTCGATGAGCAGAATCCGCTCTGGCTGCTCGAGCCCCACGATTCGGTCGATGATACCGAAACCCCCTTTGCGGGTCACGCCACCCGGCGCTGCAGCTCTTCTGGCTCCTCCAGCGTAACCTGACCGAGGGGTTGTACGGTCAGGTGCCCGGGAAGCTCTTGCAGGCTCAACACCACCACACCGGGAACAGACCCCTCCAGCAGCTTGTGGAGATACCGCCGGACGTCCACCTCGGTCAGCAGGACCGGCGGGGCTCCCGCTGTCTGCAGCGGACCCACGGCCGCCTCGATCCGGGCGACGAGGGCTTGTCGAAGCTCGGGCTCCAGGGCCAGATGACTCCCGTCGGCGCCCCGAACGATGGCCTCACGCAGCGTCTGTTCGATCTCCGGTTCGACCAGCACCACACCGAGACGTCCGGACGGTCCGGCGTGGTCGTGGGCGATCTGCAAAGACAGGGCGCACCGCACCTGCTCGGTCAACAACACCGGGTCCGCCTGGTGAGCACCGTGTTCGGCCAGCGCCCCCAAAACGGTCTCAAAGTCCCGCACCGAGATCCGCTCGTCGATCAGGCGGCGCACCACGTCGGTGAGCAGACTCAGACCCACCACCTTCGGTACCGTTTCCCGGACCAGGTCCGGCGCGGTGTTCTCCAGTCGTTTCACGAGATCCGAGACCTCCTGCAGCCCCACCAGATGGACGGCCATCTTCGTCGTGAGGCGAACCAAATGGAGCGCCAAGACCCCCGACGCTCCCCACACGGGCACCCCCGTTTCCTCGAGCTCGAGCCCGATCGCTTCGGGCACCCAGGCGGCCGGTGCTCCCGTCAGTGGATGTTTGGCGTCGACCACATCGATGCCGAGCCGTCGCAGCCGGTCCGGCAGCTCGATGGCGAGGATCCGATCCTCCGGAACCCGGATCCGCTCCATTGGAATGCCTCGCAATCTCAACTCAGCTTGCCCGGGCTCGAGGTGAAGGGCGTGCGATCGGACCTGGACGCCAGGGATCCGGATGCCGAGCTCTTCGTAGACGTGCTCCCGGGCCGCCGGCAGGTCTTCGGCCAAAAGCGATGTTCGGTCGTCCGCACCCCGTCCCAGTCCGAGCCGCTCCGACAGCTCCGGATCCAAGTCGATGCCCAAGGCCGGCACCGGACCCACCGTTGCGGCCTGCGGGCTGCCGGCATTCGCTGGGGGCAGGGCCGCGTGCAGCGAAGACGCGGCGTAGTCGAGGCTGCCTTCGGACACGTCCCCGTCTCGCGGACGCTTCAGCCACGCCACCAGGCCGAATCCGGCTGCCACCCCGAGAAACGGGAGTGGGGGCATGCTGGGAATGAGCGCAGCCCCGGCCAGCAGGCCCCCGGTGAGGGCCGGTGCCACCGGGCTTCCGAAGAGTTCCCGGCCCAGGGACGGACCGAGGCTGGCCCCATCGGGGTCGGGCGCGCCCCGGGTGGCCAAAACCCCGGCGGTCAGGGCCACGGTCAGGGCGGGAATCTGAGAAGTGAGCCCGTCGCCCACGGTCAAGATCGCGTAGCGATCCACGGCGTCGGCCAGGGGCAGACCGTCGCGGAGGACCCCCAAGGTGGCGCCGGCCACCAGGTTCAGGGCGGTCAGCACCAGCCCGCAGATGGCGTCGCCCTTCACGAACTTCATGGCCCCGTCCATCGCCCCGCGAAACTGGGACTCCCGCTGCAAGGCCTGCCGCCGGCTCGCCGCTTCGTCCGGGCTCGCCGTCCCGGCCCGAAGTTCGGCGTCGATGGACATCTGCTGGCCGGGCAGGGCGTCCAGCGCGAACCGGGCCCCGACCTCCGCCACCCGCTCCGCGCCTTTGCCGACCACGAGAAGCTGCACCAGGATCAAGATGCCGAGGATCACCAACCCGAGAACCACATCGCCCGCCGCCAGCTGTCGGCCGATGGCTTCGACCACTGCGCCCCCGTCTCCCTGGCCGAGAATGCGCCGGGTGGTGGCCACGTTGAGGCACAGGCGCAGCAGGGTCGTGCCCAACAGGAGCGCGGGAAAGCTCGACAGGGACAGGGGTGTCGGCGCCCGAAGGGCGGTGACCAGCAACAGGCCCCCGAGCCCCATCTGGGTGGCGATGGCCCCATCGAGCACCGGACCGGGCAGGGGCGCGAGCAGCACCGCCAACATGGCGGCCACTGCCGCCACCAGGGCCACGTCGGGCCGAGTGGCGAACCGCATGCCGGGAATGGCATCCCACGACCGCATCATTGCCGCAGACCCCCCGGACGGGCGGTGTCCAAGCGCCGCTCGAGAAACCGCAAGCGAGCCTGCACCCGGCCCGGCGCATCGTTTCGCAGGCGCCGGGCCGTGGCCGACACGAGCTTTCGGGCCCGCTCCTTTCGCAGGGCCCCGTCTTCGCCGCTTTCACCCGCAGCCCGGGCCACCGCCACCTCCGTCCGGCGCAAGAACGGCTCTGGATCCCCGGGCCGCAAGCGACAGGCGGCGACGAGGGCCCGGTCGGCCCCGTCCAGGTCCCCCCGCCGCTCCCGGGCCGAGGCCAGGCCCAACCATGGGTGGACCCAGCCGGGAGCGAGCTGCACCAAGGCTTCGCACAGGGCCTCGGCGTCATCGTAGCGACCAGCCTCCCACAGCTCGCACACGAACGTGGAGAATCCGGCCTGGACTTCGAAATGCTCGTCGTGATCCATCGCTCACCCTCGCACGGGGCCGCGCAGCCTGCGCAGCGCCGCTTCTGCTTGTAGCTCCTCGCGGACCAGGCGGCGCACGACCTGTGCCGCGGCCCGCTGCTCCGGGTCGAACTCGGCTTCGTGCCGATCGATCCAGTGGATTCCATTCCGCAACATCAGCCCGCGATCCGACGCCTCGACCTCGGGGCGAGGGGGGGCGCCGATCCCCGATGCCTCTTTGGGCTGCCGCCACGCGGGCATCGGGCGCCGGGAGGTGCTGGCCCCAGTGAGCCCGGGCCCGGGGGCCCGGGCGGGGGCTGCAGGTCCAGACGGTCGGGGGCGCACGCCCCCGGGGATGCCGCCGGGATCGAGGTTGCGCGCCCACCGAACCGCGGGGTCGAAGCCGGTACGAAGCCTGCCCATGCAGGGCAACGAAGCAGGTTTCGGACCAGGTCGACGTCGGGCCGGAACCGGCCCGACGAGCCCGCGCGCCTCGGGTCCGGCGCCAGGACGCCGTCCGGAACCGGACGTCAACCGGACGGGCGGACGGCGCCGGGCCGGTGAGGATCCGAACCGGCTTCCGCTCCGCCCGATGGAGGCGGTTGCGTTCCTCGGCGCCGACGGATACCCGAACGGACCGTGCGCGGGTCGACCGGGCTAGGGCCGCCATCGGGGCAAGATCTGCGGGGGCGGCGCCGGCGGCCTCTCCATACCCGGGCAAGCGGCTCCCGGGTCCCGCGGCTTCGAACGAGCGCGGCCCCGCTTCGGCCCGGCCCCTTCCCACTCGAGGCCAGCGAATGAATCCGCGGGCCCGGGACTCCGTCGACCGAGGCCTGGCCCGGCGCCTGGATACGGCCGCGGCGGTGGCCGTGGTGCTGCGGTTGCTGCACCTGTGGGCGGTGCCGGTCACCGTCGAGCGCGACGCGGCGGGGTACTGGCGCCTGGCGAGCGCACTGTTGGCGGGGGAAGGTCTTTCGTTCGACGGAGAGCCGACGGCCCTGCGCTTGCCCGGCTACCCGGCGTTCGTGGCGGCGGTCCGGGCGGGGGCGGGGGACCACCCGGAGGCGGTGGTGGCGGTGCAAGCCCTGCTGGCGGGCCTCAACGTGGTGCTCGTGGGGCAACTCGCCCACCGCTGGGCGGGCGCCCGAAGGCCGGCAGTGGCCGCCCTGGCCGCCTGGGCCTGGGCCCTCTACCCCTACGGCTTCGTCTACAGCCACCGGCTGATCACCGAGGTCCCATCCACCACCCTGCTGCTGGCCATGGCCTGGGCGGCTTCGAGCCCGTCCCGCTGGCGCGGCGCCGGCGTGGGCGCCTTCGCCGCCGCCCTGGTGTACGTGAAGCCGAGCTTTCTTCTCTTCTTGCCCTGCCACTTCGTCTACGCCGCGCTCCGAAACCCCCGGCGCCGCTCGCTGGCGGCCACGGCGGCCGTATCGCTGGCGGTGTTCGCGGTGCTCTACGCCCCGTGGCCCGTTCGAAATCAGTACGTCTTGGGAGAGCCTGTCTTGGGAGCCACGAACTTCGGCCAGTCGATGTTCAATGGAATCTACGGCTTCGGAACACTGGGACACCCATGGGACTACGATGCGGTAGAGTTCGGTCCGAATGGCGCCAGCCCCGAAGAGGTCGCGCGGAGAGAGGCGCTCTTGAAGGGAATCCAAGACCTCGGCGAGCTCGAACGAAACCGCGCTCTGACCCGGGTGTCGTTCCAGCTCATCCGGGACGACCCGCTACACTTCGCGCGAAACGCGTTTCTGACCATCCCTCGCCTGTGGCTTCGATTTCCGTGGGAGTGGCCGCCGACCCTGCGGGGTCTGGCCCTGAGCGCCATGCAGGCGGTCTACATGACCGCGGCGATTCTCGGGGTACTCGCTTGGCGGCGCCATCGCCAGCGCACCGGCGAAGCGGTCCGGCTGTCGATCTTCATCGAGGCGGTCGTGATCTACACCATCGGCGTCCATCTTCCGACCACGCCGGTGGTGCGCTATTCCTATCCCGCCATGGCCTTGCTGTGCGTGTGCGTCGGTCAGTTGGTTGCTCGGTTCGGTCGGAGCGAACAGCCGTGACCGACGGACCGACGTTCGTGCGGGTCGCCGTCCTGGTCCCCTGCCGAAACGAAGCCCCTACCGTCGCCCAGGTGATCCGGGACTTCAGGGCAGCCCTTCCCGGGGCTACGATCTACGTCTTCGACAACCGTTCCACCGACGATACGGCGGCGGTGGCACGGGCAGCTGGCGCGGTCGTCAAACGGGAAGAGCATCCGGGCAAGGGCGCCACGGTACGCCGCATGTTCGCGGACGTGGAGGCCGACGCATACGTGCTGGTGGACGGCGATGGCACCTACGCGGCAGACCGGGCGCCGGCGCTGATCGAGCGACTCGTTCGCGAAGACCTGGACATGGTCACTGCAGTTCGAAACGCCGTAGAAAGGGGCGCGTACCGGCTGGGACACCGGTTCGGAAACGCATTTTTGACTGGGCTCGTGGCTCGTCTGTTCGGGGTTCGGCTGTCCGACATGCTGTCGGGCTATCGGGTCTTCTCTCGACGATTCGTCAAGTCGTACCCGGCGTTGGCCACCGGGTTCGAGATCGAGACCGAGCTGACGATCCACGCCTTGGCTCTGGGGCTTCCGATCGGCGAGGTTTCCACGCCCTATCGGGAGCGTCCGGCCGGCTCGACCAGCAAGCTGCATGCGGTCAAAGACGGCATTCGGATCTTGTGGACGATCTCGGCCCTCACCCGCAGGGAGCGCCCCGTGGCCTTCTTCGGCACCCTGGGCTCGGCAGCCATCGTGGCCGCGCTGATCTTGGCGTATCCGCTCTTCGTGACCTACTTGGAAACCGGTCTCGTACCCCGCTTTCCCACCGCGATCCTGTGCACGGGCCTCGTTCTGCTCGGTGGCGCGTCCTACGCCAGCGGCATCGTTTTGAGCGCGGTCACCCGCTCGGCCCTCGAAGTCCGACGCCTGGCCTACCTGCAGCAGCCCGGGCCCTGTCGGGTCGAGGCTCCGGGTGAGGGGGCAGACGGCGGGGCTTTTCGCGTCCCGAGCGCCGATGCGAAGCGAGAAGATCCGGCCGCGCCGCTTGCGGCCGAAGGCTCCGGATCTCGCGGCGCGGACTGAAGGCGACCCGGTTTCGGTCAGTCGAGCTTTCGCGGCAGGAGACGCTTCAGGCCCGCAGGTTCTCGAGCATGGCGGATATCGTGTCGTGGTGGGCCTTCGACAGGTTGGACAGGGCCAGGTATGCGGTGTGGCGAGAGCGGACCGCGTCCTGCAGTTCGAGCAAGTTCCGGGTGCTCGGGTTCCTCGAAGCCGCCGAAACGACCCGGTCCAGCTCCCGATCCAAGTTCTCGAAAGCCTGCCGGACCGTCTCGGGCAGATGATCGGCCGAGACCTCGGGGGCTGTCGCGTTCTTGGGCGTCGCCTTCACGATGCGGGCTCCCACAGGTCCAGCTCCCGCAGAGCCGGATCCTCCCAGAGTGCCTCGCTCAGGTTCAGCTGGTTGAGCGCCTGAAAGTAAGCTTGCACCTGATCCGCTTCGTCGGAGCTCAGGCCGAGCAACTCGGGCTGCATTTCCTTCCACACCCCGAACAATCTTCGCATCAAGCGATCGGCCTGCTTTTGGGCGTCACCGTGCACGTCCAGGTCCATGGACCGAAGGCGGTCCCTGAGGTCCTCGAGGGTCCGGCCGAGAGCAGCCCGGACCGACAGGGCACTGGTCTGGGTGCGAAGCTCCCCTTGGCTTCGGGCCTCTTCGCTTCCGATCTGGTCGAAGTACAGGCCCTCGTCGAGCTCCGAAGCCAGGTGGACCAGCTGACTGAAGCTGTAGCTGCTCTCCCCCATCCGCAGCTTGGCCCAGATCGCCTGGTTCCACGTACCGTCGCCCCGCTGCATCTGTTCGGCCTGACCCTGCATCCAGATCTCGAGGTTTTCGAATCGACCGTAGGCCTCGGCCAGCTCGCCAAGCTGGCCGCTCGATCCCCCGGCCGCCGCGGCCGACGCGAAGATCTGGTTCACGCGGACCAGCCCGTCCCGAAAGGCCTCGGCCATCAGACCCGCCATTTGGGCGTGGTACCGCGGCCAATCGACCTGCTCCTTCGGCACTAGGTCGAGCAGCCCGATGGACTCCCACGCCGCCTCGATGGCCCGAACCCGTTCCTCGACCAGGGCGTCCACCGCGTCGGGATCGAGCCCGAAGCCGAACACCCGATCCCAGGCGTTCTTCGGCACGCCGACCCATACGCCGGTCTCTCGACCGAATGCCTCCCAGGAAGGGCTGCCCATCTCGAAGGGGTTGCCGTGGGCGTTGGCGGCCAGCTCCGCCAGGGATTCGGCTTCGATCACCCCGTGGCCCGGATCGAGCTCGAGCTGATCTTCCGGGTCCAACTCGGTCCACCAATCGGGCACGCCGCTGCCGCCAGCCGCCTGGGCGAGAAGCGACGCCGTCGATCGATCCAGGGCGGTCACCACCTCCCGGTCGCTTCGCTGAGCCGAGGCCTCTTCGGCCATGAAGGCTCGCACCTCGTCCCACAGCCGTTGGATCAGGTCGGAAGCCGAGGCGCCGGAAGCCGAACCCCACGACCCGGCCCCCACCGGTCGGGCCGTCGGGTTCGAGGCCGGACGCACTGGGTCTCGCGATGGCGCCGAGCCGCCACGTGCTCGGCCGGCCCCCAAGGTTGTTCCCCACCGCCATCCGCGCGCCGCGGACACGACCCGATCGGTGCCGAAACCGGGGGCGAATCCAGGGCCGCCTGCGCCCCGCCCGGGAGAATCGAAGGGCGCGGGCCGGGCCGCGCCCGCGAACAGCCGAGGTCGTAGCTCTCCGAGCATGATCTGTTCCTCCCTTCAGCTCGCCTCAAGCGATGGACTCGGCCGCGCGACGACGCTGCTCGTGCTCGTCTTCGAGGATCGCTTGAAACGCGGCAATCAAGCTGCTCACGTTCTTGAGCTCGGCCTCCATGACCATCAGACTCTCCTGGGACAGGTCCTGTCCCGTCCGCAGTGAATCCATCATCAGCTCCCGGGTGGCCTCGAGCTGCCCGACGATCCGAAGGGCCCGATCCACCAGGCGGCTCGAGTGCCGAGGCGGGCCCGCCACCGGTGCACCGTTGTCGGCCGTCGCGGCGGACTCCCGAGCCACCATGCGCTGAGGCTGGGCCGCCTCGGCCATGGGGACGAGCCGCGCGAACACCGCTTCGAACCCGGTGTCCGGGGCCTTCGGGTCGAACCCGGGAATCTCGTAGATCACGTCCAAGGCCCGCTGGGACGCCACCTGGGTGTCGTTGCGAAGCTGGCTCTCGAGGTCGGGCAAGCTGCGCGCCCGGTCCATCTCGCCCACCAAGCGCTCGACGGATGCCTTGGTTTCCGGCGAGAGGCTTCGGACCACGTCCGCCCCCGCTTCCCGCGGGTCCAGCAGCTCCGCCACCGCCGCCAGCGCCACGCCGCGCTGCACATCCCGGCCGGGGCCGCGCGCCAAAAGCGCCTGCTGCACCAGCTGTTGCACCAACCGGTTCACGCCTTCGGGCCCCGCCGAGAACAACTCGGCCTCCGAAAGCTGGGAAAGCATCTCCGCCACCCGGACCATGTTTTCGACGGACAAGCTGGCGGGCCGGTCCAGGGCCGCCATCACGGCGTCCAGCGTGGGCCGCGGCATCGAAGCCGGGGTCGATCTGGGCCGGGCGCGTTGGACCGTGTCTTTGTCGAGGGTCGGGGACGCGGGACCGAAGGCCGGACGGCTCGGCCCATCCGTGAGGGGGTTGAAAGTTTTCGGGTTGATCTTGGGCAACATCATGGCAGAGCTCCTTTCGTCGGCCCCGGTCCGCCGGAGCCGGCACGAACCGCCATCGAGCAGAAGCCGTGCCATCGCTCGGCGCTCCCGAGACGGCGCCGGAGCAGGCCGAGGGCCCGTCCGGACCCGTCCGGAGGTCCGTCCGGGCGTACCGACCCCGGACGGGGCCACGGCGAAATGCAACGCCCGCCGCAGAAGGTCAGCCTGGCGGCACGACGCTTGAATGGACGGGCATCATGCTGATCGATTTTCTGAAGAACCTGCTGTTCGTTCCGGTGGATGTCTTCGTTCCAGACGAAGCAGCACGGGACGGCATCAAGGCCGGGATGCACGGCGCCTTCGCGGGCTTGGCCGCCGCCACCGGCGACGCGGCGTCGGCGGGGAAGATGGCGGCGGAGCTCGCAGCCCAACACGGGCTGGCCGCGGCGGAAGAGGCGGTGGGCGCCGTGGCCAAAGCGGCCGGGGCGGACTCCCGAGAGGTGGACCAGGTGGTGGGCTTCGTGGCCGGCGGCCTGGGCCGAAGCCTCGAGGCCTCGGTGGAAGTGGCCGCCCTGGAGAGCGCGGTGGGCGTGGGCCTCGGCCTGTCCATCGGGGCCGGGGCGGAAGCCGCATCGGACGGAAAGATTGAAGCCTCCGAAGGGCTGGCGCAGGGCGCGGGCCTCGCACGGGGGTGGTTTCGGTGGGAGGCGGCGTCTCCGCCGTCGGCGGCTCCGACCGGGCTGACCGAGGCCGGGAGCACCGCTCGGGCTCCGGCCCCGGGGGCGCCGGGGCGGGCCCGGGCAGCGAAGACCCTCGAAGGGCGAAAAACCGAAGCCGGGGCAGCGCAGGCGATCGACGGGGCAGGGGAAGCGGTGCGGCTGGATCGGGCACGGACCCTGCGTCCGACGGACGGAGCGCCCCCGGGTGCGGATCCCGGGATCATGGACGCCCGGCCGACCGACGGGAGCCAGGTGGGCGCACGGCGGCTGACCGTCGACGGGAAGGCGATCTCCGAGCGAGCCGCGCAGCTCGGCGCAGGCGTGGCCGGCGCCGCCGTATCGGCCACCGCGCACCCCGAGGACGACCGCGAGGTCGCCCTCCGAGCGGGCTTTGCGTGGGGCATGGACGCAGGAGGGCTCGGCGTTTCCACCGCAGAGGCGGTCCGGGCTCGCCGGGCGGCCCAACAGGCCGAGGCCCGCGCCCGAGCGGCCCAGCCGAGTCCCGGAGATGCGCCCCTTCGAGCGTCCTCGGCGGACGCCGAAGCCGCCGAGGCGGTCCACGCCGGTCCCCGGGTCGACGCGGCGACGGCGGCCCACGCCCGAGCGGCCGAAGCTCGACGGGCGGCGGACCACGCGGCCCGAGAGGTCGAGCGGCGGGTGCTTCAGCTCGGCGCCGGAGCGGGGCTCGCCGCCCTCCGAAGCCTGGACGGACGCTCGGGCGCCGAAGCGATGGCCTGGGGGCGAGGCTGGACGGGCCGGGCCAGGTCCGCGGCCGAGGGGGTCCGGACCTTGGCGGAACGTCCGGGTGGAGCGGCCGCAGCCCGCGTCCTGGCCGAAGCTGGCGGCCTGGGCCTGCAGGTCGCGGCGGACGTCTTCGGCGACGCGACGCGGCGGAACGGCCGGAACACACGGACCGCCCACCGGCTGCAGGCCGCCGCGACCGGGTTCGACCGGGCCGCCGCCGCGGTCTCCGGACCCGAAGCCCTGACCGACCCGTCGTCTGGTTTGGACGAATGACCGGCGGCGCGCTACGACCCCTGGGGTGGGCGCGTCCTTCGTCGTGCACGGGCATTTCTACCAGCCCCCGCGAGAGAACCCCTGGACCGAAGAAGTGGATCGCGAGCCCTCCGCGGCTCCCTTTCACGACTGGAACCAACGGATCTTCAAGGAATGCTACCGGGCCAATGCCTACGCCCGGATCGTGGACGACCGGGGCCGGGTGGTCCGCATCGTCAACAACTACGTCCACATGAGCTTCAACTTCGGCCCCACCCTCCTGCAGTGGATGGAGCGGCACCACCCGATCACCTACGGGCGCATCCTCGAAGCGGACCGGATCAGCCTGGAGCGTCGGGGCTACGGAAACGCCTTGGCCCAGGCCTACAACCACACGATCCTCCCCCTCGACGCGCCTCGGGACCGCCGCACCCAAATCCGATGGGGCCTTTCCGACTTCCGAAAGCGCTTCCACCGGCCGGCCGACGGCATGTGGCTGCCCGAAGCCGCCATCAACGCCGAGGTCGTCGACACCTTGATCGAGGAGGGAGTCGGCTTCGTGGTCCTGAGTCCCCACCAGGCCACCGGATTTCGAAAGCTGGGGGACCCCACGTGGACCCAGGTGGAGCGAGGCGCCATCGACCCGACCCGGCCGTACCTGATCCGGCACCGCATCCACCCCGAGCGCACCTTGTCGGTGCTGTTCTACGATGGTCCCAAGAGCCGGGCCGTGGCATTCGAGCGATCGATTTCCACCAGCCAGCGCCTGGTCGACAGCCTGATGGACCATGCGCCGAGCCAAGGCTTGGTCGCCCTGGCCACCGACGGAGAAAGCTACGGGCACCACACGGTCTTCGGAGACCGGACCCTGGCTCACGCCTTCGAAATGGAAGGCCCCCGGCGTTCGCTCGAATTCACCAACTTCGCGGCATGGCTCGCAGAAAACGAGCCGGCCCACGAGGTCTGCTTGTGGAGCGGCGACAACGGTCGGGGCAGTTCCTGGTCGTGTGCCCATGGGGTCGGGCGCTGGATCCGAGATTGCGGATGCCAGACCGGGGGGGCTCCGGAGTGGAATCAACGCTGGCGCACCCCACTGCGGGCGGGCCTGGACGCCCTGCGCGAAAAGGCCAGCCAGGTCTTCGAAGATCGGGGCTCGGATCTCTTCGAGGACCCTTGGGAAGCCCGGGACGCCTACGTGGAGGTCCTGGGCGCGAGCCCGGTGGCGTTCGAACAGTGGTCTCGAGATCGGCAAAAACGGCCATGGACCGACGAAGACGCGGTCACGGCCCGGACCCTGCTCGAAATGCAGCGGCACGCCTTGCTGATGTACACCTCTTGCGCCTGGTTCTTTCACGACATCTCGGGCATCGAAACGATCCAGATTCTGAAGTATGCGGGACGCTGCATCGACGATCTCGCAGCGCTGGGTGCTCCTTCGTTCGAGCCGATTCTCTTGGAGCACTTGGCCGAAGCTGAAAGCAACCTTCCAGAGAAGGGAACGGGAGCCGACATCTACCGAAACCACGTTCCCCGATCGCGGGTGACCGCGGAACGGGTGGTGGGGCACCTGGCAATTTCGAGCGTCATGGACGGTATGCCTTCTGGTGGCTCGTTGGGAGCTTTCGCTTACGAGACCACAGATTTTCAAAAGACCTCGGTCCCGCCGCTGACCCTGTGCACCGCTCGGGTGAAGCTTCGTTCGGAATCGACGGGTCGGCCGAGTCACTTCGGCTTCGCCGCCCTGCACTTCGGCGGTATCGACTTCTATGCCGTGGTCCGCCCGAATCCCCACGTGGAGGCCTTTTCGGCCCGGTCCCGAAAGCTTCACGACCTGATGGACGAAGCGTCGCTTCCCGTATTGCTGCGGGAGACCTTCGAATCCCTCGGTCCGCGAGAGTATCGGCTCGAGGACCTGCTTCCCGGGGGCGCCGAAAAGCTCGCCAAAGAAGTCTTCGGGTCGCTGCTGGACCGGTTCTTCGAAGCCTATGCACAGCTGTACCGGGACCACGGTCGCACCATGGAGATGCTGCAAGCCGCCGGCTTCGAGCTGCCCCGCGAGCTTCGGGCGGCGGCAGAGTTCACGCTGCAGCACCGCTTCGAGGAGGAGATCCGACGCCAGGAAGAGAGCCGGGACCCCCGGGCCTATCGCCGGGCCATTCAGATCGCCCAAGAGGTCTCGGATCGGGGCTATCAGATCGATCGCACCAGCTCGAGCAGGGTGTTCGAAGCCATGCTGCATCGGTCGGTGCAGCAGGCCCTGCGCATGGCCGACGCTGCGTCGGTTCAGACCGTCCAGGAGATCGTCGAACTCATCCAACGACTGGATCTGCAGGTGTCCATCGAGCAGTCTCAGGAAGCAGTGGTGGAGGCGGTCCGCCGCCGGCGGGTACCGCCCGAGATCCGCGGTCCCCTGGGCGAAGCGCTGTTTATCTCACCGGAAGCGTTCTCCTGACGCCGCACGACTGCTAGTCAGGGGCGATGGCTTTGACCGAGACGCCCGCCACGCCGCTCGGGTCGCCGGCACCCGACTTCGAGCTTTCGGACCCACGCGGCACGACCCACCGCCTCTCAGACCACGCGGGGCAGATCACGGTGGTGATGTTTTTGTGCAACCACTGTCCCTTCGTCCGGCACATCGCCGATCACCTGGCGACCTTCGCGGCCCGGCACCAGGAAGACGGCGTCGCCTTCTTGGCGGTGAACGCCAACGACGCCGAGAGCTATCCCCAAGACGGTCCCGGACCCATGGCGGAGGAAGCAAACCGACGGGGCTACCCGTTTCCCTACCTGCACGACGCCGACCAGACCGTGGCCCGGGCCTACGGCGCCGTGTGCACGCCGGACTTCTTCGTCTACGACGGCGCGCACCGGCTGGCATACCGCGGCCGGTACGACGGAAGCCGGCCGGCCAATGACATTCCGGTCACGGGCGAAGACCTGGCCGCGACCCTCGAGGCCCTGAAAGCGGGCCGGCCGGCCCCGGCCGGTGCCCCGAGCATGGGGTGCAGCATCAAGTGGAAGCGATGACCCGAAGGAGACCGCCGCCGACGGCCCGGGTTTGCATTTGGTTTGCACCTCGAAGGGTCGAGGGGTTAGGGTACCACAGATGGGGCGGCTGAAACGACACGACGCTCGAAAGGCCCTGCGCGATGCGGGGCTCCGCGCCACGGCACCTCGGGTCGCCGTGCTCCAGCTGTTGGATCAGGCCAAAAAGCCCGTCTCCCACTCGGACGTGGTCGAGGCCTTGGGCGACGAGAGCTGGGATCAGGCCACGCTGTACCGCAACCTGTTGAAACTGGTGGAGGTCAACATGGCCCGGGTGGCCAGCCGGGCGTCCGGCATCACCCGGTACGAACGCGCGCTTCCCGACGACGACCCCCACCACCATCCTCACTTCGCGTGCTCGGACTGCGGCAACGTGCTGTGCCTGCCCGGAGTTCAGGTGAAGGTCACGCCCAACTCCAAGTGGGGCCCAGCCATTCGGGACGCGGAGCTTCAGGTGGTCGGCAGTTGCCCCGACTGCAGAAAGCGCAAACCCCGAGGCCGCGGCCCGTCGACCCGGGCCCGGCGCACGGCCGACGGTCGACGCGCCCGGGCCTGAACCCGAGCCGACGCCGAGCCTCGGACGCGCCCGTCAGGCCGTTTCGGGCACCCGAATGAAGTCCACGTACTCGCCGTGGGTCAGGCAATGGGCCCAGATCCGGATCGTGTCGCCGGGCTTCGCGTCTTTGGGCAGCTGAACCAGGTACACCGTGTTCTTGCCCGAGTCGGCGGTGATGTCCCCACCGCCGTAGACCACGAAGTGGCCCTCCCGCTGCTCCAAAGTGCCCGGCCACTCCGGATAGGTGTTCTTTACCTCTTCGGCGTCGCCGTCCACGGCCTTCCGGACCTTCACCCAGTTGTACCAGTGGCCC
This sequence comes from Myxococcales bacterium LLY-WYZ-16_1, assembly GCA_031800475.1. Lineage (GTDB taxonomy): Bacteria > Myxococcota > Kuafuiibacteriia > Kuafuiibacteriales > Kuafuiibacteriaceae > Kuafuiihalomonas > Kuafuiihalomonas phototrophica. Next base: position 19,469 of record DAPKRQ010000263.1, read on the forward strand.
TGGTTGTCGTTTTCGGGTCCTCGGGCTGCGTTGGGGTGCCGCACGTAGCCCTTGTCCGGGTCGCCCCACATGATCGCCAGCATGCCCGACGGCACTTGGGCGGACTTCAGCTCCGGAACGTAAGGCAGATGCTTGCCCAGGTGTTTTTTCACCCCGTCGGGTCCGTTGATCGAAGGCAGGTACGACTCGGGGATCTTCCCGGCATTCCCCCGGGCTCGGTTGTACGCGATCGGATCCCAGTCGGCCGGCTTCACCGCCGGCACTGCCAACACCGCGGCCTTCGGCTGGGCCTCGGCCTCGTCCGGCCCGGACGAAGCCGGCCCGGACTTTTCGGCGGACTCGGACCCGTTGTTCGAGGACACGCACGAGGTGACCCACGGCATCAGCACCACGCCGCCCGTGGTTTGGGCGAGTTGCTGCATGAAGCGTCGTCGGGTGGGGTTCGAAAGCGGATCGGTCGTCATGGCGGCGCGAGCCTAGCAGACTCATCCCCGCGGATCTCGCTCGCGCCGCGTCCGCGCCGCCGAGGCAGACCGGCCGGCCGGCCGGCCGGGTCAGTTCACCGTGATGTCGAAGGCCAGATCGACGTCGGTGCCACCGTCGTTGATGCCCGAGTTCATGGTCTTGACCGGCACGCCCCCCTCCGGAGGCTGGTGCTTCAAGATCACCCGAAAGCCCTCTGGCTCGGTCCCGGCCGTGGTGGCCTGCACGTTGTTGATCAATCCGACGGGCAGACCGTTTTCGTCCATGTCCGCGTAGTCCACGGTCACCAGGCTCCCGACGGCCGGCCCCTGGAAGAAGAACTGGTGTTCGTCGTCCTCTTCCGAGATCTCTTCGGTCACGTTCTCGGGTGGGGCGTCGGTCTCGTTCAACAGGGTCAGCGTCAAGGTGTACGTGTTCCCCGAGTCCAGCACGATCTCTTCGAACAGCTCCGGGGGCTCGGCGTCGTCCGGGTTCAGATCCCGGTAGGTGGCCTGCACCGGGTTGCCGCCACCGTCGGGCGTGAAGGTCAAGGTCACGGTCGTGATCACCTCTTCGGGGTTGTCTCCATGGTCGTGGTCGTCGTCTCCGTGCCCGTTGACCTCGCCGTCGTCGCCGCAGGCCGGCGCCACGAGCCCCAACGCCAGGATGGCGGCCAAGGTGTGCAGCCAGGTCGTTCCGTTTCGCTTCATCATCTTTCGCTCCTCTCTTTCATGCTCCATTCGACCGAAGTCGAATCTTCAAAATCGGGTCTCGAAGGGCATTTGCAGGCGCAAGAAGCCCTGTAGTCCCGGCTCGTCGGCGTAGTACCGAAGACGGCTCAGGTAGTCGCGGTAGACCTCGTTGCCGAGGTTTCGGATCTCCACCTGAAGCCGAAAGGACTGTCCGGAGACCTCGAAGGTGGTCCCGAGCCCCACGTTCAACAGATGGTACGACGGTGGAGGCTCCGCGAAGTCCGCGTCCAAATCGAAGCGGGTTTGCTGGAGGACCACCTGGCTTTCGGCGTAGACGTAGTCCGAGCCCAGGACCGTTCCTGGCGGAGCCAGGGTCAGGCGCGTTCGCACCGAGTCGGGCGGCACGAATACCACGAAGCGGTCGTTGCTCAGATCCTCGCCCCGGATCAGCGATAGCTGGGTCTTCAACTCCATCCACGGAAACGGCCGCACGGCCGCCTCGGCGTCGATACCGGCGAACACCGCGTCGATCTGCGCGTACTGAAAGAGCGGAAACCGACCCCGGTTCGTGAGGGGGGCAACCGGAATGCCGTCTTCGGTGAGCACCGGCCCTGCGTAGATGTACCCGTCGACGTAGTGGGTGTAGGCGCTGGCCGAAAAAGCGGTCCGGTCGCCCTGGTACTCGATCTGCCCCTGCAGGTTGTAGGTGATCTCGTTGTCCAGGTCCGGGTCGCCCCGTTCGAGGGCGGCGAGGCCCGAACTGACCCCGTTCACGAACAGTTCGTTCGGGGCTGGGTTTCGCACCGCCGACCCGAGGTTCGTGCGAAAGGTCCATCCGTCGGCCAGCTCGAAGATTCCGCCCACCCCGAAGGTGACTGCCGAGAACTCCCGGATCGCTTCCCGCTCGTCGGGTTCACAGGCCGGGCTGGTGGGTAGCTCTTCGGCGAAGGAGGACCGCTCCCCGACACAGAAGCGGTAGCGGCTCAGATCGACCCGCACGCCCGCGTCCAGAGCCACGCGATCCGCCACCCAGCGCGTTTGGGCGAACGCCCCGCCCGCGTTACGGACGTAGTCCGGAATGAACGGGTTCGCTCCGAAGAACCCGTTCACCTGATGCTGATAGGTCAGGCCCAGTTCGGTCTCGAGCGGGCCCGTGGAGACGGTCCCAGCAACTTCCGCGTAATGGGTGTCCAACTCGAAGGTCGCTTGGGGACGGTCTCGAAAGCGACGCTGCACCTGATCGAACTCTCGCCGGTCGTCCCGCTGAAACGCGTAACGCAGGTCGACGCGCACCGCATCGGAAAGCTCGGCACCCGCCTCCAGGCGGGTCGTCAGATGCTTCACCGAGACGAAGGGCCGCTCGAAACCCAGGTCGAATCGAAAGAACTCGGAGCCGAAGGGAAGCTCCGCGTCGAGCTGGTCCTGAAAAGTGGTGAAGCTCGAGTCGCCGATGCCAAAGAAAATGCCGTAGTTCGTCTGATAGAAGTCTGCCGAGGCCTCCACATACGCGGCGTCCCACTCGGCCCGCAACGCCCCACCGAAGTTCGCCTCTTCCTGGCCGGTATTGGCCAAAAAGTACCGGGGAGTGCGCAAGGTCCCTTGCTTTCGCAGGCTCGCCTGCCCCCGCGTGAACAGCTGCGGTCCGTCGTCCCCGAACCAGCGTGGCAAGGCCGCCTGCACCGACAGAGCCCCCGCCCCGCCGAACCCGTTGGCGAATCCCACCAAGGTCGTCTCGCCCGATAGACCCGGCTGTTCCGGATAGGGCGGGGGCTCCAGCAAGATGACCCCACCCAAGGCATCCGGTCCGAACCGCACGCCCGCCGCCCCTTTGACGACCTGCAGTTTGCCCGCCGAGAACGGGTCGATCTCGGGGCCGTGGTCCAGGCTCCAGTCCTGGCTTTCGTGGCGAATCCCGTCGTTCAGGATCAACAGACGCTGGCCGGTGAACCCGTTCACCACCGGCTTGCTCACCGCCCCGCTGCCGATCACCTGGACGCCCGTGAGGGCTTGCAGGCTCCGGCCCAGGTCCAGGCCCCGGGTGCGGGCCAACGCTTCGCCGTCCAGGGTCTCGACGACGTGGGCCTCCCGGTCGGCGCCATTCAACTCTCGAGCCCGGATGTCCACTTGGCCCAGGTCGAATGGGGTCAAGAAGAAATCGTGCTGGTTGGTGTGATCGCGGATGCCGAAGCGCTCCACGTGACGGGAATAGCCGGGCTTTTCCACCTCGACGCGAAACTCCCCCGGGCACAGCCCTTCGAGCCGATAGCGGCCGCCGGCACCGGACTCGGCCACCCGCACCTGGGCCGGCACCATCACCCGAGCCCCCGATATCGGTTGTCGTCGTTCCACATCGAGCACCTCGCCTTCGAGCACCCCGCTGCACTCCGCCCGGGCCGCGGACGGGAGCAGCACCGCGGCGGCGAACGCTACCCAGATGAACCCGCGTCGCAACAAGCAGGTACCTGCAATCGGGTTGCGCATAACTTGCACGGCTTCTTCGTCCAAGTCGTTTTCAGGTGCGAACGCGGTAAAACGTGAGATCGGCCCCCCGGCGAACGGCGGCAGACGCCGGAACCGTCCGCGACGACCGGTCGACCCGCAGCCCGAGCCCCGCCACCTCTTCGGCGAAACGATCCGCCCACTTGCGCCCCGGGTCGGACACCCACAGCTCGACCGATCCCCGGATCCAGCGCCGGCAAAGCCGTACCAGCCACCGAACGTTGCGGGCTTCGTAGAGCACGTCCGCCGCCAAGATCACGTCGGCTTCCGGGGTCGCAGGAGCCTCGCGCCAGTCGAGGCGACCCGTCTCCACCGCAAGCCCGTTTTCGCCGGCGCTGGCCGCCACGTATCGGAGCGCCTCCGGATCCCAGTCCGTAGCCCGGACCCGGGTCGCCCCTGCCCGGGCCGCCGCCAAGCTGCACAGCCCGAGTCCGCAGCCCAGTTCCAAGACCGAGCGGCCCGACACGTCGATCTCCGTCCGAGCCACCGCTTCGGCCAGACCCACCGCGCTGGCCCACAGGTCGGACCAATAGGGCATCTTGTCGTCCGGATCGGCGGGTGCCTCGACCAGGGCGTCCAGCACGGTCTCCGGGTTCAGGGGCCGCCACAGCTGCAGCGGTCCCTCGGGAAGCGGCACCGGCTCGAGCTTCGACGGATACGGGAGCGGTTCGGAAATCAGGTCGGACACCGTGACAACTTTCGAGGCGGAACGTCGAAGCGGCCCCCGATCGCCTCGCTCCCGGCCAGGCCGCGCAACGCGCCGATCAGCCGCCTCGGGGCTTCGCGGGTCCGATCATGGCGCTCGGCTGCACCAGACGATCGAAGTCGTCGGCGGACAAAAAGCCCAGGGCGGTGATGGCCGCTTTGAGGCTGGTGCCCTCTTTGTAGGCTTTTTTCGCCACCTGCGCCGCCTTGTCGTAGCCGATGTGGGGGTTCAGGGCGGTGACCAGCATCAGCGATTCGTGCAGCAACTGCTCGATGCGGGCCCGGTCGGGCTCGATCCCTTCGGCGCAGTGGACCCGGAAGGAGCGCATGCCGTCGGCCAAGATCCGCACCGATTCGAGCACCGCGTGGGCGATGACCGGCTTGTACACGTTGAGCTCGAAGTTGCCCTGGGAGCCGGCGAAGCCCACGGTGCCGTCGTTGCCGAAGACCCGGGCGCAGACCATGGTGAGGGCCTCGCACTGGGTCGGGTTCACCTTGCCGGGCATGATCGAGCTGCCGGGCTCGTTTTCGGGGATCCGGATCTCGCCGAGGCCGCAGCGCGGTCCGCTCGCCAGCCACCGGACGTCGTTGGCCACCTTGGTCAGGGCCCCCGCCAGCTGCCGCAGGGCTCCGCTCAATCCCACCAGGCCATCGTGGGCCGCCAGGGCCGCGAACTTGTTCGAAGCGGTGACGAACGGAAGCCCCGTGCGCTTCGCGATGGCTGCCGCCACCTGCTCGGCGTAGCCCTCCACCGCGTTGAGTCCGGTCCCCACGGCCGTTCCCCCCATGGCCAGGGGGTAGACCTGGTCCATGGCCCCGGCCACCGCATCCCGGGCCGCCGCGAGTTGGGCCGCCCAGCCCGAGATCTCCTGGCCCAAGGACAAGGGCGTGGCGTCCTGCAGGTGGGTCCGGCCGATCTTCACCACGTCCCGAAAGGCGTCGGCCTTGGCCGCGAACACCTGGTGGAGCGCTTCGAGCTCGGGGAAGAGGCTTTCGTGCACCGCCAAGCCCGCCGCCACGTGCATGGCAGTGGGAAAGGAGTCGTTCGTGGACTGGGATCGATTGACGTGATCGTTCGGATGGACCCCGTCCTTGGCACCGAGGGGCTTGCCGAGCATCTCGTTGGCCCGGTTCGCGATCACCTCGTTCACGTTCATGTGGGTCTGGGTGCCGCTGCCGGTCTGCCAGACCACCAGAGGAAAGTGGTCGTCGAGTTTGCCGTCGATCACCTCCTGGGCCGCCCGCTGGATCGCTTGGGAAAGGTCTTCCGGGATGCCGCCGAGGGCTGCGTTCACCTCGGCCGCGGCTTGCTTGACCACACCATAGGCCCGCAAGAACACCCGGGGAAACCGCTGGTCCCCGATGTCGAAGTTTTGCTTGGAGCGCTGGGTTTGCGCGCCCCAATACCGGTCGGCGGGCACATCGATCGGCCCAAAGCTGTCGGATTCGGTTCGGGTCGCCACGGACGCCGGCTACCACAGGCCCCCGACCGGGTCAGCCAGCCGGGGTGTTGCGGATCCGACACGGTGCGGTGTCGGATCTCCATGACCCGGGATCGGGTTGACCGGCATCCCGACACCGCACGCCGGAGTTCGAGAGCGGGAACAAACGGCACGGATGTTGAACAGGCAGAGAGGCATGCTGCGCGACGACGATCGGCGACCCCGGGTCGACTGGCTGACGGCAGTGGCGTTCGGCCTGCCGCTTTTGGCCCTCCTGGGAGTCGCCGGAAGCTGACCCCGGGGTTCGCCCCAAAATCTTCGGCCGGCGCTCGAAGCGACCGTTCGGGGTCGCGTCGAGGCGGTGGCCCGCGGTATCTGAGCCGCCCGTGGAAACGGCCGTCCACCCCAAGGTCCAGCAAGAAAGCCAGCGCCGCCGGACCTTCGCGATCATCTCTCACCCAGACTCGGGCAAGACGACCCTGACCGAAAAACTGCTCCTGTACGCCCAGGCGATCCACCTGGCGGGCTCGGTGAAGGCCAAGAAGTCCTCGCGCCACGCCCTGTCGGACTGGATGGCCATGGAGCAGGAGCGAGGCATCTCGATCACCTCGTCGGTCCTGCAGTTCGACCACGAAGGGAAGGTCCTGAACCTCCTCGATACCCCCGGCCACGCGGACTTCTCGGAAGACACGTATCGAACCCTGTCGGCGGTGGACTCGGCGGTGATGCTGATGGACCACGCCAAGGGCGTCGAGCCCCGGACGCGAAAGCTCTTCGAGGTCTGTCGGCTCCGAAAGCTCCCGGTCGTCACCTTCATGAACAAGCTCGATCGGGAGGGCCTGGAGCCGCTGGCCCTGGTGGACGACGTGCAGGACGCCTTGAACCTGAAGGTGGCCCCCCTCACCTGGCCGGTGGGCATGGGCCGGCGATTCAAGGGCGTGGTGGACCTGCGCCGAAAGGAGCTGCTGCTCTACGCCCCGAAGGCCCACGGTGCCGAAGTGCTCGAAAGCACCCGCATCCCTTGGGACGACGCCCGGGAAGCCGTCGGTGGCGCCCTGTACGACCAGGTCCAAGAGGAGATGGAGTTGCTGTCCGAGGCGGGCGAAGCCTTCGACGACGCGCAGTTTCGAAGCGGCGAGCTGAGCCCCATGTTCTGGGGCTCGGCCATGACCAACTTCGGGGTGGATACCTTGCTCGAGTTCTTGGTGGAGCGGGCCGCCGAGCCTGCGCCCCGAACCACCGAAGACGCCCGAGAAGTGCCTCCGGGCCACCCGGAGTTCGCGGGCTTCATCTTCAAGATTCAAGCGAACATGAACCCGAAACACCGGGATCGGGTGGCATTCCTGCGCGTGGTGAGCGGTCGCTTCGAGCGGGGCATCGACGTGACCATCGGCCGGTCCGGCGAGGCATTGCGCCTGGCGCGGCCCCACTCGTTCATGGCCAAGGAGCGCTCCATCGTCGAGGAGGCCTGGCCCGGGGACATCGTCGGCATCTACGACAGCGGAAAGCTTCGGGTCGGTGACACGATCTCGAGCAAAAAGCGGATCAAGTTCGGCGGCATCCCGCGCTTCGCGCCGGAGCACTTCGGGCAGCTGCGATTGAAAGATCCGCTGAAACGAAAGCAGCTGGACACGGGCCTCGAGCAGCTCGGCCACGAAGGCGTGATTCAGGTGTTCTACCGAACCAAAAACGACCGCCAGTCGCCGTATCTGGGAGCGGTGGGGTTGCTGCAGTTCGAGGTGCTGAAAGAGCGCCTCAAGAACGAGTACAACGTGAATGCGGTGTTCGAAGGCCTCCCATTCCAGCACGCCCGCTGGATCGGTGGGTCCGAGGAGGGGCTTCGCTGGCTTTTGGGCTCCAGCAGCTACGTGGTGGTCTACGACCGCAACGACAGTCCCGTGCTCCTGACCGAGACCGAATGGGCGATTCAGTACGCCCTGGACAACGCCCCCGGGCTCGAACTGCACGACATCGAGCCGCTGTGAGCGTTGCGGGCTTGGCGGCCCGCAACGATGCCCTCGTCTCGGCAGCGGTCCCCGGAACGCGGATCTGGCGCGCATCCCTGCGCAGCGGCTTCACCTGTCGAGTGGTCGACCGTTTCTCGGTGTCGGACCGCCGGGCGGGGACCGAGCCGGGCCGGCGGACCGACCCGGGCCGAGATCAGCGGCGCCGCTGCATCCGAAGGTAGGCCAAGGCCACGGGCTCGGTGGCCCGAGGTCTCGGGCAGGCCTTCTGGGGCGGCGCGGTGCCGAGGAGGGCGGCGTAGCGGTTATCGTTCACGAAGGCGGACCATCCGACCACGCCCTCTTGCATCGCCCGTCGAAGCTCGAAGGTGAGCTCCGCGGGCAGGGGATGGGCCTCGAGGTAGGCGAGGGCCCGATCGTCCAGATCGAATCCGGCGTCGCCGGGGGCGAAGGCTTCGACCCGGCCCAAAAACGCCCCGATGGCCCGGTCCAGCACGGGGGGCCCTTCTTCGGGCTGAACGCCCAGAGCGAAGGCCAAGACCGCCAAAAAGTCTTCGACTTCCTCCTTCGCGTACCGCGAACGCCCGTCGGGACCGGTGCGGCTCAACGCGCCCGGCAGCCAGGACCAAAAGCGACTGTCGGGGTTCATCTTCTCGTCCAAGATCGGCAGGTCGGGTACGGCGGGACGTTCACCGTGGACGCCTTCACGCGCCGCGGGTCGGATCCGACCGCATGGCGTCGATCGCCCGCTGGACCGAGCGCTTTTCCAGGGCTTCGAACAACGCGACCTTGACGCGCACCGCCGTGTCCCGACGGACCAGATTTCGCTTCAGGCCCATCAGTTGCTGGGCCAGACCCTGCATCCGCTCTTTCGTCGACCCGCGGATCGAAGGCTCGCCCCGGTCGGCCGAGGAAAGACCCGATGAGCGCTGAAGGGAGCCGGGTCGAAGCTTCCCGTCGTTCGCAGCCTGCATGGTACCCCGAGCCTATACCCGCCGGGGCCGGCCGGGCCATCGGATGATCGGCGGGGTCCTTTTTTCGGCCGCCGGGACCGGGCCCCGACTCAGGGGAAGATGCGGGGACGCGGGCGCGGTAGAGGGTTCGAGCACGCCATGATCGACCGAAGCCCGTTTCGCTCCCTGGGATGGAGCCCCGTCTGGACCCTGGCCGCGGCCGTCGCTTGCGACGGCTCGACCCCTTCCGAGGCCCCGGCCCCGGCCGGCGGGCCCCAGGTGATCGCCCATACCGACGGCGCCATGCCCAAGGCCGGAGCGATCCACGTCGAGTTCGATCGGCCGATGGACCCGTCGAAGGGAGGACCTCGGGTCGATCTGACCCTGCGCCCCAAGCTCGAAGGCTCCATCGAGTGGATTCGCGGAACGCGGCTCCGGTTTCATCCGAACGTCCCCCTTCAGCCGGACCGTCGCTACGAGGCCACGGTTCGGGTGGACGGCCGGGTCCTGACCCGGTTTTCCGTGTTCGCCGTTCCCCAAGCCTTCGAGGTGCGCTGGTCGGGCCTGGACCCGGAGGCGGGGCGCTTTGGCGGCGAGATCACCACCCGAGATTCGGCCCCGTCCGACTCGGTTCGGCAGATGCTGACGGCCGAGATCGACGGCGAGCCCCTGAAGGCCCAGTGGTCGCACAGCGCGGACGGGACGAGCCACCGATTCGAGGTGGTCGGCATCCGGCGGAACGATTCGGACCGAAGACTGACCCTGCAGGTGGATGGCCAGCCGCTCGATCTGAAACAGGACATCCGAACCCACCAGGTGTCCGTGCCGGCCCGCAGCCGCTTCACGACCCTGGGCGCCCGGGTCCACGGGCGTTCCGGACCCATCGAAGTGCGCTTTTCGGACCCGTTGGCCTCGAACCTGCGCCCCGCGGGCCTGTTCACCGTGGTCGCCCGGCGGTCCCTGCGGTTTCAGGTCACGGGCAGTGTGGTCCGGATCTACAGCTCGAGGGCCTGGGCCGACGAAGAGGTGGTCACGGTCTCCGGCGCCATCCGCGACCGAAACGGGCGCCGCCTGGCAGAGCCCCGCACGTTCCGCTTGAAGCAACCGACCGAAAAGCCCGCGGTGCGCTTCGCCGGAAAGGGCGTGATCCTCGCCGCCCGGCCGGGTGCAGCCCTGCCGATCGAAACCACAAGCCTTCGGGCCGTGCGGGTGCGAGCCTGGCGGATCCCTCCGTCCAACCTGGGTCAGTTTTTTCAAGTTAATCCCTTGAACGGAACACAAGAACTCGAGCGGGTGGGACGCGTGGTGTGGGAACGTCGGATCGAGCTCGACGAGGGAGGCGGAGACGATTGGGGCCTGGACCTGTCGCCTCTGGTCGAAAAGCAGGGCCAGGGCCTATACCACCTGGAGCTTTCGTTTCGACCTGAAGACATCACCTACGATTGTCCCGCCGGCTCCTTCGACGGTATGCCCCAGGCTCGCAATCTCGAGTCGGGCGACATGACCGACTGGGCTCCCGACGAGTCCAGCAACTGGGATTTTGCGTGGGGCGCGTGGGTTTCGGGTATTTCGCCTGGTGAGCGATACCGGCAACGAAACAACCCCTGCCACCCCGCGTACTACCTCCCTCAAACGTCTCACGATATTCGCGTGAAGCGAAACGTACTCTTGACCCATGTAGCGGTCGTCGCCAAGCAGGATCCGGCCCATCGGCTTCGGATCTGGGCCACCGACCTGCGCACGGCAGCCCCTCTTTCGGGCGCCGAGGTTCGGGTCTTCGACTTCGCCCATGGTCTGCTCTCGGAGGGACGGACGGACCCGAACGGGATGGTCCGTGCGGAGCCGGAGCGGGCGCCCTACACCGTGTTGGTGCGGCACGAAGGCGAGCTCGGCGCCCTTCGCCTGCACGATGGCGAAAGCCTGGCCGTATCCCACTTCGACGTGGGCGGTGCCGACCTGTCCAAGCGCCTTCGCGGCTTTCTGTACGGCGAGCGGGGGGTGTGGCGCCCCGGCGACCCGATCCACCTGTTCTTCGTGCTGCAGGATCCGGAGGGGCGGCTGCCGAAAGATCATCCGGTCCACTTCACCCTGCGCGATCCGCGCGGGGGCGTGGTCGATTCCCGCCGGCTTCGCCCGGCGGCCGGTCGTTTCTATCGACTGACCACCCGGACCGGATCAAAGGCACCCACCGGAGTCTATCGGGCGCAAGTGGCGGTGGGGGGCACCACCTTTGGCAAAGACCTGCCCATCGAGTCCGTGGTCCCGAATCGTCTCGAGATGAAGCTGGACTTCGGGACCGAGTTGCTCTCGGGCCCCACGGCGAAACTCGATGCCCCCCTCGAGGCCCGGTGGCTCCACGGCGCTGCGGCCCGGGGCCTGCAGGCCGAGGTCGAGGCGTCGTTCCGTCAGGTCGAGACGTCTTTTCCCAAATACGGCGACTTCACCTTCGACGACCCGACCCGATCCGTGGCGGGCGCCTCCCAAACGGTGTTTTCTGGAAGGCTCGACGAGCAGGGCCGGGTGAGGGTGCGCGGGACCTTGGAGCTGGACGGAGAGGCGCCGGGCATGGCCCTGGCCCGCTTCACCACCCGGGTGTTCGAGCCTTCGGGCCAGAGCAGCTCGCAGCGTTTCGGCATTCGGTTCTCGCCTCACCCCAGATACATCGGGGTGGATCTACCCAAAGGAGATCGGGCGCGGGGCATGCTGCGGACCGACGTGGACCACCCGGTACGGCTCGCGGCCGTCGATCCGCGAGGCGAGCCGGTGGACACGGAGGTGAACGTCCGCATCTACGAGATCCACTGGCGGTGGTGGTGGGAGAAGGGGGAAGAGGACCTCTCCCAATATGCGGGAACGGTCAGCCGCCAACTGGTCGCCGAAGACCAGGTCGAGGTCCGAAACGGTCGGGGCGAGTGGACCTTTCGCATCGCATACCCCAGCTGGGGCCGTTACCTGCTGCTCGTCGAGGACGCGAACGGCAGCCATCGCACCGGCCGCGTGTTCTACGCGGACTGGCCGGGCTGGGCCGGCCGGGGGCAGCGCGAAAATCCGGGAGGCCCGGCGGTGTTGACGGTGCAGCGCGAGTTCGACGATCCGGTCCAGGTCGGCGGAGAATTCTCGGTCACCTTTCCCAGCGCTCGGGGGGCAAGGGCCTTGGTGACGCTCGAAAGTGGCCGCCGCGTTCTGGCGAGCACCTGGGTCGACACCGAGGCCCCGGCCACCCGGTACACGTGGACCGCAACACCCCAGATGGCGCCCAACGTCTACGCCCACGTGATGCTGCTGCAGCCCCTCGACGGCCGGCAGAACGACCACCCCCTTCGGCTGTACGGCGTGGTCCCGATCTCGGTGCGCGACCCGAAGACGGTACTCGAACCCCGGGTCGAGGCGCCGAAAGAAATGGAGCCTTCCACCACTCAGCTCGTGAAAGTGCGCGAAGCCGGCGGCCGGCCCATGACCTACACCCTGGCCCTGGTCGATGAGGGCCTGCTGGGCCTGACCCGCTTTCGCACCCCCGACCCGTGGCGGCACTTTCATCGCCGCGCCGGGCTGGGCGTCCGAACCTGGGATAACTACGACCGGATCGCAGGGGCCTTTTCCGGCTCGCTGGAAACCTTGCTTGCAGTGGGAGGCGGCGAGACGGGTGAAACGGCCGATGAAGACGAGCCGCGCCGATTTCCTCCGGTGGTGATAGTCGAAGGTCCCTTCTCTTTGAACGAAGACGAGACGAGAGCGCACGAGCTCCGCATTCCCAGTTACGTGGGCAAGGTGCGGGCCATGGTGATAGCCGGAAACGACCGCGCCTACGGCAGCGCCGACCAGCAAATCTCCGTGCGAAAGCCCCTGATGCTTCATGTGGCTGCGCCTCCCGTCGTTTCACCCGACGACCGGGTGGAGCTGCCCGTGACCATCTTCTCTTCGCTCGACGGAAAGCACGAGGTGGCCGTCCGGCTCGAAATCGAAGGAGATGCAGAAAGCATGCGCCCGACCCGCACGGTGTCGTTGTCGGGCCCGGGGGAACGGACGGTGCAGCTTCCGATGGCGCTCGGATCCGGCGTGGGTCCGTTGCGGCTGCGGGTGACGGCCGAGGCCGGCTCGAACCGCCACGTGGAGGAGATCTCGCTGCCTGTCCGCCATCCCACCCTGCCGGAAGTCACGGTGGTGGAGCACACGGTGAAGCCGGGCGACACTTGGTCTCCTCGACTCTCCCGGCCGGGGCTCGAATCGCCGGAGGTCGAGCTCGAAATCTATCGAGACCGCCCGTTCGGGCTGGGCCGGCGGCTCGCGGAGTTGGTGGCCTACCCCCACGGTTGCCTGGAGCAGACGGTGTCCCGCGCCTTTCCCCAGGTCTTTTTGCGCCGGCTTCAGGTGCTGGACCCGAAGTCCGCGCAGGCGGTCCGAGGTCACGTGAACGCGGCCATCGACAAGCTTCGCCTGTACCAGAGTCCCTCGGGTGGGTTCGGCATGTGGCCCGGTTCCGGCGTTCACGCCTGGACGAGCGTATGGGCCGGACACTTCCTGCTCGAAGCCCGGCGTCTCGGCTTCGTGGTACCGGAGGATCTCTTGAAGCGCTGGCAGCGAGACCAACGGGAACGGGCCATGCGTTTTTCCGAGCTGGCCGGTCCGCGGGCCCGCTTGACCCAAGCCTACCGGCTCTACGCCCTGGCCTTGGCCGGCACTCCGGACACGTCGTCCATGAACCGGCTCCGCGAAGCGGAGGGCTTGGACCGCCCCACCGCACTGCGGCTGGCCGCGGCCTATGCGTTGACGGGTCTGCCGGACGTGGCCCGCAGCCTGGCGACAGCTGCACCCACGGCCCCTTCTCTGCAGGCCGATGCCCCGGACCCGACCCTGGGTTCGCCGCTCCGGGACAAAGCCATGGCCCTCGAGACCTTCCTGTGGGTCGGGGACTCGGATCGAACGGACCAACTCGCGGAGGAGCTCGCCTCCATCCTGGACTCGGACCGGGCCACCAGCACGCAGGAAGCGAGCCAGTCCCTGCTGGCTCTATCTCGGTGGGCGGCGCAGCAAGCAGGCGAAGGGGCTCCGACGGTGGAGATCCGCGCGGCAGACGAATCGGAGTCGGTCTCGCTCGAGACGGCCGTGGTGCGGCGCCGGTATCGGCTCGACGAAGATGCCGAGCTCACGATCCGCAACCGAGGGCGGCGTCCCCTGTCGGTGCGGCTCGTGCGGCGGGGACGCCCGGACCCAGACGACGTGGAAGCGTTTTCTCGAGGCCTCGAAATCGAATCCTCTTGGGATCCTTCCGATGGATTCGTCCGAGGCGAAGATGTCCGGACCAAGGTCCGCATCACGAACACCACGGAGCGCCATCTATCGGACCTGGCCTTGACCCAGGCAGTCCCGTCCGGGTTCGAGATCCGAAACGATCGGTTTGCGGAGCGAAGGAACCCGGAGGGAGAGTACGTATACCGAGACATCCGCGATGATCGCTTGCACACCTACTTCGATCTCGCGCCCGGAGCGTCCAAGACCTTCGAAGCCCGACTTCACGCCACCTTCGCCGGCCGGTTTAGGCTTCCGCCGGTCCGGGTCGAGTCGATGTACGACGTGGAACTGCAAGCCCAGACCGGCGGACGGTGGGTGACGGTGAACCGTCCCGGACAGACCCAGTGAAACGAGGACTCGCGGCAGGCGTTGCCGTCATGGCGGCTGCCGGAGGGTTTGTCGCCCTGCCGGTGGTGGAGCCGCGGGCGCCTTTTTCTCGGATCCTGCTGGATCGGGAGGGGCGTCTTTTGGCCGCCCGCGTCGCGGCGGACGGCCAGTGGCGCCTTCCACCAGGCCCGGAGCTTCCGGACCGCTACGTGACCGCACTCTTGGCCTTCGAAGATCGCCGGTTTTTTCACCACCCTGGGGTCGACCCGCTGGCGGTGGCGCGGGCTCTGGTCTCGAACCTGCGAAACGGCCGGATCGTGAGCGGCGCGAGCACCCTGACGATGCAGCTCGTTCGTCTGAGTCGAAACGCACCACCTAGAACCTTCGCGCAGAAAGTGTGGGAGGCCCTCGTCGCCCTCCGCCTCGAGTCTGTTCGCTCGAAAGAAGAGATCCTTCGTAGCTACGCCTCCCACGCTCCCTTCGGGGGCAATGTGGTCGGTCTCGAAGCCGCTGCGTGGAGGTACTTTGGGCGGCGGAGCCAGGGGCTGACCTGGGGGGAAGCGGCGCTCTTGGCGGTGCTGCCCAACAGCCCGGCCTTGATTCACCCGGGGCGCCACCGTGCCGACCTGCGGGTCAAGCGGGACCGGCTGCTGCTCCGCCTGCACGAGCGGGGCGAGCTGTCGGACGTGGAGCTGTCGGCCGCTCGGGCTGAACGGCTTCCGGACCGGCCGCGCGCCATGCCCCAGTGGGCGGTGCATGGCCTGGCCTGGACGAGTTCGGACGGAGCGAAACCGCCCGCGCATCGAACCACCATCGATCGGGATCTGCAGCGCCGAGCGGAGCGGGTCGTGCAGGAGCGGTTGCGCCGACTTCGGGGCGATGGCGTTCACAACGCGGGCGCCCTGGTGGTCCGGATAGATCGGGGCGAGGTGCTCGCCTACGTGGGGAATGCTGCGCCCCTCGACGCGGCGGAGCACGCCCCGTTCGTGGACGTGGTCCGAGCGCCCCGGAGCACCGGCAGCATCCTGAAACCGTTTCTGTACGCCCATGCGCTGGACGTGGGCGAGCTGACTCCCGCGTTCCGGCTGACCGATGTCCCGGTGCGGCTCGGCACGTTTTCGCCCGAAAACTTCGACGGCCACCATCGGGGCCTGGTTCGGGCCGACGTGGCCCTGGCCCGGTCCCTGAACGTCCCGGCGGTGCTGCTGCTCCGCCAGGTGGGGGCAGGGCGATTTTTGGACTTTTTGCGGCGGGCGGGGCTTTCGACTCTGGACCGCTCGGCAGGGCACTACGGATTGTCGCTGGTGCTCGGGGGCGCCGAGGCGAGCCTGTGGGAGTTGACGGGCCTGTACTCGGCCTTGGCTTGGCGAGCCGCCGGGCACAGGGCTCCGTGGCAGGGTCTTCGGGTCGTCGCCGGGGCTGCCACTCCCTTCGCACCGCAGGTCTCGGCCGGCGGCGCCTACTTGACGGCCGCAGCCTTGCTGCACGTGAAGCGCCCGGGGATCCGCAAGCGGTGGCGCCGCCATTCGGGCGCGTCCGCGATTTCGTGGAAGACCGGAACGAGTTTCGGCTTTCGGGACGCTTGGGCCATCGGATTCACCCGAGATCACGCGGTGGGTGTCTGGGTCGGAAACGCCGACGGCGAGGGTCGCCCGAACCTGACCGGTCTTCGGGCTGCGGCGCCGATCCTGTTTTCGCTCTTCGAGCTGCTGCCCGAAAGCCGTCCCCTCGCTCCACCGAGCCTTGGCCTCACCCGCGTTCAGGTTTGCGCGCACAGCGGCCGTCGACCCGGTCCTCACTGTACAGAGCGCGCTTGGACTCGGATCCCCGCCGGAAGTCCTTTCGAACGAACCTGCCCCTACTGCCGCACGATCACCTGCGACGCCGGGTGTGGCCGCCGCGTGCATGCGGACTGCCACCCTTTGGGGGACATTCACACCGAGCGCAGGTTCGTGCTGCCGCCGAGCATCGAACGACACCACCGAGCCCACGACCCGGCCTACCGCCGGCTTCCCCCGTTGGCCGTGGGCTGCGAAGCAGCTCGGGTTTCAGGCTCGCCCTTCGACATTCTCTTTCCGCCGGCGGGGGGAAACTTCTTCTTGCCGCGGGAGCTGGATGGCCGATTGGGGCGCTTGGTGCTCGAGGCGGAGCACACCGTCCCCGACACCGAGATCCACTGGCACTTGGACGGCCGCTATCTCGCCACGACCCGCCACGTCCACCAGGTAGAGGTGACACCCAGCCCCGGCCCGCACATGTTGGTGGTCGTGGACCGAGACGGCCACCGGCTACAGCGGCGCTTTCGCGTGCGCCGGACCAGACAGGTCCCTTGACATCGCCCGAAACGCCCTTGCACCGACCATCGTCACGCAAAAATTGCGCGCCTGTCGCGAACGCCTTGCAGGCCGGTCGACGGAGCCATCGTGCTAAGAAGGCACCATGGCGGTTGGACCACCGGCCCGATTCGGTACGGAAGAGCCATGAGCGACGTAAGCTGCCGGGTGTTCGAGTACTTCGACGTCGCCGCCCGGGAATACGGCTTTCCCGTCGAAAGCCTCTTGGCCGGGCTCGACATCTCACTCGACCACCTTCGAGACCCGAATCGGCGGGTGCCCTGGAGTACGTGGGCCGTGCTGTGCGACCGCCTCGAAGCGCGGATCGGTCCCGACGGGATTCGAAACATCTCGGGACAGATCAAAGACATGAACATGTCGCGCACCTTTTTGGCAGTGACGAGCTCTATACTTTCGGTAGAACGCTTATACCGAGCCGTTTGCCTTTGGCTCGCGCCTCACCTTTTTCGCCACGCCACCTACTCGGTGGAGGTCCACGGCCCCGGGCGCATCACCATCGACATTCGGATTCCCGAGGAGCTTCCGGGGTCGGTCGCCTGGCTGCGCATGAACGAAGGCGCGCTCTGTACCATACCAAGCTTGGTGGGGGCGCCCGACGCCCAGATCCGAGGTCAATTCACCCCGCACCACGGTCGTTTCGAAGTCTTCCATCCGGCTGAGCCCTCGTGGTCCGAGCGCTTGTGGCGGCGGCTTCGGATGCGCTTCGACCCGGACTCGACCATCGACGAACTGGCCGAAATGCAGCGGGACCTTCGGTCGGCATACGGAAAGCTGGCCGAGTCGGAGCGAGAGCTGCACCAGGTGCTGGAGCGGCTCCCCGACCCGGTTTCGGTATGGTCCGACGACGGACTCGTGTTCAGCAACCGAGCCTGGGCGGAGTCGTTTCCCGGCGGCCTCGACCCGAGGGGTCAGGGCCTCGTCCACCCGGACCGCCCCCGAAAGGAGGTTCGGCTACGGGGGCCCGATGGGGTCCAGAGGGTCTACGTGAGTCCGCCGGTCTCGGCCGTGCGCTTTCGGGGTCGGGATGCGGTCGTGCTGGTGCTGCGCGACGTGACCGCCGAGCGAGCCGAAGCGGAGAAGACGGCGCTTTCCGACCGTCTGACCACCCTCGGCACGCTGGCAGCGTGCGTGGGTCACGAGATCAACAATCCTTTGGCGTACGTGGCGGCAAGCCTGGAGTGCATGAGCGCGGACCTGAAGCGGGACGGGTCGGTCGACCGGGCTGCACTCCAAGAGGCGATTCGGTCGGCCATGGATGGCCTCGATCGAGTCACCACGATCAGCCAGGACCTCAATACCTTCGCTCGAAAGGAATTTCGTACCGAGCCCGTATGCGTCCGCCAGGCGCTGAAGCTCGCCCTTCGAATCTGCGGCAATCAAATCAAGCACGTGGCTCGAGTACAGCTCGACGCGACCGACGACCTTCCGCCCATCGCGGCGGATGCGAGCCGAGTGAGCCAGGTGTTCGTCAACCTGGTGGTGAACGCCGCCCACGCCATGGCCGGCGGAAGTCCCGATACCGACCGCCTCACGCTTCGAGCCTGCGCGCGAGACGGCGGGGTACAGGTCGACGTGGAAGATACCGGCACCGGCATGGAGCCCTGGGTGGTCGAGCGGGCCTTCGAACCCTTCGTGACCACCAAGGGTCAACGGGGCACGGGCTTGGGTCTGGCGGTGTGCCGCAAGATCGTCGACGAGCACGGCGGCTGGATCGACCTGAAAAGCACACCCGGCGAAGGCACTCGGATCTCGGTGTGGTTTCCGGCGGCACAGAGCCTCGGCCCTTCGGTCCGTCCCGAGCGAACCCCCGAGCCTTCTCGGCAGTGGCGGGTCCTTTTGGTCGACGACGAACCCGAGCTCGCTCGGCTGGTGAGCCGACTTCTGCGCCCCCACCGGGTCGAATCGGTACCGGACGGTACGAGAGCACTGGCCCGACTCCGGGCCGATTCCGAATTCGACGCCGTGGTGTGCGACCTGATGATGCCCCGCATGAGCGGAGTCGAGCTCCATCGGCAGATGGCAGAGGTCACGCCCGAACTCGCCCAGCGAACCGTGTTCTTGACCGGCGGCACCTTCAGCGATGACTGCGAGGCGCATCTGGCGGACGTGCAGCTGCCCTGCGTGATGAAGCCGTTTCGGCG
Organism: Myxococcales bacterium LLY-WYZ-16_1; assembly: GCA_031800475.1. Classification (GTDB taxonomy): domain Bacteria; phylum Myxococcota; class Kuafuiibacteriia; order Kuafuiibacteriales; family Kuafuiibacteriaceae; genus Kuafuiihalomonas; species Kuafuiihalomonas phototrophica. The sequence continues at coordinate 38,297 of DAPKRQ010000263.1, forward strand.
CGATGACCTGATCCGGGCCCTCCAGCGGGTGACGGAGGTCCGTGCGACCACGAGCCCGCGGTCGCTCCTTCCCTGATGCTTCCGGTTTTTTCGGGCATCGCATACTCGGGCCCGATGCGGTAGCCCGGTCGCAACCATGGCCAAGGTCTACCAGCGCCTGCTCGATGGCGTGGAGCGCGCCGGAAACCTGCTTCCCCATCCGTTCTGGCTGTTTCTGATCCTGATCGGTGCGGTGGCGATCGTGTCGGAGCTCGCGGTTCAACTCGACTGGCAGCTTTCCCTTCCCGACGGCTCGGGAACGGCTGAAGCCCGCTCGCTGCTGCGACCGGAAGCGCTGGCGTGGTTCGTGCTTCACATGGTCGAAAACTTTGGCCACTTCGAGCCCCTGGGCCTGGTGTTGGTCATGCTGATGGGGGTGTCGATCGCCGAGGGTTCGGGGCTCATCACCACGGTCATGCGGCGCATCGCCCTGACGGTTCCAGCTCGGGCAGTTACGCCGGTGCTCTTCGCCTTGGCCGCATGCGGAAACATCGGGTCGGACGCGGGGGTGGTGGTCGTGCCCCCTTTGGCCGCAGCCGTGTTTCGACAACTCGGACGGAACCCGATCGTGGGCCTGATGGTGGGCTATGTGGGAGCCACGGCCGGATTCACCGCCAACCTGATCCCGGCAGGCACCGACGTGCTGGCCGTGGCCTTGACCAATGCCGCCACCAACGGGAACCCGGAGATCAACGTCCTCGCCAACTGGTACTTCATGGTGGTTTCGGTCCTGTTCCTGGCGACCTTGGGCACCTGGGTGACCAAGACCGTCGTCGAGCCCCGCGTGCGTCGAACCACGGCCCCCCGGCCCGACGGACCGGACGGGAGCCGGCAAGGCAGTGCGGCAGGCGGGGACAGCGACTCGTCAGCTGCCCCATCGAAAGAGCCTCGCACACCCGATCCCCGCCGCGAAAGCCGGGCCCTGGCCTGGGCCCTCGGGGCCGTGGCGGTGGGTGCCGCCGTGTGGTTGTCGATGGTCCTCGTGCCGAACGGAGCGCTGCGGTCTACCGACCCGGAGCAGTTCTGGCGCTCCCCGTTCTTCAAGGGCTTGGTGCCGATCCTGTTTTCGCTGTTTGCCCTGGGGGGCGTGGTATTCGGCCGGGTCAGCGGCACGGTCCGGCGACCGGACGACGTCCTCGACTTCATGACCGAAGCGATGCGGAGCATGGGGGGCTATATCGTCCTCGTTCTCGCGATCAGTCAGTTCACGGAGTGCTTTCAGTATACCGGACTCGACCAACTGATCGCCGTCGGAGGTGCCGACCTGCTCCGCTCGTTGGGTATCCAAGACGTTCCGATCCCGTTTTTCGTCGCGTTCATCGTCGCGGTCGCCGTGGCCAACTTGTTCATGGGCAGCGCCTCGGCCAAGTGGGCGATCTTCGCACCGATCTTCGTGCCCATGTTCCTGCAGCTCGACTACCACCCAGCCTTCACCCAGCTGCTTTACCGGGTAGGCGACTCGATCACGAACTGCGTGAGTCCGCTCTATCCCTACTTCCCTCTGCTGCTCGGTTGGGTAGGCCGCGAATCTCCCGAACAGGCCCGGGTGGGCTCGGTGCTGGCGCTGCTCGTGCCCTACGCCTTCTTCCTGCTCCTGGGATGGACCGTCATGCTCGTGCTCTGGTTCTTGCTGGGCCTGCCGGTCGGTCCGGACAGTCCGATCCGGATGCCCTGACCGGTCGGAAGGGGGCGATTCAGGTCCCCGAACCGGGTGGAAGGGGGCGATTCGGGTCCCCGAACCGGGTGGAAGGGACGCGCGTGGAAGGGTCCGAAGCGCTCCGGGTCCCCATCTCGGTCGAGGCCACCGAGGTCCAAGGCACCTTTAGGCTGACCCCGCGGATTCCGCGGCTACCGAACTTCGAGCTGCGCTGGAGCGCCGACCTCCGGGGAAGGAGTCCAGAGGTCACGCCCGAGCGGCCCACCCGATACGCCTTGGAGGTGCGGGCGGGCGGCCAGCTGTTCGGGCGGGGCGAAGCGGGATCAAAACAGCTGCTCCACACTCGCGCTCACGCCCCACTCGTTTTCGCCCGTCTGGGTCACGAAGCCGGTGAGCCCGTACAGGCTCACCTTGAACGCGTCCAACAACACCGTGTGGGCCCCGATGCCGAAGGCGTTCGCCGCCTGAAAAGAACGGGCAAAGGTCTGTCGATTCACACCCTCGAACAGGGCACCGTCGTGGAAAGCACTGACTTTGAAGTAGTCGCGAAGGATCGCCAGTTGGTATTCTACGCGAAGAGATCCGATGTGCTCGGTGAAGAAGCGGTCGCCAAACAGGCCCCGCACGTGGTCGCTGATTCGCACCTCGTCCACGAAGGATACAGTTCCGGCCAAAGACTCGGCGTACAGCCGAATCACCAACTCGTCGAGCCCAAACCCGAACGTCTTGTCGTACCGAAAGACCCCCACCCACAGGGGCCGTTCCTGAAAGGAAGGAAAAACTCTTCCTTCCAAAAGAAATCGATGCCGCCGGTCGATCCGGAGCTGGTCTAGACCGAATGCGAGGCCCACTCCGAAGGACGCCATCAGCCGGGTCTCGTCGAGGGGATCTCTGCGAGGCAGCGGGTCCTCCTCCCGAAGACCGAGAAGCTGACGGTACTGAATACCTCCGCCAAAGGACAGTCGCAGCTGCTCGATGATCGGCCACGACACGCCGACCATGGGCTCGACCTGAAGAAAGTCGTAAGAACGGATCCCCAGGTCCAGCCGCTGGCGGCTGATCAATACGGCCCCCGGTGCCACGAATGGTCTCAGGCCCTCGATCGGGGGGCTCCACCATCGCATCCCGAACCCCCCTCGCGAAACGAATCGACGGCCCTCGGCGTCCGAGAACACGTCCTGGACCCGAAGTCCCAGCTCCGGGATCAACTCCAGTCGGTCGTCTTCGAGGAATGCCGACCGAAAGCGATACAGAACCCGGGCCGTGAGACCGTCGGGACCCTGCAGGTCCGCGTCGAAGTCGAACCCGGGCGGCAGCCACTCTCTGGAGGCGAACACATAGAGCTCGTAGCGTCCTTGCACGGGAAGCTCCACGAACCGCTCGAGAAGCCGCTCGAGCTGAACGAGCCGCCCAGGGCCGAGGCCCCCTTCCTTGTCTTCACTGACTCGGATCTCGAAGTGATCGATCTCGACGCCGAACTGCCGTTCGAGCTGGGGAAACTGGGCTTCGAGTGCCTTTCTGTTGAAAATATCTTTCGGGAGTTCGAGCGCAAGCTTCATCCCCGCCGCTCTGAGCGCATCTTGACCCGGAAACACGATGCGATCGAGCTTGCCCTCGTCGACTCGAACCTGGATGCTCTTTCCGTCGGTCGACGTCCGTACCGAAGCCAGCTCGTAGCCCGACTCCCGCAAAAACTCCAAAATTCGGCGTCGCACGGTCCGGGCGGTCTCGGAATCTGCCGCGTCGAACCGATCCAGGTCGGCGACCGCTTCGTAGACATAGTCGCTCAAGACCTGGTTGCCCTCGATCACCAGATCGGCGGCGGCTTCGGCCGACCGCGGAACGGTGAGCCCGCCGCCGACGCAAGCCGCCAGGATGGCGGCGACGGCGCTGCGATCGGCACGAGCCATCGGACCGGGTGGCGGTAGCAAAACCCAAGGCCGCTGGCTACGCCGAGTACGTCCGTGACGGCGGCTGCACGAAGGCGCGAAGGTCGGCACAGCGAAACCTCGGGGGTCTCGCCGCTTCTTCTGTGGCCATCCGTCGATGAAACCGCGCCGCAGCCCGGCGCACCTGCTCCGCCGCGTGTTCGCGAAAGGGCTCTCCCCGCATCAAAAACGGCCAGTCGCTGGCCTGCAGATCCAAAACGGCCTCCACCCGGGTCGAAGCCGCGGGATCGTCGGGATTCGCATGTTTGGCCCACCGCAGAAGCCGGCGGCTGCATGTTTCGACCAACCCCTGGACCCACGCATTTTCAGCGCCGATCCAGGTCTGAAAAAACCCGCCCCGTCCCCAGCTGCTCGGCTCCGGCACGCGCACCTCCACGGGCGCCCCGGAGCGAACGACACCAGCGGGCCCACGGACCGCGAACCCAGCGGCCAGTCCGGCCCGGACCACCCGGTCGAGCCATCGGGGTCCTTCGTACCACCAGTGCCCGAAGAGCTCGGCGTCGAACGGCGCGCTCGAAACGGGGACGCGACCGGTGCGCGCTCGAAAGGCCTCGGCGTCGGCGGCAGCCCCTTCGACGAAGGACCGGACGTCCCGGTCCACCTGCCGGTGGGCGTCAGCGGCCACGTAGGGTCGTTTCGGTCCACCGGTGTGGTCGGTGACCCGCCAGACCTTCAGGCCCAAGGGCCTGCGGTCGGGGGGCAAACCGCAGTCGACTCGGAGCCGTTCGCCCACCCCATCCGACCCGTCGGAGTGAAAGTCTCGGTAGGCGGGACGGGTGGGGAAACCGAAATCGGAACTCCACACCCGAAGGGCCGCTTTCGGATCTCGCGGAAAAGCCACCGGCCCGCTCGGACACTGCATCGGCGCCCCCGTGCCGAAAACGGCCTCGGAGGCGGCGTGGGCCTCCACGAAAAAGACCGGCACCGCTTCCGCTGCCAGGATGGGTTCGAGCTCCGGCGACCATGCGCACTCTGGCAACCACAGGCCGGCGGGGCGGTGCCCCATGCGCGCCCGGAACTCCGCGAGGCCGATGCGGATCTGGGCCGCCGCCAGGCGGAGATCCATCGAAGCGAGCAGCGGCAAAATCCCGTGGGAGGCGGCGGTGGTCTGAAGTTCGAGCACGCCCGCCTGGGAAAGGCGCCGGAAGACCTGGATCAGGTCACCGTCCCATCGCTCGAATCGACGGAGACGGGCTTTCCAGTCCTGGGCCAAATCGGTGTGCCCGAGGCGTTCGGCCAGCCGGACCGAGCCCTCTTGGCGTCGCACGAAGGCCCGCTGCACGGCGGGATCTTGCAGCATCGACAGCAAGGGCGGGGACACCGACCACGCCACGGAAGCGTCGAGGCCGTCCCGGGCCCACCCCTCGAACACGGTGAGGAGCGGTACATAAGCGTCGCGCACCGCTTCGAACACCCAATCCAGCGGCCACGGTGCCTCCACCTCCGGGTCCCGCACCTCCGGCAGGTGGGCATGCAACCCGAAGACCCAAACGCCTCGCACCATCAGCCGTCGTCGTGGGGGCCGAACTCGTGGGCGGGAATCAGAGCGCTCGAGGGACGCTCGGTTCGACCCGACCGGCGAGGATCCGGCGCGGGTCCGGGCCCCGGTCCTCGGTGGAGCGCCTGGGGCCCCTGCCGCACCGGCGCCGACCAGGCGTCGAGCCGGGCCCGGTGCGCCACCCCCGAACGGTCTTCCTCGGCAGCGTCCGGCGGCTCGAAAGCTCCGGGTCCCTCGACCGGCCCCCCGGCGAACTGGGATGGCCAGATCGGCCCGGGGACCCGGCCCGCCGCCCCCGCGTCAGGCCCCCTCGACAGGGGTTGCCTGTCGGGAAAGACGGGTGAGGGGCCGGCGGCCGGAACGGCTGCGCCCCCGGCGGGCTCGGACCCACCGCTCGTTTCGAGCGAACCCGAGACCGGGGTCCGTTCGGCGGGCTCCGAGCCCGGCCTGGCCCTCACCCCCTGCTCGGCCGGGCCGGCCGCTGGGTGGACGAGCCCCGCCCTTCGCCCATCCAAACTCCGGAACGAAGTCGGTCGTTCCAGGGCGCGGCCCGGAAGGCCCCGCGCCGACGTCGGAAGCCCCGAAACCTCCCAGGCGCGACCCGGAAGGCCCCGCGCCGAGGTGGGCACGCGCCCCACGCTGCCGGGGCCCCAGGCCGACAGGTCGCCCTGCGGGAGAATCGGTCCGGGACCCGCCGAGGTGCCGGCGGCTCCGGGGGCCTCGAGTCTGGCCCCGACCGCGCCGGATGGCGTCCCGCCCAGGTGCTTGGACCCGTGGGCAGTAAAGGGCGCATCTGGCCGAGGACGCCGCAGATCTGGGGCCGGGCCGCGCCACCCCGAATCGGTCGAGCTGGCGCTGTCGGGAGCGTGGGCACCGCAGAGGGAGCTCGCCTCGAGCCAAGACGCCGCCTGGGTGGGGGGTTCGAAACGGGGCCCGTCCGCCTTCGATGGGTCCGCCGGACCGGGAGCCTCCACGATTCCAGACCGGGCCAACTCGCGCTCCCCTTCGTCCGCGACCACCACCAACTGAGCGTAGAAGCGCCCCGGACCGGGCCACCGGAAGAAGTACTGACCCTCCGACGGCGCCACCGCATCGTCGATGGCCGGCATCGAATCGCACAGGGACCAGACCCGAAGCCGAGCGATGGCCCAGCGCATGCCGGCGGCAGCCGCCCCCACGGCGTGAAGCGGGATGTTCCAGGAAACGTAGGCCCAGGTCCGATCCCGCGGCAGCAAGAGCAGGCCGTCGGCCCCGGCCTGCGGTCCTTCGAGGGGCAGCAGGGGCTCGGAGTGGGGCGCCGCCGGTTCGGAGGGGTCCGGTGCAGATCGGGCAGGCTCGTCGGCCCTCGGCGCCAGGGTGGGGGACGGCGGAGCGGCGGTCGTCGATTGTGTTGCCCTGCCCGGCTTCGAAGAACCGCCGCGCTTCACGGCCTCGGCCTCGGGCGGTTCGGCGTCGGCTGCCGCCCCTGCGTGGGACGGAGCGGAGGAAGGCGCCGAACGGCGCCCCCCATCGGCCGGCGGGGCCGCCTCAGCCTCGGCGGCTTGTTCCTGCGCACCGGTCCCAGGCGCCGGATCGGCTGCGGGCTCGGTTTCCCGCATCGTTCTTTGGTTCGTCTGAATGGACGCAGCGAGCTGAGCAGCGCGTTTCAACAGATCGCTCGGCCGAGTCCGGATCGGCCGGCGACTGAGCTGGCTCACCAACTCGTCCATGACGCGAATCCCCATGTCCCCGAGCCGAGACCGAGCCCGGCGAGCCCGGTCGACCGTAGCCGAAAGATTCTTGCCCAGGGCCCGAAGGGTCCGCAGCGCCTGGTCTTCCTGGGGTGCGGTCACGCCGCGGACGTAACAGGCCGCGATGAAATTCGGAACGCGATCCTCTCCGATCGACAGCATGCTTCGCCGACCGACCGCACCCTCTGAGGCGCTCGATGCGCGCTCGATGTTGTGTCTCGCCCGGCGGTGGGAAAGGCTCGCGGAGATGGGCGCAAACCCTTTTTCGGTCGCGCTGATCCTGTTGGGCCTGCTGGGGCTCTCGGTCGTCCTGCTGCTGCGCCGACCGGCGGGCCTGTTCACCAGCCGCCGGGCCCGTCTGCCCCGTCACCTGGATCTGGAACCGTTGGAAGGAAGTGTGCCGTTCGACGCCCGGACCCCGATGGAATATCTGTCGGAGCGCCTCGGCCACCTGGGCTTCGAATCTGCCGGTCCCCCGGTCCGGGTCCGGGCCTTCGACCGGACCGGCCATCGGCTCTTGGTCGTGCCTTTCGTCCATCGAGACGAGCGGGCGTACTTCCTGATGGGCATCGAATCAGGAGTATCCCCGAGATCCGAACTCATGTTGCACATCATCACGCCCCTGGAGGGCCAGCGCCGGGTGGAAACCACCACCTTGCCCATGTTGCAGGAAATGCGGTCGCCCGAAGCCGTCGAAGCCCGGGTGGTTCTTGACGCAGACTCGGTGGAGGAGATCTGGAGTCGCCACCGGCGGGCCCTGGTGGAGCACGAACGCCGAGAGCGGGCAGCCGTCGGCGCCGCGCAGTGGCCGCAGGTGGCGGCAGAGGCGTACGAAGCGTGGCTGCAGGCCGCGGTCCGGGCCCAGCGGCTGATCCTGGAGCCGAGCCGCGATCGATATCGGGTGCGACCGCGCCCGAAGAGCGTCGTCTGACACCGGCCCGCAGCGGACGAGGATCCGAGACATGCCGGCGGCGGTCTGCTAGCTAGATGCCCGACGCGGCCAGCCGCCCGATTGTCCATGGAATCGAACGGTTCATTTTCGCCTCTTCAGTCCCTGACGGGTCGGAGCGTCCTGCTCCTCGGCACCACCGGATTCTTGGGGAAGGTGGTGCTGGCCATGCTCCTCGAACGGTTTTCGGTCCGGCGGCTGCACTGCATCGTCCGGTCTACCCGAAGCCAGAGCGCAGCAGACCGATTCCGGGCCGAGGTGCTCGGCTCGGACATGATGAAGCCGCTGCGCGCCCGCTTCGCGGACAGCTTCGACGCATGGGTGGAGGAACAGGTCGAGGTCCACGACGGCGGCCTGCGCGAAAACCTCGGGTTGGCACCAGAGGTGGTGGAGCGGCTTCGGGGCGAGCTGGACCTGGTGATCAACTCGGCGGGCCTGGTGAACTTCAACCCAGCCCTGGATCAGGCCCTCGAGAGCAACACCCTGGGCGCCGACGTGGTGGCCCGGTTCACACGGGCCTGCGACCGCGCAAAGCTCGTCCACATCAGCACCTGCTTCGTCGCGGGAAACCGAAGCGGCCGGATCCGAGAAGACGCCAACGTCGTCGGATGGTTTCCGCGGCAAGACGAAATGCCCGGGGCGACCCTCGATTGGCAGCGCGAGGTCGGCGACCTGCAGCGACTCATCCAGCAGGTCCGCGCGCGCACCGACGACGCGGCGCTCGAGGCCCACTTTCGTCAGGAGGCGCTGGACCGGCTGAAGCGTGAAAGCCGGGAAGCCTCGGAACGAACCGTCCGGGCCGCCTTGACCAACCAGCGCCGTCGTTGGGTCACCGACGAGTTGATAAGACTCGGTCGGGAGCGGGCAGAGCATTGGGGCTGGCCGAACATATATACCTACTCCAAGGCCCTCGGCGAACAGGCCATCGCCTCGAACGAAGATCTCGATTGGGCCATCGTTCGGCCGGCCATCGTCGAAAGCGCGCTGAAGTATCCCTTTTCGGGGTGGAACGAGGGCATGAACACCACCGCGCCCTTGGCCCTCATCGGCAAGCGGGGCCAGTTGGTCTATCCGGGGTCCAACGACTTGATCCTCGACGTCGTCCCCGTTGACTTCGTCGCCTCTGCCACCATCGCCGCGGGGGCGGCGCTGCTCGACGGCGAGGGCAACCGGGTCTACCAAGTTGCGGCGGGCGACGTGAACCCGTGCAGCATGGCACGCACGGTCCACCTCCTCGGTATCTATCGAACCCGGCAGCTCAAAGAACGGGAAGATCAAGGGGAGCTTTCCTCTTGGAAAGCTTCGGTGGCCCGCCTGGCCCGCCCCGTCCCGCGCAGCAAAGCCACCTACCAGACCTTCGGCGCCCCGGGGCTGCGGCGACTGGTCTCCGGAATCAAATCGCGCCTGGACGAACTGGAGCCCGAACGCCTCGGTTCTCTTGGCGAGTTCGTGCATCGGGCCCAAAAGGCCGCCGCCGACGTGGACGGGGAGCTGGCGAAGGTGGTCGACGCCTTCGAGCTCTTCATGCCGTTCATCTGGGAGCACCGATACGTCTTCCGCTCCGACAACACTCGCCGGCTGTTTCGCGACATGGCACAGGCAGACCGGGGTTTGCTTCCCTTCGACACCGAGGGCATCGATTGGCGTCACTATTGGCTGGACGTCCATCTTCCGGGATTGGAAACCTGGGTATTTCCGAAACTCGAAACGCAGGGTCCAAAGCGGATCGCGATCCATCGAGACTATCGAGACCTCGCCGAGCTGTTCGATTCCCGCACGCGGGACAATGCGCGGCGAACGGCCTATCGGATCCTTCGAAAAGACGACGTTGCCGACGGCTTCACCTACAAGGACCTTCGGCGCGCAGCCACAGCCGTGCAAGCGTTTTTGCAACACCAGGGCATCGGGCGCAAAGATCGCATCGCCATCGCGTCGGAAGGGCGCCCCGAGTGGGGGATGTGCTTTTTCGGGATTCTGTTGTCTGGAGGCACCGCAGTCCCGCTGGACGTCGAGCTTTCCGATGGCGAGCTATCGAACATCGTTCGAAGCAGCGGGTGCAAAGGGGTGATCGCCAGCGACGAACAGCGAACGAAGCTGTCGTCGGTCGGGGTTCCGGTTTGGTCCTTTTCCGACGTATTCGAGACCGCCCACACCCGAACCGAGACGCAACTCGCAACCATGCGCCGTAGGCCCGAGGACGTGGCGTCGATCATCTTCACATCCGGGACCACCGGTCGCCCGAAGGGTGTGATGCTGACGGACCGGAACTTCACCGCGTTGACCGCTCGGCTGTCGGCGCTTTTCGAGCTACAGCGCTCGGACGCTCTGTTGTCGGTTTTGCCTCCTCACCACACCTTCGAGTTTTCGGCCGGTCTATTGATGCCATTGGCCGCTGGGGCCAGCGTGACCTATCTGGAAGAGCGCTCCCCCGAGCTGATTCAGCGGGCCTTCCGCGAGATTCCCGTTACTGGGCTCATCGGGGTGCCAGCGGTCTGGGAGAGCCTGCATCGACGAATCGTCGAACGGGTCGAGCAGCATCCGCTTCTGGTTCGTTGGACCGTAAAGACTCTTTCTCTTTTGAACAGAAAACTTCGAGAGAAAACCGGCATGAACTTCGGCCGACTGGCCTTTCGAAAGGTGCACGCCGGCTTTGGCGGGCGACTCCGCTACCTGGTGAGTGGGGGCGCCGCGCTGTCCACCCGGGTGTTCAACGATCTCCGTGGCTATGGATTCTCGATCTACGAAGGCTACGGGCTCACCGAGGCCGCTCCGGTGCTCACGGTCGACTGGCCCCGGCAGCGCTTTCCGGCGGGCAGCGTCGGATGGCCCTTGCCCGGAATCGACGTACGTCTTCACGCCGCCGACGACAACGGAATCGGAGAGGTGGTCGCTCGGGGTCCGACGATCATGCTCGGGTACCTGGACGATCCGGATTCCACCCGAGGAGTTTTGAAGGACGGATGGCTGCATACCGGCGATCTGGGGCGGTTCGACGACGACGGGCGCCTGTATATCGTTGGTCGCAATAAAGATGTCATCATCGACGCCAACGGCAAGAATGTCTACCCAGACGAGGTCGAAGAGCTCTACGAGGGCCACCCGCTGATCAAGGAGCTTTCGGTGGCCGGCATTCCGGACGAGACCGGCCAGCATGAGCGGGTGGCGGCCATGGTTCATCCCGATTTCGAGCGAGGCAAAGACGAGGATGATCTGGACCCGAACGAAGTCGAAGAGCGGATCCGCGCCCATTTTCGCGAAGTCGGAAGCCGACTCCCGTTCGCGCGGCGGGTCAAGGTTCTGCACTTTGCTCGGTCCGAGCTGCCACGCACTTCCGCCCGCAAAATCCGGCGCAGCTGGGTGCGGCAGGAACTCGTTCGACTGGAAGGCGCCGGGCGAAAGGTCGAAGCCGGCAACGGGACCACCAGTCAAACCGCAGAGCGTGTCCGCCGGTTGGTTGCGAACGTCGCCCAGCGTCCGCTGCGGGACTTGAGTCCGGCCACGTCGCTTTCGAACCAGCTCGGGTTCGATTCGCTTCTTCAGATGGAGCTTTTGAATGCCCTGGAGCGGGAGTTTCCAGACCGGGACCTGGCGCCGGAGGAGCTGACTGCCGTCGACACCCTGTCGGAGCTCGTGCAGTTGATGGAGCGCAGCCCCGACCATCGCTCCCGTCCCGTCACCGACGTCGCCCACGAGGAAGAGGCCCCTCCGGTCAAGATCCCAGGACCGGTGGCCCGGATGGGCAAGCGCATGCTCGGTCAGGCTCAACATCTGGCCTACGACCGGTGGCTGCACTGCGAAGTTCAGGGCCGTGGCAACATTCCCGCGAATACCAACTTCATCGTGGCGTCGAACCACGCGAGCCATCTGGACATGGGCCTCGTAAAGTATGCCCTCGGGCCTTTCGGACGGGGGCTGCGGTCCCTGGCCGCTCGAGACTACTTCTTTGATGATCCGGTCCGCCGGACCTACTTCGAAAACTTCACCAACCTGCTTCCGATGGAGCGGCACGGCTCTCTGCGCAGGTCGCTCGAGTTGGCCGTACGTAGCTTGCGGCAGGGCGAGTCGCTGTTGATCTTTCCCGAGGGCACCCGGGCCCGGGACGGGGTGATGACTGCCTTCAAGCCGGCAGTGGGCTACCTGTGCCTCCACGCCAAGGTCGACGTCTTGCCGATCTACTTGCGAGGCACCCACCAGGCGCTGCCGGTCGGGGAATGGCGTCTGGACCCGGCGCTCAAGATCGAGGCTCACATCGGTCCTCCGATTCGGGTCGACGCCATGATGGAAGCCACTCGAAAGATGTCCCGCTCTCGCGCCTACCGCCATGTGGCCCAGCAGGTGGAGGCTGCGGTCCGACGGCTGGGACGCGTGGAAGACGTGGCGACATCGGACGACGACCATCCATCGTGGGTGCTCGAGCGACGGGAGCGGTCCTCGTGAAGGTGGTGGTGACCGGGGCCAATGGCTTTTTGGGTCAGGCCGTGGTCGACGCCGTGCTGGACGCCGGCCACCAGGTACGCGCTTGGTTTCGACGGCCGCCAGCGCAGGCACGAACCGACGTGGACGTTCGGGTGGTGGACCTGGAGCAGGACCCGGACCTGGACCGCGAACTCGAGGGGGTCGACGCCATCATCCACCTGGCAGGCCTCGTCTCTCGACGTCCGGAAGACGCGACCCGCATGTACCGGCTGCACTTGGCCTGCACGCGCAAGCTCCTGGAAGCTTCGGAACGCCGAGGGGTGGCTCGATGGGTCTTGGCTTCCTCGTCGGGCACGGTGGCAGTGTCCTCCCAAAAACGGGTGATGGACGAAGACCACGAGCCCGACCTGGAACTGGTGGGCCGCTGGCCATACTACATGTCCAAGCTTCACCAAGAGCAAGAGGTCTTGCGTTGGTACGAACGAGGTGCGGTCGAGCCCGTGATCTTGAACCCGTCCCTCTTGCTGGGACCCGGCGACGCCCGGCTGTCGTCCACGGCCGACGTCCTCGATGTGCTGACCGGAAGATACCCGGCAGCTGTAGACGGCACGGTGGCCTTCGTCGACGTGCGAGACTGCGCTCCCATTTTCGCGAAAGCCCTGAAGAGAGGCCGTCCGGGAGAGAAGTATCTCTTGAATGGCGCCAATATGTCGGTTCGGCGTTTCGCCGAGCGGGTGGCGCTGACCGGAGGCGTCGCCGGCCCCCGGATGGTGGTCAAGGGAGCCTGGGCGTACCGGGGGGCGAAGCTCTTGGAGGGCCTCCGCACCGCAGCGGGACTGGATCCCGAGGCCGGGCTCGATCCGGTGGCGGTCGACATGGCCCGACACCACTGGGCTTGCGATTCCCGGCGGGCCATGTCCGAGCTCGGGTTCTCCCCGCGGGACCCGGCCCGTACCATCGCGGACACCGTGTCGGACCTGGAATCCCGAAACCTCTTCCGTCGTTCGGCCTGACCGGGGTGAACCGGGCCCATGGGCAACGCAGACGCCAACGAGCCCCCCGCGGATCCGCGTCCCGCAGCGCCGGCTCGCCACCGGACCAACCGGATCTGGGACCGATTCCTGGATGGCCTGGCCCAGGTCGAGGTCGGTCGTCCGGCGGACCAGGTCCTCCGAAAGCTCGAGGCCCGAGCCAAAGACCTGGGTCGGTCCGAGAGGCGGGCTTTGCGGGAAGGCTTTTTCGGCTTTCTACGAACGCGGCGCTCCGTCGTCGACCAGCTCGAGAGGGCGATGCAAGCCGAGCGACGTCCGCTCGACACCCTATCCGTCCCGGCTCGGCAGGAGCTGGAGCTGCTCGCGTTTCTCGCCGGAACCGGGGCCGAGCTTCCCCCGTCTCAGATCGCCAAGCGTCATGCCAAAGTGCTTGACCGGATCCGAGCTGGTCGACTTCCCAAGCCCAAAGGCTCCCAGCTCCACCGGGCGGCCATTGAAGCGAACGTCCCCGATTGGATCTTCGAACGCTGGGAGGCAGACCGCGGATGGGAACGAGCTCGTGCCCTGGGCGGCATTCTGCGGGAGCGAGCTCCCGTCACGTTGTTCGTTCGAGGCGACCGAGATGAGGCCGTGGCCGCGCTCGAAAACGCCGCTCCCACGCGGTGGTCACCCGCAGGCCTCACCCTTCCACCGGGGACCCCGCTGTCGACGTTGGGCGATTGGGTGGAACGGAGCCACCTGCAGGACGAAGGCAGCCAACTGCTGGCGTGGGCAGCCGCGCACCCCACTGCCGGCCCCCCCCCGCGCCGAATCTTGGACGCCTGCACCGGAGCGGGCGGTAAAATCTTGGCGCTCGCCCACTGGTCCGATGCGGAGCTGCACGGGGTCGAACCCGAGGCGTCGCGCTTGGGCGAAGCGAAGCGCCGGGTCAAGCAGGCTGAATTGCAACGAGCCGTCGCGTGGCACCCGACCACCCTGGAGCAGCATGCCCAGGACCACCCTGGCGCCTACGACGTGGTCCTGGTGGATGCGCCCTGCACGGGAACCGGAACCCTGCGAAGGCACCCCGAGCTCGCCGCCCGCCTGACGAAAGGAGATCTCGAGCAGGCCACGGCGACCCAAAAGCGCCTCTTGGCGGCAGCCCTCGGGGCCCTGGCACCCCATGGCACCCTGCTCTACGCCACCTGCTCGGTCCTCCATCGAGAGAACGAAGCGGTGGCCGCCTACCTGCTCGCCCACGCTCCACAGCTGCGGCCGGTACCCGTCTTTTCCCACGATGCGCCCGAACTCCGCGGCTGCGCCGTGCGGATCGGTCCAGGACCCGACCCGAGAGGACCCGACGGCTTCTTCGTGGCGGCGTTTCGACGAGGCGGCTGATCTTTGGCCGATTTCGGGGTCCTCGCACCCATGACGAACACGAAACCCTGGACCGGGCGAGGCTCCGACTGTGCGCGCCGACCGGGCCTGCTACACTCGAGGCATGTTCGGCCCCGGTATCGCCATGGCCGCAGGCATGGCCGAGCCTCCACAACCGGATCCGGTCCTCCGGATCATCTTCGCGTTGATGGCCCTGGCGCTCGTGGGTTTGGCGATCCGGATGAGTCTGCGCATCCTGGCGCTCTTTCAGAGCCCGCCGCCCGTCTACGGCATGCGCTCGAGCTGCCCCCGCTGCCAGCAGGAGCTGCATCTGTGGACCGGCGCGACCCGCTGCCCCAAATGCGATCTTCGGATCGTGGTGCGGTTTGAAGAGTGAACCGAAGCGCTCGAAGCGACCGAAGCGGTAGAAGGCCCCCGGTAAAATCTGTGGAACAGGGGTGCCGTCTGGATGGCCCCTGGACTGCACCTCCGTATGGGCAGTCGGGTCCGATCTGCCTCCATGGGGGCCCTCGACCCGGAATCCATTGCGGAGTCCCCAGCTTGCGGGAATCCGTGCTCGGGCCCGCACCCGATCGCCAAGTCCGGTTCTTTTCGTTCAGCCTCGCCACATGGTCGCGTTGGGGGGCTGGGCCGTCATGCTCTTGGCAGGCGCGAGCGTGCCGGGTTCGTCCGAGGCGCCGCCGCCCCCAGCCGACGCCGGTCCGCCCTCGGAGGAATGCGTGGGTTGCCCGCCGCGGTCTGGGTTTTTCGTTCGCTTCACTGGAAACGGCCTGACCGGTTGGTACGGAGACCCGCTCTACGCCGACGCCGAACGACGGGCCATCTCAGAGTTGGCCTTCGGAGCGGGCATGGCGTTCGGCCTGCAGATCGACCCCACCTGGAGCATCGCGGTGTTCGGCGACGTGTTGTTCGGAGGCGTGGATACCACGTCGCTCGAAGGCTTCGCCCAGTTGGCGGACGTGGACAGCCTTCAGGCCAGCGTCGGGCTCAGCGGCCGCATCACCCTGGGGCAAGACCCGGGCTGGCAGCCGGTGCTCGGGGTGGAGGGGGCGCTGCTGCGACAGTGGGTGTGGTGGCAAAGCGCCGAGGGACGGCCCGTGGCCGTGCTCAGCCCGTACACGGGCCGTCGGGTTGGCACGGTCTACCGACCAGAGCTCGAGCTTCGGAGCCAACACGACGGGTGGGCCGTGGGCCCGATCTTGGGTCTGGCCAAGCGCCTGGGCCCGGATGGATATGGACCGAAGTTCGTGGTCGAAGCGGCCGGCCAGTACCAGCGGTGGTCGCCCGGGAGCACCGACGTGAGCGCCGCGCCCAGCCGCGAAGTGCTGGAGGCCACGGTCCGCTCCATCGAATCGATTCAGCAAGACGCCGAA
Source organism: Myxococcales bacterium LLY-WYZ-16_1 (assembly GCA_031800475.1). Lineage (GTDB taxonomy): Bacteria > Myxococcota > Kuafuiibacteriia > Kuafuiibacteriales > Kuafuiibacteriaceae > Kuafuiihalomonas > Kuafuiihalomonas phototrophica. The sequence continues at coordinate 54,277 of DAPKRQ010000263.1, forward strand.
GTGTGGAGCGCCACCATCCGGGTGGGCCTGCAGTTCGGGCCGTGACACGAGGTCGTTCCAATCATGAGATGGCTCTTTGCTCTATCCCTGCTCGTAGCCAGCAACCTCGGTTGCTTCGAAGACCGGGGCCGTCCTGCGGGTCCCAGTTCCCAGTGGATCTGCACACCCGCCGACGACGCCGATCCTCCCGGGACTCCGGGGGACCCGGACACGCCGCCGTCGGTCCCGGATGATCCGAGCTGTCCCGCGCCGAGCTGTCCGTCCGGCCTGGACGCCATGTACGTGTCGGGAGACCCGATGGCATGCGCGGCCATCGAGTTCGACTGCCCCGAGGGTGAAGTGCGGTTCGACGCACCGTGCGGATGCGGCTGCCGCCCCGAGGCGCCATCCGGCGGAGACTCGGGCTCCACCGGCCTATGTCCGGAGCCGGGAGAGAACGGAGCCTTCTATTTGGGCGAAGGCGGCAAGGTCTGCGAGACGATCGACTTCACCTGTCCCGACGGCCAAGAGCGATTCGACGGCCCGTGCGGATGCGGTTGCTGGAACGGCTGCCCGGATCCGGAAGACCCCCGGGTCCACTATCTCTCGGAAGACCCGGAAATCTGCGAGCTCGTCGAGTTCACGTGCCCGGCCGACTGCGTGGCGTTCGACGACGGCTGTGGGTGCGGTTGCATCGAGCCCGAGGCCGGAGCCGCATGCCCCGATCCCGACGATCCGACCGTGTTGTACGTGAGCACGTCGACCACCGTGTGCAGCCGGGTGAACCTGAATTGCCCGGGCGACAGCTTCGACGACGCCTGCGGCTGCGGCTGCCTGGACGACCCGGGCAACTGACGCGGCGACCCATCGGCTCGGCCGGGTTCCCCGGGTCGGTGCGTTGCGGTCTACGGTCTCGGGCTGGCGCCCCCGCACACCGCGCCGGTGTCCTGGTCGGCCACGGAGTCGTTGTAGGCGTTCAGCGCGTCTTGGAACCGCGCTTCGCTCCGGCGGGTGGCGCCGGCCGACACGAGTGCCGGGATCAGGGAGGTTCCGGCCAACACCAAACCCGCGATGCCTTCGCCTTGAATCTCGTCCTCCAGGGGCCCCGGCTCGTCCTGCAGGTCGACCGCCACCAAAATCACGGCCGCCGTCGACATGGCGAGGGACGTCATCGAAAACCAGAATGCCTGCTGGCGGGCCCCCTGCGCCCGCTGGGCATAGCCGCGGGCCTCGGTGTCTGCCGGAAAGATGCCGTCCAGACCCGAGAACATGCTCTCGTCGAGGGCGTACCGCTCACCGCACCGGCTGACGGTGCGCCGCAATCCCTCATGCTCCACTCGAGCGAATCGAGGCTGTTGCGGAACGTACTCGGTCGTGGCGCAACCGACCAGGGCGGTCAGCGCCGCGACCGAAGCCAACCTGCGTGTCATGGACGTTGGGTATCAGACGGAACGATCGGAGAAAACCGCGGCCCCGTTCGAAACGACCCGCGCCGCCCGGAGCGCGCCGCTCAGCCCAGGTCTGCGCGGGCTTTGCGCAACACCTCGGCCGAGTGTTCGAGGGCTTCCCGTTCGTCGGAGTCCAGCTCGGGTTCGAGCACCCGCGCAACCCCAGCGTGGGTGACCACGGACGGCAGGCTCAAGGCCACGTCGCGAAATCCCATGGCGCCCGACTGGACCCGGGTCACCGTGAGAACGCGATCTCCGCCGCGCAACGCCGCTTCGAGCAAGAATGCAGTCACGAGGCCAATGGCGTGGTTGGTCGCTCCTTTGCGGGAGATGATCTCGTAGGCGGCCCGCCGGACCTGCCCGGCGATGTCCGCTTCGAAGCTCGGATCCCATCCTGGGTACTGGCGGAGCGATACGCCCCCGATGGATGCCCGCGACCACACGCACACCTCGGAATCGCCGTGCTCGCCCAAAACCTGAGCGTGGATCGACCGGGCGTCCAGGCCGAGTTGGGCACCGAGCACCTGGCGAAGCCGGGCCGTGTCGAGCATGGTGCCCGTGCCCACGACCCGCCACGGGTCCAGCCCGGAAGCCTCGGTCACGAGCTGGGTCATCACGTCCACCGGGTTCGTGACCACCACCACGAGCCCACCAAATCCACGGAGCTGCCGGCCCACCGAACGGGCGATCTCGGCGTTGCCCGCCAGCAGCGACAGCCGAGACTCGTCGCCTTCGCCGCCCCGACCGGCGGCCAACACCACGGCATCGGCGTCCTGCATGGCGTCGAGACCGCCCGCTTCCACCCGACAGGTCGGATAGAACGAAGACCCGTGGGCAAGATCCATGGCTTCGCCCTCGGCGAGGCCTTCCTTGACGTCGTGGAGCACCAGGGTGCGTGCCACGCCCCGCTGCAGGGTGGCGATGGCCACGCTCGCTCCCACCCAACCCATACCGATGATGCCGACCTTCATGATGGGCGGAGGATAGGGGTCGACGGGGCGGAAAGAAAAACGTTCTCCGGGACTCGGCCGGTGGGTCGCCGCCCTCCGCCCTCGACCGGCGCAGGCCAGCCCCTGGACCGCACACCCCTCAGCCGCCACGACCCTCAGCCGCCACACTCCTCAGCCGCCACGACCTTCCGCCGCCACAACCGTTCGCCACAACCCTCAGCGGCCACGGGCGGTCAGTTCGACGCGGTCGATCACCTCACCCCGATCGTTCACCACCTCCAGGTCCACCCGATCTCCGTCGACCTGCACCTCACAGTAGTGGATCTGGGGCCGGTACACCCGAATGGCCGCCCGCCAGGGCACGGACTCGTCCAGGGCGTAGTAGGGAGCCCCTGCCCCCCCCGTCACCAACTGCCAAACCGGCACGTCGAAAGCCGGCCGGACCGAGGCGTCGACCAGGGTCCGGGTGTAGCTGTGCTCGTCGCCAAAGAAGGCGGCCAAGACCCGGTGCTTCACCAGCACCGACCAGAATGCATCGCGGCGGGCCAAAACCTCGGGAATGCGCCCGTCCCAGTACATGGCGTCCTTCACGTGGCCCGCCGAGGGAAAAGCGGGCTCGTGGGTGAACACGAACAGGTGGGTGGCGCCGCGCTGCCGGGCCGCAGTCAGATCGGCGTCGAGCCAAGCCAGCTGAGCGTCGGTGAGATACCCCTCCCGCACCCCTCGACCGAAGTGGGGATGGTCGGTGCGTTCGATGTGAGACCGAAAAAAGTAGTTGGTGTTGAGCACCGCCAGGTGCACCGGGCCCCGATCGAAGCTGTAGACCGATTCGCGGTAGCTCGGCGCCCCTGGCTTCGCCTCGGGTCCATTGTGTGGATTGACGAAGACCTCGGCGAACAGGCTTTCGCTGTTCACGGGCCCGGGCAAGTCGACCATGAACCCATGGGAATCTGCGGCCATCAACAGCTCGTGGTTGCCCATGGCTTCGTAGAACGGAATGCGGCTGGCGAAGGGCTGCACCGAGCGGACGAAACCGGCCAACTCGTGCCGGTAGGCACCCGGCTCGGTGGTGTAGCCGTTGATCAAATCCCCGACGAACACCACGAAGTCGTTGTCCCGGGCCCAGATCCACTCGCTCAGATCCCGCAGGGCCTCCCGGTTTGATCCCCGAAAATTCCGGTCCGGCGCCCCGAGCCCCGCCCGGCTGTCACTCATGACCGCGAAGCGAAACCGGTCGCTCGACGGAGGCCAGGTTCGAAACGCGCCTTCGGTGGCCACCGCCACCTCGCCCCGCCCGTCCCGCACGAGCACCAGGTACCGGTAGGCGGTGTCGGGCTCCAGGCCCCGCAACGGGACTTCGTGTCGAAGCCCCCCGGTACGGGTGTCGAAGCGACGGACCGAACCGCCATCAGACCAAACCACGACCCGGGCCATGGTGGGCACATCGGTCTCGAACGAGACCATTGCCCGGTCGGTCATCACCCGGTCCACCAACGGCCCCAGCCGAAACGAAGGCAGCTGAACGAACCTGGATCCCGGCCGGCAGGGCACCGGCTCGCAGCGGTAGTACACGTCCAGGTCGTCGAACCGCTCGGCTCCGACCCGCGGGTCCAAGACCCGCACCCGTACCGCCAAGATCCCGCGGCCCCCGGTCCGGGTCTTCTCCACGTCGTACTTGTCCCGGAGCAACCGGGTCAGCGGGATCCGAGCCCGCCACTTCCGGTGCGGGGTGGAGGGCGACTGCGAAGGGGTAGGCTCGATCGGAACCGCCTTTCGCAGCGTGCGCTGGGGCAAGCCGAACCCCTGCAGCCGCACACCGTAGTCGACCCGCCCTCCGGCGAGCGGTGCGTCGGTGGCGAAAGACAGCTCCACCACCCCGTCTTCCCGCAGCCTGGCCCCGGGAGCCTGCGTAAAAGCCAGGTTGTGCACCTGCACCGGCCGTCCGGGCGGCAAAGGAGGGGCGCCTGGCTCCACCCCGTCCAGGTATGATTCCATTCGATAGACATCTCCGGAGAACGGCCGCACCAGGTCGGGTCCCGAGGAGTCGAACAGGGGCGCTGGCAGGGCCCCTTTTTCGTTCTCAGCGGCAAAGGCCTCCCGCTCCTGCCCGAGGAAGTCCCAGTCCCCGGCGGGAAGCTTTGCGGTCCACGAAGGCCCGACCGCAGCTGCGCTCCGCCCGGCCCGGGCCGCCGCGGTGTTCGTGCCTTCACCGGAATCCGCCGGCCCGCTCCCGGCCCCCCCATCGGTCGCGCAGGCCCCGGCGAACCACAGGACGGCCGCCGCCAGCGAAGCGCGAAGGCGGTGTCCCGTGCGGCCTTCCAAGCCGATCGGGCCGAGCGCGCGGGCCTTCGCACCACCGGTCGAGCCGACCGGACCGAGCGCGCCGCCAGCCGAGCCGACCGGGCCGAGCGCGCTGGCCGTCGCGCCGCCGACGAAACCGAACGCGTGGCGTCCGCCACCTCGGCTCCGGTCGAGTGGGGGGCGTTTTGAGCCGCCGCGCCCCCTCACGAAGCGCGCCGGCCGCAGAAGAAGCGCTGCAGCGCCTGCCGATCCACCCAAGGGCTGGTCCCCGGCGGACGGCGATCGAAGCGAAGAAGCTCGCGAAGCGGCATGGAGCCCCGTTCGGAGCCCGACGGAGCTCGCCAGAGCGGCGGCGGCGCCCGGTATCGGCCATGCTCGTCGAGCATGTGGCTTCTGTCGCTCCAAAAGCGTTCCACGAACACCGCCGAGGGAATCCATCGAAACGCTGGCTGGAATGGATGGGGCAGATTCGAGGGAAAGCTTCGCGCCAAGTACGACTCGAGGCGGATGCCAAAGAACAGCCGCGTGTCCAGGTCGTGCACCGTCCATGCCCGTTCCATTTCTTTCGGCCGAAGGCCGACCACGTGATAGTCCCAAACCAGCGGGCTCCCCGGACTTGCGGCTCGCTGCTCCGTCATGCACACGGCGCGGGCCGGGTTCGAAATGAACAGAACGACCCCGTTCGGCCGAGGCCTTCGTTCGAACATCTTCCATACGTTCTCTTCGCAGTAGAATGGTTGGTGGGAGTGAAGCGGGCCCGTCATCGGGCTTCGAAGCGCAGGGTTTCGTCGGAGACCACCACGATGTCTCCCGAGGCGATCTTGTCCTTTTCGATGCGCTGCCCGTTCTTCCACAACCCGTTGGCCGAGCCCAGGTCTTCGATGAAGAGTTCTCCGTCGTCCATGGTCAGGGTCGCGTGCTGCCGGCTCACCTTGGCCGACGGCAAAATGATGTCGCAGTTGCGACTTCGCCCGATCACCATGTGGTCCTTGTCGATGGACAGGCGCTCCCCACTGTCGAGCCAGACGTACCAACCCCGACCCGACGCCGCCGGCTTGGAGGCGGGCACCGGCGCCGGTCGGACTTCGACCTGGGGCACGGGGCCGGCGTCCGCCTCCGGCATCGCCGACTCCTCGGTCGGGCGCGCCGCGCCGACGGCCACCGGAGGCACGACCGGCCACGCCGCCAACCCCTGGCCACAGGCCGCCTGAAATCCGGCCTCGTCCTCGGACAGATCCACCTGACGGCCGCAGACGTGACAGGCCACCGCCCGCGGGAGCTCGCTCACCGACAGCTCGAGCCAATTTTGGGGGCACTGCTCGGCGTGGGTGCAGTTGGTGATCCAACCGAGGCTCTCCCGCATGGGCCGGTTTGTAAGCAGAAGCCGGGAGGGGTGCAAACCCCCGAACTCGGCCGCTCGTCGACAGTTCCTCAAACCGCGTAGGGCGTGGGATCGGAAACGCCGGCTTCGGCGAAACCCTTGCGGCGGAGCCGGCAGGCGTCACACCGACCGCACGCCCGTCGTTCTCGGGGATCGTAGCAGGATACGGTCGGGGACAGATCGACCCCAAGGCGGGCAGCTTCCCGGACGATTTCGGCCTTGGTCCACTGCATCAGGGGGGCGTGCACCCGGAACGGTTGGCCTTCGACCCCCGCTTTGGTCGCCACCTGGGCCAGGCGCTCGAAGGCCTCGACGAAGGCGGGGCGGCAGTCGGGGTAGCCCGAGTAGTCCAGGGCGTTGGCGCCGAAGAACAAATCTTGGGCACCGACGGTCTCGGCCAATCCCAGGGCCACGGCCAGGAACACGGTGTTGCGAGCCGGGACATAGGTGACCGGAATCGCGGTCCCGCCCTCTGGCATGGCCTGGCCCTCCGGCACTTCGATGGCCCGATCCGTCAAGGCCGAGCCGCCCACGGCCGAAAGATCCAGCCGAACGATCCGGTGGTCGACGACCCCCTGGGCGGCCGCCACCTCCCGGGCCGCGTCCAGTTCGACCCGATGGCGCTGGCCGTAGTCGAAAGACAAGCAGCTGACCGAAAACCCCCGCTCCTGGGCAATGCCCAGGGTGGTGGCCGAATCCAGGCCTCCCGACAGCAAAACCACGGCCCGCATGCCGCCATTTTGACACGGCACTCCCCAACTGCCGCGGTCAAAAGCCGCGGCCAGACGCCTTCGACCTCCCCGAAGCCCCCGCAGAGCTCGACCGCGGAGCGCAGAACGGGAGCCGCGAAGCCCATCGGGCTGGACTCCCTTTCGGTTCCCGGTGTACGTCGCCGTGGTTTCGCCCCGGGCGAGGGTGGCGGAATTGGTAGACGCACTGGATTTAGGTTCCAGCGGGCTTCCCGTGCGGGTTCGAGTCCCGCCTCTCGCAGCGAGTCCCCATACCCATGAAGATCGAGGTTGAAACCCTGTCCCCTGCCGAACGGAAGGTCCGCGTCGAGGTCCCCTGGGAGACCGTGCGGGCCGAGCTGGACGAAGCCTACCGGGCCCTGAGCAAGCGGGCCAAGGTACGCGGCTTTCGCCCCGGCAAAGTGCCCCGAAAGGTCCTCGAGCAGATGTACCGGCAGACCGTCGAAGGCGAGGTGCTGCAGCGGGTCATCGACGACGGCTTCCGGCAGGCGGTGAACCAAAACGACCTCCACCCCATCGACCGGCCTCGGCTCGACGAGGTCCCCGCGCTTCGGGCGGATGAGCCCCTGAAGTTCGAGGCCCGGGTCGAAGTCAAACCCGAGGTCGAGGCCGAAAACGTGGAGGGCCTGGAGGTCAAAAAGGAGGTCCGGCCCATCGGCGACGCCGAAGTGGAAGCGGAGCTCATGAACCTGCGGGAAAAGGCCGTGGTCATCGAGCCGATCACGGATCGACAGGTGGCCCAGGAGGGCGATCTGGCGGTCATCGACTTCTTCGGCTACGTCGACGGCGAAACCTTCAAAGGCGGCAAGGGCATCAGCTACACCGTCCACCTGGGCGAAAAGCAGATGATCCCCGGATTCGAAGAGCAGATCGTCGGCATGTCGATCGGTGACGAGAAGACGTTCGAACTGCCCTTTCCCGAGGGGACCGGACCGGAAGAGGTGCAGGGGAAGGACGTCGAGTGGAAGGTCGACCTCAAGGAACTCAAGCAGAAGATCTACCCGGACCTGGACGACGAATTCGCCAAGGACCTGGGCGAGTTCGACACGCTGGAGGAGCTGAAGACCCAGATCCGCGAAAACCTCGCCACCCGCGAAGACGCGAAGCAGCTGCGCTCCCTCAAAGAGTCCGCTCTGAACGCACTGGTCGACGCCAACCCGATCACGGTGCCATCGGCCATGGTGGATCGGCAGGTCGACCTGATGCTCCAGGACGCTACCGCATCCCTCCAAAAGAACGCCGACCCCGCGCTGCGCGAAGCACTGGAACGGGTCAAGACCGAGATCCGTCCCCAGGCCGAGCGTCGGGTGGCAGGCATGCTTCTGTTGGAAGCCGTGGCCCGGAAAGCGGAGCTGAAGGTGTCGGAAGAGGAGCTCGAAGGTCGGCTGGGGGAGCTGGCCCGGGAGCATCGGATGCCGGTCCGGCAAGTGCGGCAGCAGCTGCGCTCCAACGACCAGCTGGAAGGCTTGGAGTACGGCATGCTCCAGGACAAAGCCCTGGATTGGGTGCTGGAGCGGTCCCAGGTTGTGGAGGTCGAGCCAGCCCCCGAGTCCGAGACTCCCTCGGAAGGTTGAGCCGACATGCTGCGTCGACCGCCCGTTGGTGAGGGTTCTCTCGGGGTTCCCGCCATCGGTTCGATGGGTCGACGATGGCTGCCAACACTGGACCTGGGGCGGAAGAGTGTCCACCATGGTCCAGGCGGAGCGATTCCGCGAGGACAGTCTTGAGTTACCTGGTCCCCACCGTCATCGAACAAACCCACCGCGGCGAGCGGGCCTACGACATCTGGTCCCGCCTCATGAAGGATCGGATCGTGTTTCTCGGCACCGAGATCCACGACGACCTGGCCAACGTCATCGTCGCCCAGCTCCTGTTCCTGGAGTCCGAGGACCCGGAAAAGGACGTGAATCTCTACATCAACAGTCCCGGTGGCTCCGTGTCGGCCGGAATGGCCATCTACGACACCATGCAGTACGTCCGGTGCCCGATCACCACGATCTGCATCGGTCAGGCCGCATCCATGGCTGCCGTGATACTGGCCGCTGGGACGAAAGGGCGCCGCAAGGGCCTGCCGCACTCCCGGATCATGATCCACCAACCGGCGGGCGGAGCCCGAGGTCAGGCGTCGGACATCGAAATCGCCGCCAAAGAGGTCCTGCGCAGTCGCGACATGCTCAACCGGGTCCTCTCCGAGCACACGGGGAAGCCCCTCGACCAGATCGCCCAGGATTCGGACCGGGACTACTACATGACCGCCGAAGAAGCCCGAGACTACGGGATCATGGACGACGTGGTGGTCAGCAAGAAGGCCGACGAAGGCTCGTCCGAGCCCGGCTGAGTCTGGCAGGCGTTGATCGACCGGAGGATTTCAGGCGACATGGGAGAGTCCGATGGCTGACCGGGGCAAGCGAGACGAATACGGGGGCAACCTGACCTGCTCGTTCTGCGGCAAATCGCAGAAAGAGGTGAAAAAGCTGATCGCCGGCCCGGGCGTGTACATCTGCGACGAATGCATCGGTCTGTGCAACGACATCATTGCGGAGGAGCAAGACCACGAGCTCAAGACCGATGGCAGCTTCAAGCTCCCGAAACCCGCCGAAATCAAGCGCGTGCTCGACGAGTACGTGATCGGGCAAGAGCGGGCCAAAAAGTCCCTCGCGGTGGCGGTTCACAACCACTACAAGCGCGTCTTCGAAAAAGAAAAGGACGAGGACGGCGACGACGTCGAGCTGCAAAAGTCCAACATTCTACTGATCGGACCGTCCGGCTCGGGAAAGACGCTGCTCGCCCAGACCTTGGCGCGGATCCTCAACGTGCCCTTCACCATCGCGGACGCCACCACCCTGACCGAGGCGGGCTACGTCGGCGAGGACGTGGAGAACATTTTGGTCCACCTGCTCCAGGACGCCGAGGGCGATATCGAACGGGCGAGTCGGGGCATCGTCTACATCGACGAGATCGACAAGCTCGCCCGAAAGAGCGAGTCCCCATCGATCACCCGGGACGTTTCGGGCGAAGGGGTGCAACAGGCGCTCCTCAAGATCCTGGAAGGGACCATGGCAAACCTTCCGCCCAAGGGTGGAAGAAAGCATCCGCAGCAAGACTTCGTGCAGATGGACACCACGAACATCCTATTCATCTGCGGCGGAGCGTTCTGCGGCCTCGAAAACGTGGTCGAGCATCGGATCGGCAAGAAGACCATGGGCTTCGGGGCGGAGATCCGGGGCAAGTCTTCCCGGCGGATCGGCGAGCTGCTCCAAGAGGTTCAGCCAGGCGATCTGCTCAAGTTCGGCATGATCCCGGAGTTCACCGGCCGTCTTCCGGTGATCACCCACCTGAACGAGTTGGACGAGCAGGCGCTGATGGACATTCTCACCAAGCCGAAGAATGCCCTGGTCAAGCAGTATCAGCGTCTTCTGGAGCTCGATAACGTCAAGATCAGTTTCGCCGAGAACGCCCTGGAGGCCGTGGCCCAAAGGGCGATCAAAAAGGGTACCGGAGCGAGAGGGCTCCGGGCCATTCTCGAAAAGTGCATGCTCGAGGTCATGTACGAGATCCCGGCCAAGAAAGATGTGGTCGAGGTCGTGGTCACGCCCGAAGCCATCGACCTCGCCGAGCCGCCCAAGTTGATCCGCAAGTCGGTGGAACGCACCGGAACTTGAGTCCCGACGCCCGCCGGGCGGCTCTCACTCTGCTGGCGTAGGATTCCCTTCAAAAGACTCGAAGCTGGCTGGGTCCGAGCCCAGGCGGTCTCGATTTCTTCCACGCCGAGGCAGCCGTTCGGTGTGCTCGTCCCGAACTCGAGCCGGACGCGGCGACACTTCGACCCGCGGCCAAACCTCCGGTTCGGATGGGTCGGTCAAGAATGCCGCTTCTTCGGTCCGTTCGAGCCACCCTTCGGGTGCGTCCACCGTGGTCCGTTCCTGGGGCGGCTCGGTGTCCGGCTCGGCCGGAATCTCCACCGGTTTCAGGTGCTGTCGATCGCGAAGCTGCGCCGCTTCGGGCAAAGCGTAGGGCGAATCAGCCTCGTCCAGTTCTCGGGGCTGCACCACCGGGGCGCTCGTTCGCCGGGTGGCAGCCTGCACCTGGACTTCGGCCTCCATGGCCCGGCGGACCGTCTTGACCAGGCGATGGACCGCGGCCGGTTCACCTTGAATGACCACGTCGAGCCCTTCCGTCCGCAGGCGGGCCCGGGCCCGCGGCGAACGGCCCTGAAGCCAGTTCCACCAGCGACTAAACGCGCCAGTTGCCCTTTGCTTTGAGGATCCGCTCACAAACCTCCCGGACGGCACCCTGGCCTCCGTTCGCCCGCAGCACCACGTTGGCGGTGGCGCGAACTTCCGGGGCGGCATCCGCCACGGCGAAGCCTAGCCCACAGCGGCGGATCAAGGGTAGGTCCGGCAGGTCGTCTCCCACGTACGCCACCTCTTCTTCCGTGACGTCGAGCTCCTGCACGCAGGCCTCGAACGCAGCGACCTTGTCCTCGACGCCCAGCTTCAGGAGCTTGACTCCCAGCTCTTCGCCCCGGCGCTGCACCACCTCGTTCCGCTTTCCCGAGATGAAGGCCACCGGGATCCCGGCGGCCATCAGGAGTTGGACTCCCAGGCCATCCCGCACGTGGAAGCTCCGGGTCTCCCCACCCCCCGGAAGGTACGTCATCCGTCCGTCGGTGAGGACGCCGTCCACGTCCAACAAGAGCGCCCGAACCCGCTGGGCGCGAGCGTCGATGTCCGCGGCGGAGGGCGGCATGACCATGATGGGCGGAAGTAGCATGGGGGCAGCCCTGGCGAAACGCTTTGGTTTAGGATGGCCCCCATGGAGTGTTCGACGCGGTGGGCCGCGGTCTGGGTGATGACCGGGCTCGGCCTGCTGGCCTGCGGAGAAGAGACAGAAGATCCAGGCTCGGACCAGGCCGACGCCGGTCCGGTCTTCGACGACCGGGGCCCGGGCCCCGACGGCGGGCGTGGCGGGCCCGACATGACGCCGGCTGCGCCCGAGCCCCCACAGGTCACCGGCTGGACGCCGCAACCGGGGTCGGTCCGGGTGCCTCGCGAGACCTCCGTTCGGATCCGCTTCTCCGAAGCGATGGACGTGGCCACCGTGGCCGCTCACCTGCAGGCCACGGCCGACCGGGGCGACGGCCCCCGGCTCGTTCCACTCCAGGTCGGGGCCGGCGAAGGGCCCAGCGAGGTGACGGCTCGCCCGGCGCGTTCCTGGCCCCCGGTGGCCCGGGTGGTCGTCCGGCTCGGGACCGGGGCCCTGTCGGCGGAGGGCCTCGCTCTTTTGGAGTCCGCGGAACTTTCCTTTCAGACCCGGGGCACGGTCCCAACCGTGCCCGCCGTCGGCCAAGCGGCGTTCGAGCCCCTGTCCTGCGTGGACGCTTGGGTCCCTCCCGCAGCCCTCGAAGGACCGGAGGGTCTGAGCGCCCTGGGATGGGACTGGCGGAACCTCCGGGCCGCGCCCGCGTGGGCGGTGCCGGTGGCCGCTTCCCTTCCTTGGGTCAACGACAACTCCCTTGCCTTGGTAGGCGTTCGGACCGAGCCGCGTCGAGCGCCCGACGCGGGCTTTTGCTTCGTGACCGCCATTCGGGACGCACCTGCGTCCGCAGTGCTTCGGGTGCAATCTGCCTTTCACGATCCGACCCGGGGCTTCGACGACTTGCAGCTCGCAGCCTGGACGTCCCCCGGGTACCGGACCGGTCTGGACCACCCCCTAACCGGAGCCGTGTGGGGGCTGTGGGAAGCTTTCGAGCCGGGCGGATTCTCCGAGGCGGACCGGGCCACCCTCGAGGCCTACGACGAAGCCCTTTCGAACGAATGGGCCCAGGCCCTGGCGGACTTCGTGCACGCGGCAGGCGAGGCCCGCCTCCTCCGAGAAGCGGCCTTTTCGGGCTGGACCGAGACCGACGTGGAGACTTTGCGTCGGGCGGTCTTGGACACCGCCTATGCGCAGACGAACTTCTTTGTCTCCGAACCCCTGGCGAGCCTGGATGTCCTGGCGCGGGTCGGAGACGAGCTGGATCTGGCATCTGTCAACCGGGCGGCGCAGCGGGTGATGGCCGCGACCGAGGCGCTTGCCGCACTGGGTGACACCCCCCTGCCTCCGATCTCCCTCGAGGTCGAGACGCCGCTCGGAGCCTTGGTGATCCGGCCCGGTGACGAGGACCACACCCAGGTCCCCGAGGGCGCCCTCCTCGTCCTGGATGGAGGCGGCGACGACGTCTACGACGGCCAGGTGGCCTCCACCGCCGACGGTCGTGCGGTGTCGGTGCTGCTCGACCTGGGAGGCGACGACAGGTACGGGCCGGACCGACCGTTGCTCGAGCGATCGCGGTCCGTCGCGCTCGGCTCGGAAGACGGATTCGGCCAGGGCTTTGGCCTTGCCGGCGTGGCAATTCTTTTCGACGTATCGGGCGACGATGTCTATCGCGGCAGCGTGTTCACCCAAGGCGCGGCCTTTGCGGGCGTGGGCGCATTGGTGGATCGCGGTCTCGGCAACGATGTCTACGAAGCCGCCTACTTCTCTCAGGGCGCCGCCCAGTACGGCGCAGGTCTGCTCGACGACGACGGCGGCAACGACCGCTACTTGGTGGGCAGCCAAGGACAGGGCATGGGCCGACCGCGAGGTCAGGGCCTACTTCTCGATCGAGACGGAGGGGACGACTACGTCTCGCTCTACGTGGCCGATCCTCCGGGTCTACCCAATGGAGGGCCCCTGTGGTTTCCATCCGGTTACACCGACGCCCGCGGCAACAACCACAACCTGAGCGCCACCCAGGGCGTAGGCTGGGGGCTCCGGCCCGAATGGGGCACGAACGGCGTGGCGTGGTCCGGCGGCTTCGGCGCCCTGGTCGACCTGGGTACGCAATCGGACCTGCACTTCGCGGACACCTTGGCCATGGGTCAAGGCTTCGTGTACGGGCTGGGCCTTCTGTGGGACGACGGCGGCTCGGACTTCTACCGGGCTCTGTGGTGGGGCATGGGCTCCGGCACCCACATGGGCACCGGCGTGATGATCGAGGCCGGCGGCGACGACGATCTTTCGGTCAATCGCGTGTCGGCCGCCCTGGGCCACGACTTGGGGGTCAGCTGGTACATCGACCAGGGTGGGGACGACGTGTACGGCGGAGGCATCAGCTTTGGCCGAGCCTACGACGAGGGCAATGCGTTCTTTTTGGACCTGGGCGGAGAAGACGTCTACGACGGAATCTTCGTCCAAGGCTTCGGAAGCTGTCACTTCAGCCAAGGGGTTCGATTGCCCACGGTGCCGCGGCTCGGTCTGTTCATGGACCTCGGAGGCGGAGACGACACCTACCTCACCGACAATGAAGCTGCCGCGAACGACGCGCGCTGGGAGCAGGTACCGTTCGGTGCGCCCGAAGCCGTCGACCAGAAGAAGGGTCTCGGCTTCGACCGCTGACGCCGGTCAACCTGGAACCGTCGCCAACACCTCTACCGGAACCTCCTCGACAAAGGGCGATTCCTCCACGTCGCAGTTCGCATCGAAGGGCACGACCTCGCCTCGGATGATGACGGGTCGAGAAAAGTCGCTGTCGACGAATACCCGATTGTTGGGGTCGACGACGAAGCGGCCCGCTTCACACAAGCGCACACGCTGGACCACCCCGCCGACCCGGACCCCGTCGGATGGCCGGAGCACCTCGAACACGATGCCCCAGGAACCAGCACGGGGGGCGTCGAACTCCATGCCCACGTAAACGTGTTGCCCCGCGCGCTGCACGGGGCTCCCCTTGACGAGCTGCAGGCTCTGACCGGGTGCCAAAGACTGGGTCCCGTCTCCTTCGCGAGTGAGCAGACGGATCCCTGCCTCTCCATTGAACGGAGTTACAGGTCGACACGTGCGACCGTCTCCGCAGCCGATGGCTGGGTCGAGTCCATTTTGGTCCGAGCTGCTGTCCGGCGCTTCACCGCCGCACGCGAACAACAGAGTCAACCATCCGAGCCGAGCCCATTTCACGGCGGCGGAGCCTACTCGCAGCCTTTCGGGCGTTCAAGAGCCCGCCTTTTCTCCCCCACCGATCTGTGCGACAAGCCAGCCGATGTCGCACCGCCCGGATCGCGTTCGGAAGCTCTTTGCGGCGGGGCTGACGGTGGCGCTTCACGGATCTTTGGCGTGGGCCCAACCCGCCTCGGATCGTTTGCCAGCGGAAGCTACACTCCGGTTCGACGCAGAGGGTCCGAGACGGCTGTTGCCACGGGTTCGATTTCACCCGGTGATCGATCCCCTGCCCTCGCTGGCCATCACTGGGCTGACCCAGGACGCGAAGGGCTTTCTGTGGGTGGCCACGCAGAATGGCTTGGGGCGGTGGGACGGCCGACAGATGACGGTCTTTCGTGCCCGCGAGGGCAAGAAGAAGGGAGGCCTGCCCTCCTCGTACGCCAGCGCGATCACCGCCGACGGCGCGGGTGACGTGTGGGTGGGAACCTATGACCGAGGCGTGGCCCGCTTCTCCTACCGGGACGGAAGCTGGGAGACATGGGACACCGAAGAAAGATTGTCATCCCCGTCCGTCACAGCGCTGCACGCCGACGGAGAAGGACAAATGTGGGTAGGACACGCCACCGGTACGGTGGACCGGATCTCGGTCGACAGCGGCTCGGTCACGGCAGTCGTCGAGCCCGGTTACATCGATGCCGAGATCACTTCGATTCGGTCCACCCAGGACGGATCTGTCTGGCTCGCGTCAAAAGATGGCCTTCATCGTTTCCGGAACGGCGTCCTCGATTCATACCGCCACGACCCCTTCGTGGAAGGCTCGCTACCGGCCCAGGAACTGAATGATGTCCTCGTGGACGACGGCCGAGTCTGGGTGGCTACGGCGGGCCGGGGCGTCTTCGTGGCGTCCACGAGGGACATGCGTTTCGAGCGGGTCCGAGAAGGCTCGGAAAACGCCCACGCCCTCGTACTCGAGCGCGGACCCGACGGCTCGGTGTGGGTCGGGACCCGAGTGGGTTTGGAGCAGCATCTCCCCGACGGAAGCTTTCAGCGCTATCAGCGCGATGAAAAGGATCCCGCTTCCGAATCCTTCCCCCCTTGGACCAGCGAGCTTCTGTTCGATGGTCGAGGCATCCTATGGCTCGCGGGGTTCGGACACGGCCTGCGCAAGCTGGACTTCCATGAAAGCCAGTTTGGGCCATTGCACCTCGACCGGCTCACGTCGCCCGTCTTCGCCGAAGAGACTCCGGGCACGGTCTGGATTGGAACACCTACACGCGGCCTCTATCGGGTCGATTTTGAGGGTGACCAGGTCCGGCGGTACCCAACCTTTCGGGTGGGAGGGAGGACGAGAAGGCTTCTCGGCACGTGGATCACCGCCGTCCACCACAGCTCGCGCATCCGCCTGCCGGGCCGACGCCAGCCATCGAACCCGGCGGGCAATGTATTCATTTCGACCGAAGCCCACGGTATCCTGGGCCTCGATGCCGGCACCGGCACGGGCCGGGCCATTCCCGTGGACGTGGTCGAAGAGGGCCTCTTCGACACCCTCCGAGTCGACGACTTCGTAGAGTCCGGCGGAATGCTCTTCGCCGCCTCCTGGGGCGGAGGTCTGCTGCGTTACGTTCCCGAGCGGGGCCACTTCGAGCGGGTCCCGGTCGAGTTGCCGAGCCCTTACCTGTACGACCTGGAGGTAGCCCCGGACGGCCGATTGTGGGTGGGTATGGCCGAAGGCGGCGTGGCGTCGATCCGACCGGACCCCCTCGAGCTGACCGTGCCCGACGCGGTGAATGCGAGTCTTCCCGATCGAAACGTCACTTCCGTGCGGGTCGAAGACGGACGACTGTGGATGGGTACCTTTGGCGGGGGATTGGTCCGGTGGGATCCCCGCTCTGGGGACCTCAACAGCTGGGGCATGGAGGAAGGCCTGCCGAGCGACACCGTGTTTTCGGCGCTCCGGGGAGATGACGGCGCCCTGTGGGCGTCGACCCCTAGAGGACTGGTTCGAACCCGCGTCGAACCCGATGCCAGCCTGGGACCGACGCGGATTTTGGGTCTGGCGGACGGACTGCAGGGCGACGAGTTCAACCAGAGCACGCATCTCGCCGGATCCGACGGCCATCTGTACTTCGGCGGGACCCGGGGCGGACATCGCTTCAGACCCTCGGACCTCGAGTGGCCGGACCATCGGCCCCAGGTTCACGTGATGGATTTCTCGATCTTTCAAGAGTCGGTGCCTCTCGAGGAGCCGGTGTGGACCCATCCTCCCGTCCACCTCGGTTATCGCGACTCGGTCTTTTCATTCGAATTCGTGGCGCCGTATGGAGGCAATCCGAACCGACTTACCTACGCCTATCGCCTCGCCGGACTGAGCGGTTCCTGGATCGAGAGCGACCGAACCTTCGCCACATTCACGAGCCTTCCCGGCGGCAACTACAACTTCCAGGTTCGTGCCCGGATCGACGGCGGAACCTGGTCGGAACCCACGACGATTCCGATTCGGGTGGATCGCCCCCCTTGGCTGCGATGGTGGGCCTTTGTCATCTACGGAGCCATCGGGGCTTTGGTGGCTCTCGCGTTCCTGCGACGCCAGCGCGCCAAGCTTCGAGCGATGCAGCAGGCCCACCGCCTTCAGACGGTGGAGCGCGAACTGGAGCTGACCAGTGCGGTGCAGACCGGTTTTTTGCCCACGGAAGACCGATTCGACGACGGTCGGGTTCGGCTGCAGGGCTACTATCGACCGGCGGACCAATGCTCCGGCGACTGGTGGTACTTCGAAGACGATTCGGACCAAACCTTGTCGGTCTTGGTGGGCGACGTGACCGGGCACGGTCCCGGGCCGGCCATGGTGACAGCCGCAGCTGCCACCGCATTCCGCGTAAGCCGGTCGGGCGACCCCTTGGCTCAGCGACTGGGTGCAGTCCATTCCGAGGTCCAGTCCGTGGCCCGCGGCAAATACCACATGACGATGACAGCCGTGCAGGTTGACAAGCGGACCGGCGCGTTCCGTCTTTTCAGTGCTGCGGGTATGCCGGTCGTCATCGTCAAGAGGGAGGGACGGCCAAAGACCGTGACATGCCGAGGCGTCCCACTGGGCTTCGATGGCTTCGAGATCGCCTGGACCGACGGACAGTTGGATCCTCACGATCGGCTGGTTCTCTTCACCGACGGAATTCCCGAGCTCGAGACACCAAAAGGTCGCCTGCTGGGTGTACGAGGCTTTTCACGGTGGTTCGAAGGCGCCCGGGGCGACTCGCTGGAAGGGGTGGTGCGGCACGTGGTGGGCCGAGCAGAGCAGATGCTGAACGGCGCGGCTCAAGAAGACGACTGGACCTTTGCCATCGTCGAGTACGTTCCTTCGGAACCCGCAGCTCGCTGAGCGACGCCGTTCAGACGAACGCAGGACGCATGTTTCCCAGCGTGAGTCCGCCATCCACGACGATGGCCTGACCGGTCACGTATCGGGCTCCCTCACCGAGAAGAAACTCGATCACCCGGGCTACGTCGTCTGCCCTGCCGACCCTTCCTAGGGGCACGAAGGGCTCGATCCGTGCCAACCGTTCGGCGCTTCCAGCCTGGTCGGGAGCGGTGGACTGAGCCGTGGTGATGAAGCCGGGTGCCACGGCATTGACGCGAACCCCGTCGCCGCCGAGTTCGATGGCCAAGGACCGGACCAGCCCCTCGATGGCCCCTTTCGACGCCGCATAGTGTCCGTGTCCGGACCAGCCCCAACGAGGGCCCATGATCGAGGATACCGCCACCACCGCGCCCCCGCTGGCCCTAAGTGCAGACTCCGCCCCTCGGACGGCGTGCAGAACTCCACCGAAGTTCACATCCATGACCCGGAGCCAAGCATCCCGGCGCAGCTCACCCAAAATCCGCCGGTTCGCGATGCCAGCGTTCGCGACCAGGCCAGTCAAACCCTCGACCGCCGTCAGCTCCCGAATCCGTTCCTCGAACCGCTCGGCCTCGGACACGTCTGCCACCAGGACCTCCACGTCGTGCCGAACCCCTTCGGCTCGCAGGGTGTCTCGAAGTTCGATCAGGGGGCCCTCCTCGACATCATTGGCCACCACCCGATGCCCTCCGCGGGCCAACGAAGCGACGGTGGCCCAGCCGATACCCGAGGGCGATCCAGCCCCCGTAACGAGAACTCGTGAAGGGCTTTCGTCTCGATCCACCGGGCCCTTTTGACATCGACTCGGGGCCGTCTTCAATATCCCTGCATGGTCTTCGACGACCTGGTAGCGCGCTCCGACTTCTTGGCGGACCCATACCCGACGTACCACCGCATGCGGAGCGAAGCCCCGATCTTCTACAGTGAGCGCTGGGGAGGGTGGGTACTCACGAGGCACCGCGACGTGGTCGAAACCAAACGAGATCACCAGCGATTTTCGAACGGTGGCCGCTTCGCTGCATTCATTCGAAAGCTACCCGAAGCAGCCGACGGCACGCTCACGCCGTTGTTCGAGGCCTTCGACACCGGGATCATCCACCGGGATCCTCCGAAGCACGCGGAGCTTCGTCGCATCGTCATGAAGGCCTTCAACCCCAGGGCCATGCGGGCTCTGTCGGACTTCATCGAAGACTGGACCGACCGCGCCCTGGCGACCGCGGAAGAGCGGGGGGAGTTCGACATGGTGGCCGACCTGGCAGAGCCCCTTCCCTGCACGGTCGTAGCAAAATTGGTGGGTGTGGCCCCCCAGATGCAGGGGCGTTTCAAGGCGTGGGCCGACGACATCACGGGCTTTTTGGTCACGCCGGATTCCGAAACCACGCGGCGGGCCCTCGGGAGCGTCCTGGACGCTCGTGCGTGGCTCACGGAGCTCATCGAAGCCCGTCGCCGCTTTCCCGAAAACGACCTGATCTCCGCCTTCGCCAACGAAGACCTCCAAGGCATTCGCATGTCTACCGATGACGTGCTCTCCACAGCTCGTACATTCATGGTGGCAGGACACGGAACGACCACCTCTTTGCTCGCCGTGGGCACCCTGGCACTCCTGCAGCACCCCAAAGCCATGATCCGGCTCCGAAGGCTCCTCGATACCACCGACCCGGCGGTGAAGAAGGCTGCACTGCGCAGGGCCATCGAAGAGATGATGCGTTTTGAAAGCCCCCTTCAGCGGGATCTTCGGATCTGCGCTCGTGACCTGGAGTTTCGGGGGCAGCCCATGAAGGCGGGAGATCTGGTGGTGCAGGTCCTGGGCGCGGCCCATCGAGACCCGAAAGTCTTCGAGCGACCGGACGCGTTCGATCCCGAGCGGAGCTCCAACCGCCACCTGGCATTCGGCGTTGGCATTCACGCGTGCATCGGCGCCACCTTGGCGCGTTTGGAGGCGGAGATCGTGTTCGAGAAGCTACTCTGTAGATTTCGCCACATCGAGTTGGTAGAGCCGGACATCGATTGGGAGAGAAGCGTGGTGCGTCTTCCAAAGCGTCTTCGGCTGCGTGTCCGGGCCTGATTCGCTCCACCCTTCCCTTCGAGAGAAGTCCGACCGCATCCTACCTGGTGAAGAGAGGTGAACCCTTGTAGGACCATGTCGGGCAAAACTGCGGAAATCCGCGCTTTTCGGACGAATTTCGGCTACTTCCGCCCGTCGATTTTTTGCATCCCCCCGCTTCCACTCCCCTCCGAGGGCTGGTAGTTCCGCGACCGAGATCACAGAGACTGATCAGAAGGGAATCGAAGGAAGCGAGATGCGTATCCAGTTTTTGAATCGAATCACCATGGCGCTCGTGCTCGGCGCCGCAGCCTGCGGGGACGACGACACGAGCAACGCCAACGGAAGCAACAGCGGAGTTCACGGCGGCAACGGCAATGACCAAGTGGGTTTCACTTCTCCCGAGGGCGGCGAGGTCCGCTGGGAGTTCATGGACTTTGGCGGAGGCGTGGAAGCCGTTCGTCTCACGGCGTTCTTCAAAGCGGCCCAGGACCCAGACTTCATTCCGTTCGTGCCCGAGGGTGAATGCACCGAGATCACCGACTCCAACCCGCTGTGGCCGCTCGAGCCATCCGACCCCTCGAACACGACCTATTACAACGTCGGTAACCTCCGGGTCGGTGGCATGCCGCAAGCGACCGAAGTGCAGCCGATCATCGGGGGCCAGCCCGATCCCTTCTTCCGTTCGCACGATGTCTATTACTTCACGTTCCTGTCGAACATCGACCTGGCGACCGGAATGGACACGGGCATCGACATTTCGGAGCTGATCGCCCCAGCCCGCACCTACAACGTGGAAGTGGAGGGCAACGCCGACTACGCGCCCTGGCGGATCAACGCAGAGCTGCGCATTCCCGGGCGCTACCCGGTGCCCGACGCGATGGACACCGCGAACATGGAGATTCAGGCCGGGCAGGACCTGCCGCTTCCGTTCAACGATGAAGACGACGGCTTCAACGACCCGGTGATCCCGTTCGTCGTCATCGCGAACTCTGCCCAGGAAACCACTCACGTCTGTCTCGGCAACCCCGACGAGGACACAGTCGTTGTCGATGCCGCCACGACCCAGAACATGCCGGACGAAGGCTTCTTGCTCCATGCGACCTCGATCCACCGAGTGGTTCCATTGCCCGACGAGAACGGCGAGGACACCGATCGTCGACTCGACCTGCTGGGCCTGTGGTGCTACCTGCGCCCGTTCACCAAGGTGCAGTGAATCCAGCGCCGCGCTCGTTGCTCGGAACGCACTCTTCCCGAGCTTGAGATCCATTCAGAATCTTCTCTACCTGGCTTGAATCCGAGTCTACCCCGTGGCAGACCGACGCCATGGGTCGCATCTTCATCGCCCTGAGCACCATGCTCGCCATGGCCTGCGGACCGGGCGGCGACACGAACAACGACTGCACCGGGGGCTTTTCGGGAGTACTCCTCGAAGAGTCGGGGGAAGAGGCCGGGTACTTTTCGGCTTTTCTCACTTTTGCCGACCCTGGTGAGACGAGCGAGCTACGCAGCGGGTTCTTCTTTTTGGAAGAATCTGATGAGATCCCGTCCACCATGACCGTCTCGGATGACGGCCAGATCATGCCGCAGAGCGGCAGGGTACAACTGACCGGGGTCCTGGAAACAGACGACTGCACGGCGTCGGGCCAGTGGACCGCCCTCGGCCGGTCCGGAACCTTCACGGCGGAAAAGCAATGATGGCCAAGACTCGAACCCTCCTCCTATCCTTCCTGCTCGCCGGCTTGGCGATGACGGCGGCCTCGCCGGCTTTCGGTCAGGCTTGGGTCGGCGAAACCAACAGTCTGAGCCTCGGGGTCCAGTACACACTGGCGCCCTCGAACGAGATCGTTGAAGAAGAAGGTCTAAGCATCGGCAACACGGATCTGCTGGCCCAGATCGTGACGCTTTCCGCCGACTACGTCACCCCGATCCCCCGACTGGCAGTGCGGCTGCAGCTTCCGTTGGTCATCGTCGAGTATCAGGGCACGGACACCCCCGGTCTGGAGCGCCATGGTAGCCTGGACGATGGAAGCCTCCACCTGGTTCCGACAGACCTGCGGCTCGACGTGCGATATGGAGTCCTGGTCGACCCCTTCGCCTTGGCTGTCAACTTGGGTGGCAGCCTCCCCACGCACGATTACGAGACCCAAGGATTCGCAGCACCGGGGCGCGGGATCGCGAAGTTCCATCTGGGAGCCTCGGTCGGTCGCACGCTCGAGCCCCTGCTGGACGAGCTTTTTTTCCAGGTGGGTTACGAGCTGACCCTCGGCGAAAACTTCTCGACCTCTGCACCGGAGACGTCCGAAATCTCGCAGCACTATTCGGACGTTTCGGCGACCATCGGATACTTCATCTTGCCGCAGCTTCCGGTGACCGTGGACTTCGACTACCACGTCCAGCACGACGGGATACGCTTTCTCGAATTCGGTGATTTGTCCTCGCCCCTTCAAGATTTTCACGATGCGCTCCTGCTCGAAGAGGTTGTGCTATTCGGTGGAAGCCTATCCTACTTCTTCGGAGAACGGCTGGCGGTTACCGGATTCGGGCGCGCATTCGTCGGCGGCGCGAACACCCGGAACCAGTACATCCTCGGCGCAAACTTCGACATTCGCGTCTTCTGATCCTCGCCCCACAATTGTCACAGGGGCCCCTTGCGGCCACATCTTGCCGGCGTGCTAGCGTTTGCACGTGACCCAAATCTCGGTAACGCCGGAACTTCTGGTCCGGACCATCGTAGAGAACGGGGTGACCCACGTTCCCTATCTTCCGGACATCGAGCACGACAGCACGTATCAGCTCATGTCCCGGGCGCCGTCCTTGACGATGATTCCCGTATCTCGCGAGGGCGAGACGATGGCGGTCGCGGCCGGGCTCATCGTGGGAGGCAAAAAGCCCCTGATCGTCATTCAAAATACCGGAATGTTCGAGTCCGGAGATTCGATCCGAGGATTCGGCCACTACGCTCGGATCCCGTTCGTCATGATGGTGGGATACCGAGGCTGGGATCCGGCGGGCCATCCGAAGGATTCGGCTGCGGTGTACACTGAGCCTGTACTCGAAGCCTGGGGGATCCGCTCGTTCCCGATTCTCGAGGACGCCGACCTGAGCCGGATTGCGGCGGCCTATTCCACCGCGACCGAGACCGGGAAGCCCACGGCCATTCTCCTGCCGGAGGAAACCAAGTGATCCGAGTTTCCGAGTTGTTCGCTCGCTTCGAATCCCGCCGGGATGGCGCCATCGTCATTCCATGCCAGACCGCTCGCCAGCCCTGGTTCGACGTGAGCCGCGAGCCGGACTTGGACGTGCACTTTCGGGGTTGCATGGGCAAAGGCTCGTCGCTGGGGCTGGGCCTGGCTATGGCTCGCCCCGAGCGGCCGGTTTGGGTGTTCGACGGGGACGGAAGCCTTCTGATGAACCTGGGGACAATGGCCACCATCGTCGCGCAGGCTCCGCCCAACTACTCCCTGTTCGTCCTCGAGAACGGAGTCTACGCCGGAACCGGAGGGCAGCCGGTTCCCGCTCGCGACAAGTTGTCCTTCGAGGGGCTGGCTCGAGCCGCTGGTTTCGAGCGCACTTTCACCGCCGACACCATCCAGCAGGTCGACCAGAACCTGGATGCTTGGCTCCAATGGACCGGACCGGTATTCGGAGCTTTTCGGACCGAGATCGTGCCCGGTGGCAATCGCCTTCGGGACCAGCTGCCTCATCTTTGGGATTGCCTCGGCCGGCTTCGCTCCCGCCTGGCCCATCCACCAGCTTCTTGAACGAGAATCCGGAGAATGGTCATGAGTGCACGAACGCTCTTCGACAAAGTTTGGGAACAGCACGAGGTCACCCGCCGGGAGGATGGGACCACGCTGCTCTACATCGACCGGCATTTCCTCCATGAAGGATCGTTTCATGCCTTTGCCGCGCTACAGATGGCTCAAAGGACCGTACGCCGCCCCGACGCGACATTCGCTTGCGCGGATCACTACGTTCCCACCCAGAACCAGCGGAAAGGTCTGGAGGGCATCGAGAACGCCGAGATTCGCAACATGGTGCGCCTGCTTCACGAGCACACCGACAGATTCGGGATTCGTCGCTTCGGACTGCAAGACCCGGGGCAGGGAATCGTTCACGTGGTCGGACCCGAGCAGGGCTTGACCCAACCCGGACTGACCATCGTCTGTGGAGACTCCCACACGTCGACCCACGGAGCCTTCGGAGCACTGGCGTTCGGCATCGGGGCCTCCGAAGTCGCCCACGTATTGGCCACCCAGTGCCTATGGCAGATCCGCCCCAAGACGCTTCAGATTTTAGCCGAAGGCCAACTATCGCCCGGCGTCACGTCGAAGGACCTCATCCTCTACGTCATTCATCGGATCGGCGCGGCGGGGGCTGTGGGCCATTCGATCGAGTTCGCTGGATCCACCATCGAGAACCTTTCCATGGAAGCCCGAATGACCCTGTGCAACATGGCCATCGAGGCCGGTGGCCGGGCGGGCATGATCGCTCCGGACGACAAGACCTTCGAGTATCTAAAGGGGCGCCCTTTCGCGCCGCACGGTGATGCGTGGGACGCTGCAGTGTCCCACTGGCGCAGCCTGTCGACGGACCCGGGAGCTCGTTTCGATCGACAGGCGCGGATCGACGCCAGCGACGTAGCTCCCATGGTTACGTGGGGAACGAGCCCGGAGGACGCGGCACCCATCGACGGTACCGTTCCAGATCCCCGGTCCCTCGAAGCTCCCGACCGCAAAGCCCGGTTCGAGAGGGTGCTCGACTACATGGGGCTCGAGCCCAACCGACCTTTGGAGGGCCTGCCCGTGGACCGGGTGTTCATCGGCTCTTGCACGAACAGCCGGATCGAAGACCTGAGGGTGGTTGCGCAGATCGTGGATGGCCACCAGGCCCGAATTCCAGCCTGGGTGGTTCCGGGCTCCCTCGAGGTCCAAAGACAAGCCGAAGCCGAAGGCCTCCACGAAGTCTTCATGCGCGCCAATCTAGAATGGCGGGATCCTGGTTGCAGCATGTGCTTGGGGATCAACGGAGATACCATTGCGCCTTTCGAACGCTGCGCGAGCACGTCCAACCGCAACTTCGAGGGACGCCAAGGAAAGCTCGGCCGAACCCACCTCATGAGTCCCGCCATGGCTGCAGTTGCCGCCATTACCGGTGAGCTCACGGATATTAGAAAGAAGGCCTGAGTCATGCTCGAGAAATTCGTCACGATCGACGAGATAGCGGTCCCCCTGGAGCTTCAGGACGTGGACACGGATCGCATCATTCCGGCCCGTTTCCTCCGAAAGCCGAGGACCGTGGGCTACGGGCAGTTCATGTTCTACGACCTTCGTTTCGATGACGACGGGCAGCCGAGGAGCGAGTTCCCGCTGAATCGAGACGTATACCGAGGCGCGCGCATCTTGGTTGCCGACGTGAATTTCGGTTGCGGCTCGTCGCGAGAGGGTGCCGTTTGGGCCCTGAGCGACACGACCCATCCGGACTCGTCGGCAGGCTTTCGATGCATCATCGCCCCGAGTTTCGGCGATATCTTCTACAACAACTGCACGAACAACGGTGTTCTTCCGGTTCGCTTGGGGCCCGCCGACTGCGCAACCCTTCGACGCCAGCTCGAAGAAGCACCCGGCGCCCGGCTGCAGGTCGACTTGCCCAAGCAAGTGGTTCGGGGTCCGGACGGGCGACAGTATTCGTTCGACATCGACCCCTTTCGGAAGCAGCGCCTGCTCGAAGGCCAGGACGAAATCTCGTTGACGATGACTCACCAGGCGGCCATCGAGGCTTTTGAAAGTCGCCGAAGGAGCGTCGTCCCCTGGCTGACGCCGGACGGGGAGGCCTCGTCTTGACCCCCGCGTGGTCCCCGCGGACCTGGGTGCTTCCAACCGAACGGCCCTTGCCCGAACGCCCGGTTCTCACGGTAATCGGGGGGGATGGGATCGGCCCCGAGGTGACGGAGGCTGCGGTGGAGTGCCTCGAGGCCACCGGCGTCCCGTTCGAGTTGCGCAGCCCGGTTCATGGAGAACGGGCCGAAGTCGAGCTCGGAACGGGTTTTCCGGAATCGGTCAAGGAGGCGATCGACGCAGCAGACGGTATCTTGGTGGGAGCAGTTCAAAAGAAGAGCCGTGCGATTCTTCGATACATTCGATACCAGCTCGAGAGTTACGCGAACCTTCGGCCGTCTGCGAGCCTTCCTGGCGTTCCGGCAGTAACCGGCGGTGGAAGGACCCAGTTGGTCATCGTTCGCGAGCTCACCGAGGGTATGTATCCAGGCCGAGAGGGGGATCTGTCGGAGTTTCGGCGGCGTTGGCCCGAGTTCCGAGACGCCCTGGACCGCCCCCTGCCAGATCACGATGGCAAGTTCGCACTTCGCATGACCACCCGGAGGGCGGTTCTTCGGATCGCCGAGTACGCAGCGCGTCTGGCCGTCCACCGAAAAGAGTACGCGCAGACTCCGGGCCACGTGACCGTGGTTCACAAGGCAAACGTCCTTCCTCAGACGGACCTTCTCTTCCTGGAGACATGTCGAGAGGTTCTCGAGCGCTTCCCGCAGCTAACGGTAGACGACTTGTACGTCGACGAGGCAGCCCGTCGACTTGTGGCCCGGCCAGAGTCTTTCGACGTCATCGTGACGTCCAACCTCTTCGGTGACATCCTCTCCGACGTGGCTGCGGAAACCATGGGTGGCCTTCCGATGGCGCCATCAGCCGGCATCGGCGCCGGTCAAGCATACTTCGAACCGTGCCACGGAAGCGCCCCCGACATTGCCGGCCGAGGAATCGCCAATCCGGCCGCCGCCATCGGAAGCGCGGCGATGCTCTTGGCCCACTGGGGCCACTTTGAAGCGTCTGATCGCCTCATGCACGCCCTTTTGACGGCAATGACAATCCAGATGCCGGTTGACTTGGGCGGCAAGGCCGGCACCCGCGAACTCGTCCGAGCCGTCTTGGCCGAGCTCGAACGTTGAACGGAGGATCCATGCGAATCGAACCCGTCGAGACCCGATCTACTGCCAATCTCCTGACCGGAGCCTTCGAAACTCCGATCCCAAACGACCTGGTCATCTATGACAACACTCTGCGCGAGGGAGAGCAGCCACCAGGTGTTCGGTTCTCGGCGGACGAAAAGCTGGAGATGGCTCAGCTCATGTCCGACACGGGCGTGCACTGGGCCAACGTGGGCTTTCCCGCCTCGTCTGCCGCCGAGTGGCAGGGCGTGAACCGCATCTGCAAGGCAGGACTTCGAATGAAGACCGCGGCCCTCTGCCGCTTGAAGCCCGAAGACATCGACCGGACCGTGGACGCCGGAGTTGAGATGGTGGCCCTGTTTGTCGGGGGCTCGGACACCCACCTGTTCGACAAGCTCCGGTGGACGGAGGAGCGAGCCTTGGACGAAGCCGAGGCCGCCATCACCCGCTGCAAGGAGCGAGGTGTGCTCGCGTCGTTCGCGGTCGAGGACGGCAGCCGCACCCCCATTGAACGGCTGTTGGCCCTGTATGACCGGGCGGAGAAAGCCGGTGCGGACTACATGGTCTTTCCGGATACCCTCGGTGTCCTCACGCCCGAGAGCGCCGCCGGCATCACCCGCCTGCTGGCCCATCGCTACGAGGCCCACATCGGGACCCACTTTCACAACGACCTGGGTCTGGCCCTGGCGAACACGGTGTCGGCCCTTCGGGCTGGCGCCAAGATGGCTCAGGTGACCGTCAACGGTGCCGGCGAGCGCTGCGGCAACACCTGCCTCGAAGAACTCTTGGTGCTCCTGCATGTGAAGTACGGATGCGACCTCGGCATCGACCTGTCCCGGCTCCACGAGCTGTCCCAACTGGTGCATCGAGCGAGCGGCACCGAGGCACCACCTCACAAGCCCGTGGTCGGAGGCTGGACGTTCACCCACGAATCGGGAATCCACGTGGCCGGCTTGCTGGCAAACCCGGAATGCTACCAGCCCTACCCTCCGGCCACCGTCGGACGGGCCCACGAGGTCGTGTTCGGCAAGCACTCCGGCGCCGCTGGGGTCCGTCGCTTGGCCAAAGAGCTGAACCTCGAGCTGTCAGACGACGGCGTGACGGAGGTTCTGACCCGCATCAAGGACCACGCCGAGAAGCACAAGGGTACCGTACCCGAGCCTAGAGTGTTCGCCTGGATCCGCGAACTCTCGGCCTGATCTACTCACGCGAGCCTGGAGTCATAAATGACGGAACACATCGAAGCCGAGATCCTGGAAACGACGATTCGAGACGGAAGCTACGAGATCGATTTTCAATACACGGTCCACGACGTAATCGTACTGTCCCATCTGCTCGACCAGGCTGGCTTCAAGTACATCGAAGTCGGCCACGGATGGGGGCTCAACGGCCACCTGTTTCCCGGCTCCAAACCGGCGGCGGAGACTGATGAGCGCTACCTGGTCGCCGTCCGGGACATGGTAAAGAACGCCCGCCTGGGGACGCTCTTGGCCTGCAACGTCTTCGACGCCCAGATGATCGAAACCATGCTGGGTCGAGCCACCGACTTCGGTCTGGACTTCATCCGCTTGGCGGTGACCCCCAAGAGCATTCCAGACCGGGGTGAGGCGATGGCCGCCATCGGCGACGCGAAGAAGAAGGGGCTCACCGTCTCGATCAACTTCATGCGCAGCTACCTCCGATCCCCGGAGGTCATGGCCGACAAAGCCCGGCAGGCCGTGGAAGAAGGGGCCGACTGGGTCTACTTGGTGGATTCGGCGGGCTGCTGGATGCCGCACGAAGCCCGCGACTACGTGGCGGCCATGGCTGACGCAGTGGGAAACCGTGCGAAGGTCGGCTTTCATGCTCACAACAACCTTCAGCTCGCGGTAGCAAACAGCCTGGCCGCCCTACGAGCCGGAGCCAAGATGGTCGACACGTCGCTACAGGGCCTGGGTCGAGCCACCGGCAACGCCCAGACCGAGGTGATCTGCGCACTCCTTCAGGAGAAGTTCGGGCTCGAGCAACAGATCGACCGGCGACTCGTCAACGCCCTCGGGCGGCGTTTCATCCGACCGCTGGTCGGCCGAGGGTTCGAGCCCACATATGTCGAGACGGGCATCGCGCGCATGCACTCTGGGTCTCTCGGACAGCTGGCGGAGGCGGCAACAGCCCGAGGCGTCCATCCCGACCTGGTCGTGGTGCCGGTCGGCCAGATGGCCGAACCGGTCGGCGGCCTGGAAGGCAAAGTGCTCCCTGAGGACGTGGTCCAGTCCGTCGTCGAAGCCAGGGCCGCATCCCGTCGCAAATACCCGTCGAGACCAGCAGCCGAAGCCCTCGAAAAGGAGGATCGCTCCGCCGAAGACTTCGACGAGGTTCTCGGCCGTCTGGGGGTAGCCCGAGGACGGGACGGCAAGCGCACCGCCGTGTTGGCGGTGCCTGTCCACCTCATGCCCTTCGACGGCCCCGTGGTTTTGCGATCCGAACGATGGGCGGTCGGCCTGGTTTCGGGCACCACTGATGGGCTGGACCAAGCCCCCGCCCACGAGCACCGCCTGTTGGCCGACCCGAGTCTGAGCCTGGCGGGCGCTCATCCGGTATCTTGGGCCGATGTTCTCGCTTCGGCCGCATCCCGTGCGCTCGAACCGGATCGAAAGCGGGTGGCGGTGGTGGCCGATGAAGCACGACTCCGTCAGGCACTCACCCTTCACCTGAACGACCGCGACGTGGTCCTGTTCGGACCCGATGACTCCATCCCCGCAGACCGCTTCGATGCCGTCATCACCGCCACCGAGGCAGCAGCCCCGTGGTTCCGCAAGGCGGGCGACGACAACGCCATCTTGATTCCGCTGGGCGGACTGGCACCCTCCGAACTCCCCCCGGCGGGTGTGCGCCTTCCCGATTTGGCGACCGAAGTGGAGGGTCGTCTAGAGTTCTCGCTCCCCTGTATCCTGCAGGGAAATCAGGTTTACGATCGATGGGGTCAGGTGGGTTGTTGGCGCAGTCTAGCACAGCGCGAGGGCTCCGAGGATCGAATCGCGTTCCACACCGATCGTCTCGAACGACTGCTGGACTGAGAGGATTACATGCTGCTTGCCATCGACCACATCGAAATCATCGTCAAAGACGTGGACGCCACCGTGGCCTGGTATCAGTCTTTGGGTTTGGAGCTCGTCCGCCGCACGGACCACCACGGTGCTTCTGCCGAGCTGCGGCTGCCGAGCGGCACGGTCATCGAGCTACATCAGGTGGAAAAGGAAGAAAACATCGGCATCAACCACATAGCCTTCCGCGTAGAGGATGGCGAGGCTGCTGCGGGCCGCCTGGAGGAACTCGGCATTCCGATCGAGGCCGGTCCCAAGTACTTCGAGCCCACGGGAAGAACGCTGGTGAACTTTCGGGATCCAGCCGGTTGGCGACTTCAACTGGTTTCGCACGATTCGAAAGAACGCGGATGACCCGGATCGTCTTCATCGGGGGTACCGGCATGGGCGTCGGCAAGACGACGCTCGTTTCGACGTTCGCTCGGGCACTGCAGGCCCGGGGTCGTCGAGTGGTGGCGATCAAGGCCGTGGAGGCTTGGTGCGACCGCGGTCCGCCCGGAGCGGAAGACGGAGAGCGGCTCGCGGAGGCCACCGGTCAATCTTCGCCCCGCCAAGCCTTGGTCCGCTATCGGCCCACGCTGGTCCCGCCCATGGCCGCCGACATGGAGCAGGCGCCGCTGGACTGGAACGGGCTGATCGACCGTGTGCGGACGGCGGCATCGGGAACCGACGTGGCCTTGGTGGAGGGCGCAGGTGGCCTGTCGACGCCGCTCACCTGGGATCACGACAACCTGAGCCTGGCCCGGGCGCTCTCCGCGCCGCTGCTCCTGTTGGCACCCGACCACATTCAGGGGAGTACCCTGGCGTTGATGGCCCTGGCAGCCACCCGTGAGGCCCAGGTTCCGCTGCTCGGGCTGGCGTTCAGTGTCTCGCGGGAACCAGACCCGACCACCGGAGCCCAGATGCTCGCCACCCGGCGGTTTGCGAAGCTACCGCCGGACCGCACCACCACCATTCGCTCGTTGCCCGACAATCCGAGCGAAGCCCTGGACATGGATGCCATTCGAAAGGTCGCGGACTGGCTCGAGCACGCAGAGCCGATCCGAGTTCCACCGCGCCGCATGGAAGAGGCCCATACATGAACTCGGACGAAATCAAGCGCCTGTGTTTGGAACACACCCTCTACTCCTGGTCGGCCACGTCCAGGATCGATCCGCTCGTAGCGGTGCGTGGGGAAGGTCCCTTCTTTTGGGATGCGGATGGCCGCCGCTATTTCGATCTGTCGGGCCAGATGCTCAGCATGCACCTGGGCTTCGGTCACCCACGGATCCTGGGTGCGATGCAAGAGGCCGCGAGCAAACTCACCTTCGCCGCCCCGTCGATGGCGACGGAGGCCAGAGCCCGACTGGGACACCGCTTGGCAGAGCTCTTCGTCAACGACGTGGAGTGCTTCTTCTTCACGCTCGGCGGAGCGGACGCCATGGAGAACGCAATCCGGATCGCCCGTGCAGCCACCGGCCGACACAAGATCCTTTCCCGCCATCGAAGCTACCACGGCGCCACCCCGGGTTCGCTCGCAGCCAGTGGGGATCCGCGACGAAATCGTTGGCCCGAACCCCCGGGCTTCGTGCGGGTGTTGGGTCCCGACCCCTTTTCCTTTCGATGGTCGGAAGATCCCGACGAAACGGTCCGACTGGTACTGCAGCAGACCGAAGAGGTTATCCTCCAAGAGGACCCCTCCACCATCGCAGCCATGGCAGTCGAAGTGGTGATGGGCTCCAACGGCATCCTTCGTGCGCCCCGGGGCTACTTCGAAGGTCTGCAAACGCTCCTTCGAAAACACGACATCTTGCTGATCTGCGACGAAGTCATGACCGGCTTCGGTCGAACCGGCCGCTGGTTCGCGTTCGAACACGAAGCCCTGAATCCGGACCTGGTGACCATGGCCAAGGGACTCACCAGCTCGTACGTGCCGCTGGGTGCGGTGGGCATGACCCGCCGGCTCGCAGACACCTTCGAGCAGACACCCTTTTGGTCCGGCATGACCTACAACGCCCACCCCTTCTGCCTGGAGGTGGCGCTGGCCGTGATCGACACGATCGATGGGGAGAGTCTGGTCGAACGGAGCCAAACTCTGGGCGATTGGCTCCGAGATCGACTCCACGCCCTGGCCGATGCGCACCCCCGTGCGGTCGCCGCCGTGCGCAACGTCGGCCTGTTCGGGGCCCTCGAGCTGAAAGATCCTCGGAGCGGCGAACCGCTCGGGGCTTTTGGCGCCGCACCGTCCCCGGCAGGCAAACGCTTCGTAGCCGGCCTTCGGAATAGAGGCGTCTACGCGCTACTCCGTTGGAACATGCTCCTGCTGGCCCCTCCACTCAACGTGCCGCAGGCCGAGCTGGCCGTGGCGCTGGACGCGGTGGATGCGGAACTCTCTTCACTCGAAAGCGACTGAGCGCCGCCGAGCCATACCGGTCAGGACATCCCGGGAAGGGCACAGCCGGTCTTTTGCGAAACCTGCCGGAGGGTGGACACGATCTTGTCCGAAAGCTCGACCCCGTGCTCCCGGGCCCGTGCTTCGGCCTGACGCTCCGGATCCCCCGGAATCAACGGGCCGCCGGTGCCGTCTTCGGGCACGGCGGTCCGAAAGGTGCGAATCCAGTCGTCCACGCTCTGCTTGAAGTCTTCGATGGGTCGAAACGCATCAACCCGCATGGAGCCGAAGAAGTGACCGATCCCGGAACCCACGATGCGCTCGGGGCGGGGCAACCAAGTCGTGGCAGGCGGGGTGAACGGTCCCCAGGCGGCGCCCGACAGTGGACCGCACAGCAGGTCGACGAAAGCGGCCAGGCAATATCCCTTGTGTCCTCCATCGGCGCGCACCCCGCCCAAGGGGCGCAGCGCGCCCCCTCCCGCCACGATGGCTTTGGCGTCGGGCGGCTCTCCGCCGCCCTTTCCCACCGCCCAATTGGCAGGCACCGGCTCGTCTGCACGCATGCACTTTTCGATCTCTCCGAAGGCCACGGCGCTGGTCGCCATGTCGACCACCACGGGATGCTCCTCGCCCGCGGGAAAGGCGACCGAGATCGGATTGGTACCGAGCATGCGTTCCACGCCCCACAAAGGCGCCACCAAAACGGTCGTGTTGGTCATGGCCCAACCGATCATGTCGCGCTCCACCGATCGAAGGGTGTACCAACCGGCAATGCCGTAGTGATTGCTTCCTTGCACGGCGACCCATCCGGTGCCCACCTGCTCCGCCTTTTCCAGTGTGATTCCATGGGCCCACGGGCCAACCACCAGACCCATGCCGCCGTCACCGTCCACCGTCGCCGTGCTGGGCGTCTCGTGCACCACGCGAAGATTCGGGCGCGGATTGATGTTTCCGACATCGAGCATGTCGACATAGATGTGCAGGCGACTCACTCCATGCGACACTATCCCACGCCGGTCGGCGCTCACGAGAACGCGCGCTGCAGTCCGGGCGTCGGACTCGGGAAGGTCGCGGGAGACCAACACCCGAGCGACGAAATCCTCGAGTTCGTCGGCATCGAACAGGGGCATGACGCTCTCGGCTTAGCTCAGATCGAAGTCTTCAGAAAGCGCTGCGGCGGGGGTTTTCATGCCTCCGAGGTTGATCTAGAACACGCTCGCCCGAGGGCAGAAGACAATGAAAAGACGGGAGTTCATCTTGGCTTCCGGTCCCGCAGTCCTGGCGTTGGGCTGCGCGGCGCAGTCGACAGCCAAGAAATCAGCCAACTCGAAAAGCCGAACGGAGAAGTCGATGTTCAAAGTGATGTTCATGGTGCACAAGAAGCCGGAGATGTCGTTCGACGAGTACGCGAACTACAGCAAGAACGTGCACGCTCCCATCGTAAAGGAGCTGCCGAAGCTGCGTCGCTACGAGGGGAACTATCCATTGCCGGACCCGGAAGGGAACCCGCCCGCGTTCGACGGAGTGATCAGCCTTTGGTTCGACTCACCCGAAGACTTTCAGGCGGCCCTGGGCTCGGAGCAGGGGCAAAAGGCCCTGTCGGACCAGCCGAACTTCCTGGCCACCGACAAAACCCAGATGCTGGCCGTCGAAGAGATCACGTTCCTGTAGCGGCCGGGCCCCACCGGATTCCGGTGGGGCACCGGACCCTTCCCTGTCCAGATTTCAGCTCGATCTGTTCAAGCCCGACGGGGCCCGTGGAAGAAGCTTCCCGAAAACGAAGGGAAACGCCGTCGAGCCGAGTCTGGAGCTGACCGTCCGTTTCGTCGAATCGGAGCCCCAGGGTCTCCAAAAACCGCCGGTGCTGCGAAAGACTGGACACGGTCAGAGCGACACCCGCGATGGCTGAGCCACCCGCGCGGACTCGATCGGGCGGTGCTGGATCGTGCTCCGCCAGCTGTAGACGCACACCGTCGGGCGTCCGAAAATTCACCAGGGTCTTTCCGTTGTCCGGATTGTCGCGCACGTTGTCGATGCGGACACCCTGCGCCGATAGCCACTCCGCCCCCCGTCGAGCATCTTGCACACCGAAGGCCAGGTGATTGAATCCAACCAGCTCGAAAAACCGAGCTTCGTGGACTTCGACTTTCGGCGCAGGGGTGCCGCCGCAGTACTCCCGGGTCCGGGACGCCGCGGCGGTCTTGGTGGAATGGTTCGAAGTCTCCTTGATCCGAACCAAGCCCAAAGGCTCGGCAAACGCTTCCCAGCCGTCGAGGTCGATGCAGACGATGTCTATGTGGTCCAGGGACTGGAGCATGCCCCATCATTCACCCGAGCTCGTTCTGGCTCAACCCCGAGACTCCCGGACTTCTTCGCTCGAGCGACGACGATGGGACAGAGCAGCGCGAATGAAGCCGGTGAACAGCGGGTGGGGCGCGAACGGCTTGCTCTTGAATTCCGGATGAAACTGGCAGCCCAAGAACCAAGGGTGATCGGCCACCTCCACGATTTCGCAGAGTTTGCCGTCCGGTGAAGTCCCCGAACAAGACATGCCACCCGCTTCGAGCTGCTCCCGAAACTCGTTGTTCACCTCGTACCGATGTCGGTGGCGCTCGGAGACTTCGGCACGCCCGTACATGCGGGCCGCACGAGATTCGGGCTTGAGCACGCAGGGATAAGCGCCGAGGCGCATGGTGGCGCCCAGGTCCTTGACCTCGCGCTGCTCAGCCATCAGGTCCACCACCGGATACCGGGTCTGGCCTTCGAACTCGGTCGAGTTGGCGCCTTCCATTCCACAGGCATTTCGCGCGAACTCGACCACGGCCATCTGCATACCGAGGCAGATTCCGAAGAACGGGACCTTTTCGGAGCGGGCGAAGCGAACGGCCTCGACCATGCCTTCGGTGCCACGCTCCCCGAAGCCTCCCGGAACGAGGATCCCATCGACCTCCCGCAGCCTTCGATCATCTTCGAGGTTCGTCGCTTCGATGTACTCCATTTCGACCCGCACATCGTTCGGGATCCCGCCGTGCACCAGGGCCTCGTGCAGAGATTTATAAGACTCGGTGAGCTGGGTGTATTTACCTACGATCCCGATCTTCAGCTCGTACTGCGGCTGTTTGATCCGCTGGACGATGTGCTTCCAGCGCTCGAGTCCCGGTGAGCGCGACCAGATGTTCAAGAGCTCGGCAATTTTTTCGTCAGCCCCCTCGTCCGCGAGGTGCATCGGCAGCTCGTAGATGCTTTCCACGTCCGGCGCCGAAATGACGCAGTCCAGATTTACGTCGCAGAACAAAGAGATCTTCTTCTTGATGTCGGAAGAAAGCTCGTTTTCGCTTCGACACACCAAGATATCGGGATGAATTCCGATTCGGCGAAGTTCTCCGACGGAGTGTTGGGTGGGCTTGGTCTTCAGCTCGCCGGCGGACTTCAGGTAGGGCACGAACGCGATGTGGATGTACAGCGTGTTGTCCTCGCCCAGTTCCCGGCGCATCTGCCGAATCGCTTCGAGAAAGGGCAGCGACTCGATGTCGCCCACCGTTCCGCCGATCTCGACGATGGCCAGATCGACATCGTCGGCGGCGAGGCGCACTGCACCCTTGATCTCGTCGGTGATGTGCGGAATCACCTGAACGGTCTTTCCGAGATATTCACCTCGTCGTTCTTTTCCGATCACCCGGTGATAGATCTGACCGGTGGTGAGATTGTTGCGCTGCGTGAGCTCGACGGTGGTGAAGCGTTCGTAATGGCCCAAGTCCAGGTCCGTTTCGGCGCCGTCGTCGGTCACGAAGACCTCGCCGTGCTGGTACGGACTCATCGTGCCCGGGTCGACGTTGATGTACGGGTCGAGCTTCAAGAGGGTGATCTTGAGGCCTCGGTTCTCCATCAGCGCGCCGATGGATGCGCTGCAGAGCCCTTTTCCGAGGGAAGAGACCACCCCTCCGGTCACGAAAATGAACTTGCGATTACGTTTTCGGGCCATGCTGCTCTTCCTGGAGGGCGGGATCGGGCCGCCCC
>DAPKRQ010000264.1:0-7545 GCA_031800475.1 Myxococcales bacterium LLY-WYZ-16_1
GGCAGCACCGGGGTCTTTCGAAGCGGACGGTACCAGGGTCCCCAGCCGAGGCGGGCCCACGGCCTTTCGGAGCCGGGCGCCCCGAGAGCGCCGTACCCGCGCGGCGGCCCTCGAGCCCCCCGACGCAACCCACCCAAAGCCTGACCCGGCACCCCGACGCCGGCGGCGCAACTCACCCAAAGCCCGACCCGGCACCCCGACGCCGGCGGTGCAGCCCCCGAAGCCCCAAGCCGGCGGCCCGTGAGCCAAGCGAAAAGCGCAGCCGCCGGGCGTCGAGCCGGCAGGTGCCGGTGCCGGCGCGGCGACGGAGCGGCGGGGATCAGTGCTGTCGGTCGGGGCACCAGACCGTGGTGCGCCCTCCGATGGTGTCGAAGCGCAAGGCCTCTTTCGAGGGCGCCGCCTTTGCGCTGGAGCGGCGCCAACGGCGATGAAAGAGCCAGGTCCGCGGAAAGCGTTCGGCGTGGGCGTCGGCTCGGACGGCAGTCTTGATCACCCGCCGCAGTGCCTGGTGCAGACGCTTCTGCTCGTCCGGGTCCAGGTCACAGGCACGCCGCCGCGGGTCGATCCGGGCTTGGTACAGGACTTCGTCCGCCGTCCAGTTGCCGATACCGGCCGCGAAGCTTTGGTCGAGCAGGACCGCCTTGAGCACCCCGCTGCGGGCCGAAAGGAAGTCCCGAAACTTCGCCAGCGGTGGAAGCGCCAGCAGGGGATCGAAGCCCATGCCCGACAAAGCCATTTCGATGTCTTCGTGGAGGCGCACCCGTCCCAAACGGCGAGCGTTGGTGAAGGCAAGTCTGCCGTCCCCATCGAAAACCAGTTCGATCTTGCAGAACTTGGGCGGCCAAGTGTCGGGATCCTCGCGCCCGGGACCGTGGGCCAGGGGGAGGGCGGCCCGGTCCTTGGTGCGAAACGCCCCGGTCATCCCGAAGTGAAAGGACACGCAGGGACCCCGGTCGAGCTCGAACCACAGCAGCTTCCCCCACCGCTTCACGGCCCGAACCGTGCGCCCCTTCAGGGCTCGCTTCACCGCGTCGGGACCGTCGGGAAACACGATTTGGTCGTCGGCCACATGGGCCTGCACCACGGTCCGTCCGTGGGCCACCGACTCCGCCACCCGGCGCCCGTGCTCGACCTCGGGCAGCTCAGGCATGCTGCCGATAGCGGGCGAGCCACTCCCGTTCGTCGGTCCGAAGGCGCTCCAGGTCGATCAAGCGCTCGTCCAACGGCGCAAAGGTCAGGGGCTCGACCCGCAAAAAGCCCGGGGCATCGGGATCTTCGACGCAGGTGCACACGTTTTCGATGCGCACCCCCCCGAACTCGGCGTCGTAATGGCCGGGTTCGATCGAAAAGACATGCCCCGCTTCGAGGACCGTGGTGCTGGACCCGGAGATCCGGGGTGGGCTTTCGTGGACGTTGATCCCCACCCCGTGACCCGTGCCGTGGGGATAGTCGAGTCCTTCGGCCCACAAGGCTTCGCGCACGATCCCATCGAGTTGGGCGCCGGTGGCCCCGGGGGCCAGGCGCGCCCGCATGCCCGCGATGGCGGCCCGGAGCACGGAGGTGTAGATGAAGCGCTGGCGCGGGCTTCCGGTTTCGTCCGGCGCGCCCAGCAAAAACGTGCGGGTCAGGTCCGTGGCGTAGCCGGCTTCGAACAATCCACCGCAGTCCACCAAGAGCAATTCCCCCCGCCCGAGCACCCGCTCCGGATCCGGCGTTCCGTAGTGAATGATGGCGCCATGGGTCCCAGCAGCGGCGATCACCCGAAAGCTGAGGCTCACGGCGCCGGCCTCGACGAACAGGGCCTCGACCCGGTCGGCCACGTCCTTCTCCGTGACCGGCTCTCCGTCCACCACCCGCTGGCAGACCTCGTCGATCAGCGTGGCCATGACCCGGTCGGCCCGTCGAAATCCGCTTCGCATCGCCGCCAGCTCTTCGGGCCGCTTTCGGGCCTTTTGGGCCGCCACCGGAAGGCGGCACGACACCACCCGGGCCCGTTCGGACAGGTCCTGCCAGGCCGACACCGTGGTGTGTGCCGGGTCGCAACCGACCGTGCCGCCTTGCCGACCCAAGCGCTCGAAGAGCTCGGACCGGGTCATCACGTCGAGTCCGGGGGCGGTCAACCCTGCGGCCCGGGTCCGATCGCCGTCGAGCCCCACCCAGAGGCCGTCCCGAGCCGCCAGGGCCACACCCCGAAACGTCGACTGCTGCGGCAAGCCCCGTCCCCGCAGACCCGACAGATAGGCCACATCGTCGAGCCGCTGGACCCACAACCAGTCCACCGACTTGGGCACGGGCTCGAACAGGGCCTCGACCCGCTCGAGCACCGAACTGCCCATCACGTCGGGCCCGACCGACCGCATCGGGCCGTCCAGCCTGGATAGAGCCGGCGACCCCTCCAGATGGCGCAAGCGGTGAACCGGACTGGGATCCATGGCCACCAGCGTCACCGAATCTTCGAGGCGGCGTGACCACTCCCGCCGTTCACCCTCCGTGACGCGGTCCGCCTCGAACCCGATGCGCAGGGGCTCGCTCCGCCCTCGGGCGAGGGCTTCGAGCCGGTCGAGCAGAGCAGCCGACAACGCCCCGGACGAACCGACCCGGACCACCTGCCATGCTCGGGGATCGACTTCCGCCTCGGCCTGCAGCCAGTAGCGCCCGTCGGCGAACAGCCAGGCCTGCTCCCGACCCACGAGCGCTTCGCCCATGGAACCGGTGAACCCGGTGAGCCAGGGTCGCAGGGCAAGCTCCGGCGGCACATATTCGCCCAAGTAGGGGTCCGTCGAGCGGACGATCGCCCCGTCCAAGCCCTCATCGGCTAGGATCGTCCGCAGTTGATGCAGCCGGTGCTCGATACCGCTCACGGCTGTCCAGCCCACCCCAGGGCCCGGTCCGGGGCAAGCAAAACGGAGCGGTGCACGATGGGGGTCGGTCGTGATAGCCCGACCGGGCCCTGATTCCAATCCGGGACATGCAAGCTCGACGGCGGGCGCCCTTGGTCAACTGGGCCCTGATGACCGCGTGCGGACTGGTGTTCGGCTTCGAGCTGAGCCTCGGCCCCGAGGCTGGGGCGTTCATCCGCCGCTACGGCTTCGTGCCGTGGGACCTGACCGCGGCCCTGCGATCCGGCCCCCAGGCCTGGGGCCCCGTGGCCCTGGATTTGCTCAGCTCGATGTTCGTGCACGGCGGGTGGCTGCACGTGATCGGAAACCTGCTCTATCTGCGGGTCTTCGGGGACAATGTGGAGGACCGACTCGGACGGCTCGGCTACCTGGTGTTCTACCTGGCCGCGGGCGTCACGGGGGCCTCGGCCCAGTACCTGACCGACCCCGATTCGACGACCCCCATGGTCGGGGCTTCGGGGGCCATCGCCGGGGTCCTGGGCGCTTACGTCGTCCTGTTCCCGCGGGCCCGCGTGGTGACCCTGTTCCCCGTGTTCATCTTCTTGACCTTCATCGAGGTCCCAGCCGTGTTCTTCGTGGGGATCTGGGCGATCCAACAGCTTCTGTACGGTTGGATGGCCTTGGAAGGCAACGCATCGGCAGCAGATGTGGCCTGGTTCGCCCATTTGGGGGGCTTCGTCGTGGGTTTGGTCGTCGGGACGTTCCGACGCTTTCGTCGCAACTGAGCTTTCGGTTCAATCGTGGTCGCGCCAGCGGCCCGCCTGGTCGAAGTAGTCCCGCACGAAGCGCATCAGGTTTTCGACGTAGCTTTCGAATGGAGGACAGGTGATGCCCGTCCCCTCCAAGGCGGCAGCGGTGTTCCGCGCGTTGTAGATAGCCATGTGATTCAGGTAATCGACCGCTTGGTGGCTGATCGATGCAAACCGCTCCATTCCAGGGATTCTCAAGATGGCTTTCGTCAAGTTTGTTGGCACACCATATCGAGGAAGCTTACGACCTGCTCGCTCGGCCACCGTGGCGTACACCCGTCGAACCGAAAGGGGGTTTGGATCGACCACGTGAAACGTCTGCCCCACCGTATCGAACTGCGAACAAACGGCGTGAACCACGTCGACCAAGTAGTCGACAGGAACGATGTTCAAGGGAGCCCGCCCCTCGTCCCCGAGCGGAATGGGCAGGGCCACCGGACTCGCCGCGAGCACCATTCCGAGATGGTATACACTGTCGAAGCGATCGATCTCTCCGGTTCGGGAGTCACCCACGACGCCAGCCGGGCGAACGACGGTGACCGGGAGTTCGCCCTTGGCCCGCTCGACGAGGATTTCGGAGCGATACTTCGTCGACTCGTAGGCGTTTCGAAAGCTCTGACCCTCCTCGAGCTCGTCCTCCATAATCACGCCGGTCCGAGTCCCGGACACGTAGGCGCTCGAAAAGTGCACGAAGCGCTCGAGCCGCGTCATGGCTTTGGCCAAAGCGAGAACGTTGACGGTGCCCTGAACGTTCACCGCTTCGGCCTGCCGCCGCTCCGCCCCCAGAGCCCGCACAGCCGCCAGGTGATGAATTTCGGTCGTGTTTTGAGTGAGGTGCTGAAACTCTTCTCCGGATAGCCCAACATCCATGGAGGTCACGTCGCCGACCACGATCCGGAGCCGTTCTTCCCAAGAGATGTCTCCGGTGCTCGAAAGGCGGAGTTCGTCGA
Source organism: Myxococcales bacterium LLY-WYZ-16_1 (assembly GCA_031800475.1). Taxonomy (GTDB): domain Bacteria; phylum Myxococcota; class Kuafuiibacteriia; order Kuafuiibacteriales; family Kuafuiibacteriaceae; genus Kuafuiihalomonas; species Kuafuiihalomonas phototrophica. Next base: position 4,600 of record DAPKRQ010000264.1, read on the forward strand.
CGGCGCGACGAGCCTGATCTTCGCACTGAGGCTCGACCAAGGCCGCGACTTCGAGACCTTCGTCCACCGAAAGGAGTTTCGCCACGAGCTTTCGCCCAATGAAGCCCGGGAATCCGGTCACCAGCGCCAGCCGTCCGCTCACGGGGCCGACCTCCGGTCCGCGGACGGCACCAACCCCGAAGCTTTCAGCCAGCTTTCGACCTGGTCCCGGAGCGCCTGCAGGGATCCGTCATTGTCGAACACCACGTCGGCCCGGCGCACCTTCTCCTCGAGCGGCATCTGCGCCGCCATCCGAGCGAGCACGTCCTCGTCGGACAAACCGTCTCGTTCCCGCACCCGCCGACGTTGCACCGGCGGCGATGCCCGGACCACCGCCACCGTGTCGAAGTCCGCCTCCATGTCGTTTTCGAACAACAGCGGCACGTCGTAGACCACGAAGGGCGCACCGGCCCGCTCCGCCTCAACGAAACCTTCGGACGCCAGCCGCCGAACCTCGGGGTGGACGATGGCATTCAACCTCTCGCGGGCCTCGGGATCGCGAAATACCTTCTGCCCCAGGCTGGACCGGTCCAGCTCCCCGTCTGGATTCAAAACTTCCGGCCCGAAGGCATCGACCACCCGGCGCAGTCCCGGCGTCCCGGGCTCGACCGCCCGCCGCGCCAGCTGGTCCGCGTCGATCCACCACCCGCCGGCGTCCCGTAGCATTCGGGCCACGGTCGACTTTCCGGTGCCGATGCCGCCGGTGAGTCCGATCCGCCGCACCCTGGCACGGTAGGCAGGCCGCTCGGGCGGGTCAAAGCATCCGTCCCGTGAGCTGGTGATCATCGAGGGGCCCATGGGTGTGCTCGGCCGAATCAGGCGAGCGGCAGGTATGGCTGGCGCCGAGTCTGAATTCGACGCCCCGTGAAGCGGCCGAGCTGGCGGCCCATCTCGAGGGGGCCCCATCGGTCAAACGGGGCTGACGGGCGCCGGTCGGGTTCGCTTGACAGGTTCCCGGGGGCCGTTAGGGTGCGTCGCCGTGCGTCGATGGCTCGGGCTGTTGTGCCTGCTCGTTCCCGCCTCGGCCCTGGCGGCGGACGTTCACGACTACGTGGGGGCGGAGGCGTGCGGCACCTGCCACACGGCCCAGCTCGAAGCGTGGCGCACGGGACCTCACGTGGGGGCCCTGCAGCGGCTGGATGCCCGCCAGGCCCAAAATCCGGTCTGCCGCTCCTGCCACACCATGGTCCCGAGGAGCGACCGGCCGGCGCTCCAGGGGGTGCAGTGTGAGTCGTGCCACGGCGCCGGCCGCACCTACGCGCCCGGCCACGTGATGCGAGATCCCCTCCTGGCCGAGCTGCTGGGTCTGCAGCCGATCACCGAGGCCACCTGCGCCGGCTGCCACCAGGCCCACGCGCCGGCGGTCCCCGCGTTCGATTACACGAGCGCGCTGCAGCGCGTCTGCACCCACCGCATCGCCGAGGAGGGGTCCGGGTCTGCCGAAGCCCCCGGCTCTCCCCGAAACCCATGAGCCGCGCAACCTCCACCCACATGCCCTCGGCTTCGACCTCCGCGTCGGCCGTGGCGGGCCCATCGGGCTTTTGGGACGCGTGGGGTTCCGATGGGGCGCTGCTGCTGTGGACCTCCCTGACCGCTGCCGTCCTGATCTCGGCCGCGTCGATCCCCCAGGGCTGGCATGCTGAACAGCTGCTCCGGGCGCCGGAATACGGGCCGCTGCGCACGCTGGACCGTTTGGGACTCACCCGAGTGTGGGCGTCGCCTTGGTTTTGGGCCGCGGCGTCCGGCTGGCTCGGGGCCATCGTGCTGTCGGCGGCGCGCCCCCGGCGCCGGGGGCTCGATCGCAGCGCCGAAGTCGAGCTGCGCGCGCGCCGGCCGGAGCGGACCCTGCAGGCCCTGCTTCGATGGGGCAGGCAGGGGGCCGAGGTCCATCACGAGCCGGACGTATCCCGGGTGCGTTTCAGCCCCGCCGACCGCAGCTGGCTGCTGCAGGCCGGCTTGTGGCTCACCTTCGTCGCCTCTGCGTTTGCCCTGAAACCGGCCGACCCCGACGATTCGATCGTTCGTGCCCGCCTGTCGGTTCTGGACGTGGTCGACGGCTCTCGGGGCCGTTTCGACATGGCCCAGGGTGAATCGATCCAATTCTTCGGAAAGCGCGTGGAACACACCGTCGTGACCTACGTTCCGGACAAGGACGGCTTGGGTCCTGCGGTCCAAATGACCCGCTCCGACCCGGTTCAAGGCAGCCGGAGCAGCTTTTGGGTGTACGGCGACGCCCCCCCCGACTTCGATGCTCGGCACCGCGGTTCCACCACGGCCATCGCTCTCGAACGGGCCCGCATCGTGGCTCGCCCCGGATCCGGCCTGGCCGCTCGGCCTGCCTCCTGGCTGCTGCTGCTGGCCTTGATGGTGGCCGGCCTGGGGTGGACCAGCCTCGGTCAGCGAGACCGTTGGGAGTTCGAGGTGCGAGGGGATCGGGTCCGGGCTCGGGTGACCGGGCCGGAACCCGAGGCCTCGCTCGACCGCCTGGCTCCGAGTTTGGCCGAAGTCCTGGCCCGCTGATCCGGCGCCACGCCGGTTCGGTCAGTCGGCTCCGCTCCCGGTCGGGGATGCCTCGTCGACCTCGGACCCGCGCGCGTTGCCGGCCGCGTACATCGCCTGCAAGCGGGCGGCTTCGGCCCGAGACCAGTCCTTCTGGGTGCGGCGCACGCCAGCCCAATAGCCCAGCAGGAAGCCGACCGCGATGCCCAGGGGGATGAACAGAACGTGGTTGGCCGGGATGTTCACGACTCCAGGTCCCGAAGGCGGCGCTGCAGTTCGTCCAGACGTTTGCCGAGCTCCGCTTGGCCCCGAACCATGTGGATCAAGTAGCCGAAGAGCCCGGCCAACACCGCGGCGTAGGACAGGACCACCAGGGGATTCGGATCGATCGGATCCACGGGGCGCCCT
>DAPKRQ010000265.1:0-30910 GCA_031800475.1 Myxococcales bacterium LLY-WYZ-16_1
GTCGTGAGCCAGAACCTCGGCCTTTCCATGTCGGGGAGCGGGTGCCCTCACCACCGGCACCCCGCCGGCAGCCGCCAGACATTGATGCCCCAGGCAGATGCCCAGGACCGGGACCCGACCCTCGAGCCTGCGGCACAGCTCCACCGAATCGGGGACGTCCGTGGGGCTTCCCGGTCCGGGAGAGAGAACCACCGCATCTCGGGCTTCGGCTTCTTCGACCAGGCGATTCAGCGCGGTCGAGCTCCGCGCCACCAAAACCGTGCGTCCACCCTGTTCGAGCTGGCAGGCCAGAAGCTGCGAAAACGAGTCGAAGTGATCGACCAAGAGGATTCGATTCACGATACACCTCCGTGGGGCACGCCGAGGGCTCCAAGGACATTGGCTGCTTTTCGGAGGGTCTCTTCGGCCTCGGCCGCCGGGTCCGAGTCCGCCACCACACCGGCACCGGCCCGTACGCGAGCCACGCCGTCTCGCACCGTGGCCGACCGGATCACGATGGCCGAGTCCATGTTCCGAAGCCCCCGGAACAGCGCGACCGCGCCGCCGTAGACGCCCCGCGGGCTCGCTTCGAGGGAAGACGAGATCTGGGTCGCGCGGATCTTCGGGGCGCCCGTCAACGTGCCGGGATTCGAGCAGGCACGGAGGGCGTGAAGAGCGTCGAGATCCTCCCGAAGGGTCCCGTGGACTTCGCTCACCAAGTGCATGACCCGCGAAAAGCGCGCCACCGACAGCAGGCGCTCGACCCGAGGTTTGCCCGAGGCGACCCGAGCCACGTCGTTGCGCGCCAGATCCACCAGCATCAGGTGCTCAGCAACCTCCTTTTCGTCGAGTCGAAGCTCCGCTTCGAGTCGGGCGTCCAGGTCTGGGTCGACCTCTCCCCGAATCCGATCCACGGGGCGAGGCCGGGTTCCTGCGATGGGTGACACTTCCACGTCGTCCGAGCCGACCCGGACCGCCGTCTCCGGCGAGGCGCCGAGCAGCACCTGGTCCAGGTCTTCGATGAGGAAGCCGTAGGGACTGGGGCAACGCCGCCGCAGCCGGCCGTACGCCGCCCGCGGATCGAGGCAGGGAACCGTAAAGGTGCGGGAGAGAACGACCTGAAACGCATCGCCCCGATGGATGTGGGCCTTGGCGTGGCGGACCGCGTCCTGAAAGGCCTGGTCGTCCATGTCGACGAAGGGGGGAGGCGCTGGCTCGAAAGGCGCGTCCTCCACAGCCGGCGGCGACTCGGTCAGTCGAGCCCAGATCTTCAGGTCCGTCCGTCCGGCTTGCAGGTCGTCGTCTCGAACGAGCCGCGTGACCGTGCCCCGGCCGCGACCCATCTCCAGGGTCAACTCGGGGACGAACGCCACGCAGTCCGGGACCGGCCCATCGGGCAGCCTCAGGCTGGGCTCGAAGCGACCCATCATCTCGTGGGCGAACACCGCCAGGAGGCGGGGGGCCTGCTCGGTGTCTGGATGGGCCTCGATCAGGGCCCGGAGCACATCCAGGGGGCCGGGCTCCTTCAAACGCTCGGCTTCGGACAGGGCCGGGGTCTCGGGGCCCCCCACGTGCAGCAGCAGCCGGTCTCGGTCCCGCTCCAAGCAATCGGACGAATCGGCGAGCCGGGCCAGCAAGGTGCGGCCCACGTCGGTCGAGGCTTCAATCCGGACCCGCGGGCCGTAAAGCTCGCACCGCAGGGCGCAGCGTAGCATCATCACGTGGCGCAGGCTGTCGGCCGATGGGGCCCGCGTCCGCCGGGCGTCCAGCTCCGCATCCCGCGTTTCCAGGAGCGCCGTCGGCCCTTCCACCTGCAAGGCGTCCTTCGCCGCGCCGTACAGGGCAAACGGGTCGGCGTGCACCTCTCGTTCGAGTCTCAGGCACTTCAGCATCGCACCATCTCCCGGGCGAACTCCACCGTTCGGCCCACCGCCTCGCAGACCTTTCGGACCTCATCGACCAGTCGTCCGTACTGGGCCGGAAGCAGAGATTGGTCCCCGTCGGAGCGAGCGGTCTCGGGACGAACGTGCACTTCGACGATCAGGCCGTCGGCGCCGCAAGCCGCTGCCGCTCGGGCCATGGGAAGGATCAAGGCCCGCCGGCCGGTCCCGTGGGACGGGTCCACCAAGACCGGAAGGTGGGTCTCGCGCTTCAGGTAGGCCACGCCCCCCAAATCCAGCGTGTTCCGGTTGGTTCCATCGAATGTCCGGATGCCGCGCTCGCACAGCATGACGTTCTCGTTGCCCCCGGCGAGAATGTACTCGGCCGCGAGCAAGAGCTCTTCGATCCGGGCACCGCCGCCCCGTTTGAGGAGAATCGTGTTCTCGGTTTCGGCTGCTGCAGACAGAAGCCGAAAGTTCTGCATGTTGCGGGCGCCGATCTGCAGCACCGCGCCCGTCCGGGCCACCGGGTCCACCTCGTCCACGCCCATGACTTCGGTGACGACCGGGGCGCCGACCTGGCGTCCGGCTTCGGCCAGCAGCGGAAGGGCGTCCAGGCCCAGGCCTTGAAAGCTGTAGGGGCTCGTTCGAGGCTTGAAGATCCCGCCGCGGAGCCCGTGGCACCCGTATTGGCCCACGGCCCGGGCGGTGTCGAACAACTGGGCTTCGCTTTCGACGGCGCAAGGCCCGGCGATCAGAGTGAATCCACGACCCCCGACCCGATGGGGGCCCAGGGGGATCAGCGAGTCTTCGGGGTGCAGGTCCCGCGCGGCCAGCGGGTGGGGAGAAGAGGATTCGAGACGTTCGACCGACATGCTGCGACCTTTCTGGCCGCCCCGACGGTCTTTTGCCCCCTGTGCGCAAAAAGCCCGCCGGAACGGCGGGCTTTTCGTTGGTTACCGAGACGCACGAGCCCGCCGGGTGATGCTCCAGCACCACCACCAGCGGTTCAGAGGACCGTGCGTCCCGTTCATGCTCCATATGATGGCGGCGGCGCCCCTGGCGCTGTCAACCCCCCGGAGCGCCGATTTTCGCAGCCGTGATCCCGATGGCCGGCTGCCGGAAACGGGGGCGAGGTCTGGCGCGGTCGGTGTTAGGGACCGGTTCGATGACGACCTCTGGACAGATCCACGTGGTGTTCGGGACCGGGCAGGTCGGCCCGGCCCTGGCGCAGGAGCTCCTGGACGCGGGGCACGAGGTGCGCATCGTCAGTCGCCGGCCCGGCGATGGTCTGTTGGAGCGAATTCGAGGTGGTCGCGAGGACGTGGCGTGCTCGATCCACGCGGGCGACGCCACCGAGCCCAAATTCGTCGACTCCGTGTGCCGGGGAGCGACCACGGTCTACAATTGCGCCAGCCCCCCGTATCACAAGTGGGATTCACTGCTCGTTCCTCTTTTCGAGGGAATCCGCGACGGTGCAGGGCGGGCTGGAGCCAAACACGTGGTGCTCGACAATCTCTACATGTACGGCCGTCCCCAGCAGAGCCCGTTCGACGAAGACACCCCGATCCGGCCCTGCAGCAGCAAAGGAGAGCTTCGGGCCGAGCTGCGGCGCCGTCTGTTCGACGCCCACGAGCGGGGCCAAGTGCGCGCCACGAGCGGACATGCGTCCGATTTTTTCGGACCCGGCGCGGCCGGCAGCTCGCTGTTTGGCGACCGCTTCTTCGATCGACTGCGCCAGGGGCAAGCCCTCGAGGTGTTCGGGGACCCGGAGCTTCCCCACGGCTACACCTTCATTCCCGACGTGGCGCGCGCTTTGGCCATCTTGGGGACCGACGACCGAGCCATGGGAAAAGCGTGGCATTTGCCCACATCGTGGACGGGGAGCACGCGCGGGCTCGTCGAAGCGTTCGCGTCTCGGGTCGGTCACGGCGGCCGAGTCACTCGGGTGCCGGCTTGGGTGCTCCGTCTCATGGGGGTTTGGGTGCCGGCTGCCCGGGGGCTGCCCGAGATGATGTACCAATGGACCCTGCCCTACGTGCCCGACGATCGTCGGTTTCGGCAGACATTCGGCATCTCGCCGACCCCGACCGAGACCGCGGTGGCCGCGTCCCTTCGATTCGCTGGATTCGGGGATGTTTGATCCCGGGCGCCATCCACCTACGGGAGCGTCTTGGGGCTGGGATGCCGCACGGGCTCGGTCGAATCGACGGCGGGCCCAGCTTCGGTCCAACGCTTCTTCAAAACCCGTTCGGCCGGCTTGCCCTGGGGCGTGAAGAGCCGGGCTGCTGCGGTTCCCGGATCCGGCAAGGTCAGCCAGTTCCACCAAAAGAGCCCTGCGAAGTCCTCGTTGGGTTCGAAGGTATTCAACACCGCGCGGTACACCCGCGCCTGAAGTTCAGGAGCCGGAAGAGCGCCGGGATCGTCTTTGGGCCACACCCAAGGGCGGACCGTGGCGCCCCGGACCGAGCGGTACCCGCACTCGGTGAGCAGCAGGGGACGCCGGTGGTCTCGGGCGACCTCGAACAGGTGATCCGAGATTTCGCCGAGCCGCTGCATCAGGTCCGAATCACTCGGCTCGGGATGTTTCGACAGGGGATGGAAGAACTGGACCGCCACCAGGTCCAGGTCTTCCCAAAACGGGACGAGTTGGAACTCGCGATCCCAGTTGGCCGCGTAGGTCAGGCCCCCGGTGTACTTCGACCGCACGTCGCGGATCAGCGCTCGCCAGCGGTCCGGGGCCCTGATGACCATGTCCATCAGCTCGACGCCCACCGCGAAGAGCTCGACGTCGTGTTCGCTCGCCAGCTCCGCATGATGCAAGACGAACTGCCGGTATTGGTTCCACCATCGGTTCAAAAGATCGGGATCCTCGAAGTCGATGCGGGCTCGCCATTCGGTGTCGGTGATGCGGTCCAGCATGATGTGGGGTTTGAGCATGACCTTCAGGCCGCGGGCGTGGGCTTGCTCGATGGTTCGCACGACGGCCCCGTCGGTCTCTCCCTTTTCGAGGTCCGGGCCGTATCGGATCTTTGGACTTCGTACGTGGGCTTGCCGGCCGGGGACCCGCAAGGACACGAAATTGACCCCGGCCTCGGCAGCCCGATGGAGGGAGCGGGCGCTGGCCGCGGTGCCGTAGCCCGCGTCTCCGTCCGGTCCGGGGACGTGGAGAAGGGCGACGCCTCGGACCGGAGTGCGGGATGTGTAGCGCTCTGCTGACGGAGTCCGAAGGGCGGCGGGGGAGCCAGCGGGCCCGTTGCGGGTCTGTGTCTCGACGCACCCGGCGGCCAGGGCCAGCGTCAATCCCCAGAGGCGACGGGCCGACGACGGGCGGGTCGGCCCCCCGGGTCGAAGGAGCGTTCGCCGCACCGGAGCGTTCAGTCGCCGCCCGCCACTGCGTGTCCGGGGGGTGGGCCCCGGTCGTCGTCGGTGGGCTCGATCGGAGCTTGGGGAGCCAGCGCAGCCTGGGAGGCCTCGTTTTCGAGCTTCGAAAGCTCGCTGGTCACTGCGGCGAGCGCAGCGCCGATCCGGTTGGCGGCGTCTTCGAACCGGCCGGCTTCGCTTCGGTAGTTCGGTTCCAGCGAGGCCTTTTGTCGCTCCTTCAGAGCTTGCATCTCGGCATCGGCTTTCGCCGCCGACAGCCGACCTTGGACGTTCTTCAAGGTTTGCAGGGCACCTTGCAGACCCTCGGGGTTGCCGGAGTACTGATGCGTCGCTGTCAACTGCGCCTGCGCGGGGTCGAGCTGGGCCACGACTTCTTCGGAGTCCGGTCCACCCCTTCGGCCCCGATTTCCTTCGCGTCCCAGTCCCGATTGCGAAGGCTCCTCGCCGAGCTCGGAGGCGTCGTCTTCGCCCAGCACCCAGGCCCGCATGGCCGGATGCTCCAAGCTGGCTTCGGCTTCCTCCTCGGAGCGCTCCGCCTCGGCCAGCGCATCGAGAAGTCGATCCAGGTCTTCCAGCCGCCCGTCTGGGTCCAGTCCCGCGCCCGGTCCGGTATCGGGCCCGGCGGGTCCGGGTCCCGTGGTGGGTGCCGGCCCCGCCGTGGGTCCTCCCGGTCCGTGGAGCCAGCTCGGGTCCATCCTGGGACCGAAGCGAAGCATCGACATGGCACGGATTGTTCGGGCCGCTGCCGGTTTTGGCAAGGTCCGGCGCCCCGGGGTCCAGCTGGGCCCGGCGCGGGCCCCTCGCTCGGTCTCGGACCGGGTTGCCGGGGCCCGTCCGTCGGTTCGGCGGCTTCCGCGGAGTGCGGGTCCGCGCGCGTCCCCCCTATCCGCGGGTTGAAAACCGGGGCCTTTCGCCGGTCTCGGCGGAGGCCTCGCCCGCGCTTGTCCCGGGTTCGCCAGCCTGGTTGAACGAAGGCATGAAACGCGCGTCCATGACCCTCGCCCTGCTCCTCGGCGCCTGCACCCAATCCGGCTCTTCCACCTCCGCCGAGGGTGCGTCGGAGGGGACACAGGCCCCCCAGTCCCCCACGCCGGCCGAGAACACCTCGGCCACGGCCCTCGAGTCTGGGCTCGTGGACGAAGGCGCTTTCCAGAAAGCCCACCAACTCGCGACCGAGCTCGCGCCCGAGCCCCGGGGCGAGATGGTCGAGGTCGACGGAACGAAGGCCTACCTGAGTTTGCCGGAAGGCGAGGGGCCCCATCCCGGCCTGGTGGTCATCCACGAGTGGTGGGGGCTGAACCGCAACATCCGGTACTGGAGCGACCGGCTCGCAGCTTTGGGCTATGCGGCCCTGGCGGTGGATCTGTATGGCGGTCGGGTGGTTACCGACCCGAGCGAGGCCTCCACCCTGATGAAGAACGTGAAGCAGGAGGAGGCGAACCGGATCATGAAGGCGGCCCGCCGATTCCTGGTCGAAGACGAACGGACCCGCTCGCCCAAGACCGGCTCCATCGGGTGGTGCTTCGGCGGTGGACAATCCCTGCAGCTCGCCATCGCCGAGCCCGAGCTCGATGCCGCGGTCATGTATTACGGGTTTCCGGTGACGGACACCCGAGTGCTGAAGGCCATCGAAGCGGACCTGCTGGCGTTCTTCGGCGGAAAGGACGACTTCATTCCCGCCTCGCAGGTGCAGGACTTCGAAAAGGCGCTGGAGCAGGCCGACGTGGACCACGAGATTCGGGTCTACGATTCCGGAACCCACGCTTTCGCCAATCCCTCGAATTCCCGCTACGACGAAGCCTTGGCGGAGAAGGCCTTTGAGAAGACCCGCTCCTTTTTGGCTGGTGCGCTGAAAGGTGACTGACCGTTCTGCGTGGGGCGTCTCACATGGACATACTTCGTCCGACCCCGGCAGTATGCTCTCGAAGGGCAGCCCCGACTGGGGCTGCGGCCCGAGACCGACGATGAACGAAGGCACCCGCGTCAAGCTCCAAGCCTCCCTGCAGCACGAGCCGTTCGATCCCGCTCCCTGGATGCGGGCGATCTTCGAGCATCTGCGCCGATTTTTGGTCCTGTCGGGGGGCCGTCCGGGCGTCATGGTGGTGGTGGGGGACCGTTCGGCGCCCCACACCATCCATGGAGCAAAGTGGCTGCAGCCCGGGGAAGATCCGGTTCACGTGATCATCGGCCGCCATTCCCGTTGCGCCATTCGGGTGCCCGCAGAACGAGAGGAGCTGTCCCTTCGGCATCTGGCGGTGCTGGTCCATTGGTCCGACTTCGGTCTGCAGGTCGATGTCCGCGACCTGGAGACGGCCTCGGGCTTCACCCAGGAGGCCGGGGAGAAGCTCCGGGCCGTGGCGCTGTCCGGCAGCGCCTTCTTTTCGATCGGCGACCTCGGAGTGGCCATCATCGAGACGGGCCACATGGCGCCGGTCGACGATGCGGACGCGTTCTACCAAAGCCTCCCGCCCCGTCACTTCGTGGAGGCGAAGCGAGGCCTCGACGGACAGCGCCGTATGCACGGCGAGGCGGAGCATGAACGGGAGCAGGGCGCGACCCGGGTCGTTTCTTTGCCTCGAAGCGTCTATTTGAAAGATCTTCCGACCGGTGGAAGGCCCCTCGGCACCCTTCGTTTGTGGGAAGACGGCGTGCTGGTGGAACGGGTGTTGACCGACGAGGCGTTCGCTCGAGGAGTTCTCATCGGCCGCTACCCTCGCTGCAGCTTGCCCTGGGACGGCAGTGACCGGGTATCTCGGGTTCATCTGCTCCTGTCGTCCATCGACGAAGATCTGTGGGTGTTCGACACGGCCAGCACCAACGGACTTCAGTGGCGGCGGGCAGACGGCGAGTGGGAAGAGCTGCCCTACCGGCGCCTGCAGGACGGAGACAGGCTCTGCTTCGGCACGGCTCAGATGGAGTGGCAGGCGTCGGTGGTCCAGGGAGAATCCGAGTCGAAACGCCAGATGGAGGGGCCGCGCCGCGCCGCGCCACGACGGCCCACCGAAGCGACCCGCTACGCGCCGGTCGGCGTGGTCGATCCGTTCCGCGCCGAGCTCTTGGCGATCTTGGAGCGGAATGCGGGGCTCATGGTGCTGGGCGCCCTGGCCCGTGCCGTGTCGGTGTCCGAGTCCATACTCGAGGGTCATCTCGACGTGCTTCGGTCCGAGCTGCAGGGTGTGGAACTTCAGATCGACCCCACGGCCCGGGTCGTCCAGATCGACGTGGAGCGGCTGCGAGATCGGCTCGACTGATCGACGGGCTTCGGCCGTGGGGGCTCGGGGTGTGGCGCACGGAAAATATCCCGAAACCACCAAATGGAAGGCCCGGCTCGAAGACCCGGTCGCCGAATCCATTGACGCGAATGTTGTCTACCCAGCGGACATCGAAAACGTTTTCGAGGCCGATCGAGAGTTCCCCCTTCCACCTTCGGGTGACCTCGAATCGGGCCCCCAGCCGCAACTCCGCCAAGGCGTGATCCGGGGCCTGGATTCGGTTTTCGTCGTCTGCGAATCGTGCCGAGACCCACTCGAGCTCGGCCGCTCCGAACAATCGGCCGTCGTCCCATCCCAGCCGAGCGAAGAGCCGGTGCTCGGGAAGGCCGGGAACGGTTCGGCCGTCTCGCTCGCCTGCGGTGAAGCGCGCGCGCAGCCACGAGTGGGACACGACCATCTCCAGGTGGGGGAGGGGCCGATAGCGAAGAAACAGCTCCGTGCCGATGCGTTCGGAACGTCCCGCGTTGCTGAACACGACCCGTCCGGTGACGTCTTCGTTGGGAACGAGCTCGTCTTCCAGGTCGATGAAGAAGCCCGTGAGCTCCACGAACAAGCGCTGGTCCCGCCACCGGGCCCCGAGTTCCCAGGAGTTCGAGCGCTGTGGGGCCAGGTCTCGGGAGAGGCCGGTGCCGCCGGGAGCCGAGTTGACCAGCTCGGTGGTGGTCGGTGTTTCGAACGAACGAGCGAAGGAAGCAAAGGCTTCGAAGGGACCCAGGTCGTTCAACAGTAGACCACCGCTGGCGGTTACCTGGTCGAAGATCCGGCTGCCGTCGGCGCTTTGGAGCTGGTCGTCCACATCAAAGCGAATGCGGTCGTATCGGCCGCCGGCGAACAAGCCGAGCACGTTCCAGGGCTCGATGCGTTCGCGCAGGTGGACTCCCAGGTTGTCGACCGATTCATCCTGGAGCAGGGACAGGTTGCCATCGGGGACGCCTCCGTCGTTCCCCTGGTTTTCGCGACGATCTCGCTGAAACTGGCCTTCCAGGCCGGCGGACAGGGTGTGTCCCCAAGATGGCTCGGACCACCGATAATCCAGCCGTCCCCCGAAGAAGGTCCGGACGAAAGACACGGTTCGGAAGGGGAGGGCGTTTCGAAAGTCGCGAAGTCCCCCGTGCACCGAAGCCTGCAGACGGTGGTCGAGGGCCAGCTTCGCGTCCAGAAGCGAGCCGGCCTGCAGCTGGGTGACGGCCTCTCCGGTTCGAAATTCCAGGTTTGGGGCTGCGGCCTGGCGTGGGTTCGATCGAAAATCGGAAGGGGTCAACCCGCCCGGATCTTCGGCCTTCGGGGCCTCGACGAAGTGGACGACCTGAGTCCATCGAAGAGAGCGGGAGAGGCGGCTCAGGATCTTGGCCTGCACGATCCATTGCTCGGCTGCCGACCGCTCGCGATAGCCGTCTGTCGTGACTCGGCTCGCGAACACGGACAGTTCGGCGGGCCCTAAACGCCCCTGTCCAGTGGTTGCCAACTTCCACGTTCCTCTCGGGGCGGCCAGGGTCCAGGCTCGGACCTGCGGCACCGGTGGCGGCCTGGGTGACTCGATCCACAGGACGCCTCCGGCGGCGTTTCCGTAGATGCTTCCAGCGGCGCCGCGAAGGAGGTCGATGCGTCCGACATGGGCCAGGTCCAGCGTGTCGAGCTGTGTCTGGCCATCGGGCAGGGTGAGCGGGATTCCGTCGAGAAACACCCGAATGCCCCGGATGCCGAACGCCGACCGGGCCCCAAAGCCCCGGATCGACAAGCGGGTGTCCTGGGCGAAGTTGCGCCGGGACGTGACGAATACGCCGGGGACCCGCGACAAGGACTCGCCCAGTGACAGGGTGGCACGGCCGTTTCGCACCTCCTTTTCGCCGAGACGAAAGCTGGCCCAGGGACGCATGCGGGACGGGCCATCGAGCCGGCGGCCGACGATTCGGACCTGCTCGGCACCGGTCACGGTGGATGATCCGACCGGGGGTACGGCAGCGCCCAACACCCACAACAGTGCGACCACCTGCTGGCGTGTACCCGGGCCTCTTCGATGACGCAACGCAGCCCGAGGGCCGCCGTCGATTGGATGGAACCGGGGATGTGGGGTCCGTACGGTGTCGAGACCGGGGCGGCGCTCTGCGAGTCGTCAGACATCGAGTCTGAACCACCAAAGCCCCCGTTCCCAGGTGGGGCGGTCGGGCCTTCGGGCCCGGATGGCCGTCTGGCACGACGGGAGCCCGGGTCCGGATGCCCCGCTTGCCCCTCGGAGCCCCCGGTCCGAGCCGGGCGCCGGGTCGGATTCATCTGGGCCCGCCGGCCGGAATCAAGTGCGGTTTTGGCGTCGACGGGCCGAAATCGAGTCAGCCGGCGGACGCGATCAGCTTGCCCGGGAAGGACCTGCATGCTAGTCCCGCCCACGCATCGGTTCTGGTTCTCGGCCCTCGGCTCTCGCTTTCACAGCATGATGTCCCGGCCTCATTGGCCAACCCGAGCAGCGGCAGCGGCTGGTGCGCTGCAGTTTTTCGCGGGGCGACGCGGCCGCTCTGCGGGAAATGCCAAGTGACTGTATGCGGGCTCGGGCCTGCGGCCGCGGAAGAGAGTGAGATCAGATGGGCAACCGATTGTACGTGGGAAACCTTCCGTACCAGACCGGCGAGGAAGAGATCCGCGCCGCCTTTGCCAACTGCGGTGAGGTGACCGACGTGCGGCTCATGACGGACCGAGACACCGGGCGGTCCCGCGGCTTTGCGTTCGTTACCATGGCGACGGATCAGATGGCTCAGCAGGCCATTTCGGATCTGGACGGGGCGACCCTCGAAGGGCGCGCTCTGCGCGTGAACGAAGCCGAAGACCGCCGGGGTGGCGGTGGCGGCGGCGGCCGGCGCGGCAACGACCGGGACTTCGGCCGCGGTCGGGACTCCGGAGGCGGCCGCGGTGGCCGGTCTGGCCGCGGCGGCGGCGGCGGCGGCGGACGCTGGTGAGGCCCGGGGCCGGAGCGGACCTGCGCCGAATCCCAGAAAGCGAATCTCGTGGATTCGGCCCGGGCTCGGTCCGAATTCCGCCTGTGTAGACCGAATTCCGGGACGGCCGACGTCGCACGCCGTGCCGTCCCGGAGCTTCGAACTCAGATCGCGGTTCCGCCTCGGTCTTTGCACTCCTCGGCTTCGAGCTTCACCCAGCCCTGGCCCTTGCATTCGTTGTGGCCGGCGCAATCGTGGCCTTGGCCGGCGCACTGACCGGTGCCCTTGCACTCGTTCACGCCGGCGCATTTGACCAGCTCGGCAGACCCGGACCGGCTGGCCGGCTGCGAACTGGCGGGTTGGCTCCCGCCACTGCTGCAAGCGAACAATCCGGCTGCGGCCATGGCGACCAGACTTCCCTTCATCGGTGCGTTCATCAATTCATCTTCCTTTCCATCGAACCACCCTCGGGTGGGTTTCAATCGTCGGGCTCGGTTTCGAGCCCCGAACGGTGGACCTGCGCCACCAGACCGTCCTGGAACCAGCCCATGACGAACTCCAAAAGGCGGCTGGCGGCAGTTTCGACCGAGCCCGCAACATGCTCGCAGGCCGACTCGAGGGTGGCGCCGCCTCCCATCGCTTCGAGCAAATCCGCTTCCACGTCGTCGATGCGCCGCACGAAGACTCGGAAGTCCCTTCGCCAGAGCAAGATCTGGACGGCTCCCTCGGCGACAAGGATGTGGGGACGCGCCAGTTCGAAGGACGCTACATCGAACTCGAAGCTCGCCGACCGATGACAATGGACCAGTCGAAATCGCAGACTGGGCCAGACGTTGGCGGGAACGGACCGCAGGGCCGAAGCATCCACGGGGGGGTCGTCGGGTGCGACGAAGACCTCCGACCACATCCATTCGAGTCGCGCCAACTCGCCCGCCAGGCGCAGCACCTGTGCCCGGTTGGGGTCGGCGCAGTTCGTGGCGCACCGCAGCAGGTGGTCCGGAAAGATCCGGCCGAGCTGGCCCAGGGACGGATCGGCGGGAGGATGGTTCTGCAGGTACTCGCAGGCTGCGGCATGGAAACAGACGGGGCCGAGCAGGGCCTTCACCCGGGGAAATTCATTCTCCAGGCAGCCGAGCAGGCGAGCCTGGCGGGACCGGCGATACAGGTCGAGTCGGCGTTGCGGCTCCGGTCCTCGGAGCCAACCGTCGAGCTGCACGGATTCGCCCCGCAGGGCCGCCATCCAGCGTGCTTGGTGGGCAGCCAGCTCCATCATGCGGCCTCGCGAAGTCTTTCGATCCGGGCTGCGCGGGCACACTCGGCGGCCGCGGTCTCGTAGTCGGGGACGTCCGTGTCCCATTCGACCAGAGTCGGACGGGGACCAACGTGCGCGAGTGCGTGACGGTACAGCTGCCAGACTGGATTGGGCACCGGTCCGACGTGCGTATCGAACCACACCCCGTCGGCAAAGCTAGCCCCTGAGAGGTGAAATTCGATGATGCGTTCCGCCGGTAGACGTGCCAGCTGATCGACGGGGTCGAAACCGTGGTTCTGCCCGTTCACCCAGAGGTTGTTCAGATCGAGCAAGAGGTGGCAGTCGGCTCGTTCCGCCACCGCTTTCAGGAAGTCGATCTCGTCGAACTCGTCTGCTTCGAAGCGCAGATAGGCCGAGACGTTTTCCACCGCGATGCGGCACCCCAGAAAGTCCTGCACGCGAGAGATCTGGTCCGAGACGTGACGGGCGGCTGCTTCGGTGAACGGGAGCGGCAGAAGCTCGTGGGTGTATTCCTCTGCATCGCCGACGAAGCACAGGTGGTCGGATACGTGGGTGGGCTCCACCCGGTCGATCAGCTCCTTCAAGCGACGGAGGTAGTCTGCCGGGACCCCGTGGAGGTTTCCGAGTCCCATGGCGGTTCCGTGCAGCGCCACCGGTCGCAGTTGCCGCAAGCGCTCCAGCACAGCCCAGGGCCGGCCACCTGGGTGAAAGAAATTTTCCGATACGATTTCGAACCAGTCGACGGGATGTAGAGCTCCTCCGTCCAGCACGCGAGCGTAGTGCTCCCGCTTCAGATTCAGTCCGTGCCCGCGAAGCGCCATGTCGCGGGGGTCTACGGAGAGCAGGTCGGGCAGGTTACACCGTCGGGCAGCCCCCATTTTGGAGGCGGGCTGGTTCGCCGCTGGCGTGGCCCCTCCGGCTGCTCTTGGACGTGATGCTTCCAGCCGCTCTTCAGCGGTGCTCTCCGTCGGCTCGGCCGGGAAGCGTCGCCTCTCGGGGCGCCTTCGGGGCGAGCGAAAGTGCCGGGTGGAACCGATTTCATCAGTCCCAGCCGGGACAGTTCGGCGGTTCCCAGGGTTGGACCGTGAACACCCTGTTCTCGGCTCCACAGGCGAAATGTCCAGCGGGTCGAGATCAGCGCGTCGTCTATCCTTCGATACCCATCGTAGACGATGGCGTGGGGCTCCTGTTCGGCTTCGGAAACCGAGGTGGGACCGAAAGTGACGATGGAGGCCAGTCCCCTCAAGCGATTCGATTCGGGGTCCGCGTACACCACGTACCAATCGTCGGGTGCGTCCCCGACTTTGGTGCCGAAGGTCAGACGACCGGTGGGCACGGGAGTGTCGACCCAGGGCAGAACACCGTGATCCCGGTCCAGACAGCAGGAGGGGCTGCGGCGTGCATGATCCGCGAGGGTCACGGCCCGGGACGAGAGGCAAGCGCCGCTCGGCGGCGGCTCGCCGCGAGCGCAATCGGGTTCGGTGGGTTTCGGCTTTTCCCGAGGGCCGCTGCGGGGGACGCTGGGGCTGCATGACCCCATCGAATCCGACTTCGCTCGGATCGCCGCCGGAGCTCACGGCGCGCGGGCTGGCGACCGGTGCGGTGTTGGGGGCGCTGCTCGCGCCTTGCAACATTTATGCGGGCCTGAAGATCGGTTGGGCCTTCAACATGTCGGTGGCTGCAGCGCTCGTCGGCTTCTCTTTGTGGCGGGGAGCCGAGCGGGTGGCAGGCACTCGGACTTGGGGCATGTTGGAGAGCAACATCAATCAGACCGCTGCATCGTCCGCTGCGGCGATCGCGGGAGCCGGGCTGGTCGCGCCGATTCCAGCGTGGACTTTGCTGACCGGCAAAGAGCTTTCGCTCGGGGCCCTGGTGCTGTGGGTGTTCACGGTCAGCATGGTGGGCGTCACGGTGGCTCTGGGCATGCGACGGCGCTTGCTCGAAGTAGACCGTTTGCCCTTCCCGTCGGGGGTGGCCACAGCAGAGACCTTGAAGCAACTGTATGCGAAGGGGAGGGAAGGGCTGTCTCGCGTGAAGGCCTTGGTCGGGGCGGCGTCGGTCTCCGGTATCGTGAAGGGCGTCATAGAGTGGTCGAGTGGATCCATTCGGTGGGCGCCATTCAAAGGAAATATTGCAGCCTTTTCGGGGGCCACACCGGCGAACCTCGGCTGGGTGCTGGACCCGTCTTTGTTGCTCGTGGGCTTTGGGGCGATCATCGGCCTTCGAGCAGGCCTGTCGCTGCTGTTGGGGGCGGGATTGGCCTGGGGCGTTTTGGCGCCGTGGGCCTTGAATCGGGGCTTCGTCGAGCCCGGCCCGGCGGATCCGTCGGTGGCGTGGTTCGCGCCCCTGGTCGAGTGGCTCTTGTGGCCGGGTGTGGCGCTCATGGTGGTGGCCTCGTTGACCTCGTTCGGGCTGTCGGTGTGGGGCGCGCGGCGGGAAGATGGTCGGTCGAGCGGGCCTCGGGCTCGGGGGGCTTTGGCCTGGCGAACGTGGGGGCTGGGGCTCGTCGCGGTCGCGATCGGCGCGGCTGTCGTTCAGGCGGGGTTGTTCGGAATTCCGGTGGTGCTCGGTGTGGGGGCGGTGTTCGCGACCTTTGCGCTGGCGGTGGTGGCCGGTCGGGTGGCAGGGGAGACGGGCATCACGCCCATCGGAGCCATGGGCAAGGTGACCCAGCTCGGATTCGCCGCGGCATCTCCCGCCGATGTGACGACGAACTTGATGGCCGCCAACGTGACGGGTGGGGCGGCGAGCCAGTGCGCCGACATGCTGCACGACCTGAAAACCGGGTTGGTGGTGGGTGCCCGGCCGCGCTCGCAGGCGGTGGCCCAGGTCGTCGGCGTGTTCGCCGGAGCGTGGAGCGGGGCGTGGGCCTATCGGATCCTGGTGCCCGATCCCGAAGCCATGCTGATGACGCCGGAATGGCCGGCCCCGGCGGTGGTGACGTGGAAGGCCGTGGCCGAGCTCTTTCGCGACGGCTGGGATCAGATTCCCCCGGGGGCCGTCGAGGCCATGGCAGTCGGGGCCGGGGTCGGGGTGGTGCTGGCCGTGCTGGAACGCTTGCCTCGGGTGCGGCCCTTCGTACCCAGTCCCGCGAGTCTGGGGCTCGCCTGTGTGCTTCCGGCCTGGAACGGGCTTTCCATGGCCGCCGGCGCCCTGGCCGCCGCGGCGCTTCAGCGGTTCGCGGCAGTCGAGTCCAACCGCATCGTCGTCCTTGCGGCGGGCCTGGTCGCAGGAGAAAGCCTGGTCGGCGTCTTCACCGCCTTCACCCGCATGCTCACCTGAGCCGGCGCCGCCCGAACTGCCAGCTGAACCGGTGCCAGCCACCGATTTCGTGAGCTCCACCCCGATGGGGTTGTGCCCACCGGCGCGCGAAGCGCAGCCTCCGCCCGGCTCGTTCCCGGGTTCGGGGCGATATCCATTGTGCGAAACGAAGCGAAAGACCGGTCAGGAACTGCAGCTCAACATGCTGCAGCCGGGTCGGTCCTTCGCCCAGTCCGGCCTTCGGGCGAACCACTGGGCGCTTTCGGGCTGCTCGTCGTAAGGACGGCGAAGGACGTCTTGCAGCTCTCGGACGAGACTCGGGTCTCCCTGTTCGGCCCGGTCGATCGCCAGCTGCGCCATGTAGTTCCGCAGCACGAACTTCGGGTTGGTGCGGTTCATGCTCTCCCTTCGCTCGGCGTCCGTCCCGCCTTCGGCACGGCACCGCCCCCGGTAAGCGTCGAGCCAGCCGCCCAGCTGCTCCCGGTGGTGGGCGGCCAGGGGTTCGTAGAACGTGTCCTCGAAGTGGGCCGCCGGATCGATCTCCGACTCGGACGGCACGTCCGCGAGGCGTCGAAAGAACATCGTCATGTCCGCTTTGGACTCCGCCATGAACGACAGCAGGGAACGGATCAGCTGAACGTCGGCGTCTCCCTGGTCTTCGGACCACCCGAGCTTCGCGAGGTACATGGCCTTTTGCTCCCGCTCGAAGGTCTCTCGGTAGGCCTCCAGGGCCCGGTCCAACACGGCCTCGTCGTCGACCAGGGGAGCGCAGGCCTCGACGAGTCGAGCCAGGTTCCACAGCCCGATCTGCGGCTGGTGCCCGAAGCGGTACCGCCTCCCGTAGGCGTCGGTCGTGTTCGGAGTCCAATCGGGGTCGTAGTCGTCGACCCAGCCGTATGGTCCGTAGTCGATGGTGAGTCCCAGGATCGACATGTTGTCGGTGTTCATTACGCCGTGGACGAACCCGACCCGCATCCAGTGCACGATGGTCCGGGCGGTGCGGCGGGCCACCTCCACGAGCCACGGCCCCCAGACGCCGGGCCCGGGGGACCCGAACTCCGGAAAGTGGGTGCTGACGGTGTGTTCCGCCAGTTCCTTCAAACGGTCGAATTCCTGGCGAGATGTGAAGATTTCGAAGTTGCCGAATCGCAAAAACGAGGGTGCGACGCGGCAAACGATGGCGCCCGGCTCCTGGCGCGGGCGACCGTCGTAGAACATGTCTCTAACGATCCGATCCCCGGTTTCCACCAAAGAGAGTGCTCGCGTCGTCGGCACACCGAGGTGATGCATGGCTTCGCTCATCAAGTATTCTCGCACCGACGAGCGCAGGACTGCCCGTCCATCGGCCCCTCGGGCGTACGGAGTGGGGCCGGCTCCCTTCAATTGAATCTCCCAGAGCTGTCCGTCTCGGCCCGGCAGTTCTCCGAGGGTAATCGCCCGCCCGTCGCCCAGCTGGCCCGCCCAGTTTCCGAACTGATGGCCCCCGTAGAGGGCGGCGTAGGGGTCCATGCCATCCAGCGCCCGGTTGCCGGCCAGGACCTGGGCCGCTTCCGGACTCTCCATCATCTCGGCGGAGAGCCCGAGGAGTTCTGCCACCTCCGGCGCCCAGGCGACCATGCGGGGGGCAGAAACCGGCGTGGGTCGTACCCGGGAATACATGGCGTCCCGCACGATCCGAAGGTCAGGCCCTTCCACGGGATCCGCGGGGAAGGACCCCACGAACCGGCTCTCGAAACGAATTTCCTTCCACAGGTTGTCTGCACCCATTCCGGACCGCGACTAGCCGAGGTCCGCAGGGGGTGACAAGAATCCTCGCCCCGTTCCCGCATCCAGCTGGGGCGGCTTTTCCCAACCCCTTAGGCCCCGTATAAACCCCGAATTGTCCCCGGTGTCCCGCACCTGGCGACGACGCGGCGGCTCAACCGTGGAGCCGTCTGACCGAATGGGCTCGTCGGGGAGCGTGTTCGGATGGAGCCGGGCGCTCGGTCCGACGGGGGGCCTCGCAGCACCGCGTCGAGGAATCGTGCAAAAGGACATCGAAGTGCGCGGGAGCGCAGCCGGCACTACGGAACTGTGGGATGCGGTGCCCGATCTGTTGGCTCGGATCGATTCGGATCGCTGGACCCTGGTCCAGGTCAACTCCGCTTGGTGGCGCCATACCGGGTGGCGACCGGAGGACTTGCAGGGACGGCTGCTGACGGAGGTGGTGCATCCCAGCGAACGGGCCGCCCTGGGCCAGGTCCTGCAGGATCTGGCGCAGGGTTGCGTCCCACCGCGCCAGCATCTCACTGTGGCGCGGCGAGACGGCAGCTACGGGGCCGTCGAAGCCCGGATGCGTCGTGCGGAATCCGGCGCCATCGTCTTCTCGGCGCGGGACGCGGCCGGGCGCGACGCCCGGTTCACCCGAACCGGGGAACTCGTGAGGCGGCTTCGGAGTGCCGTCGAGATGTCGGGCATCGGCGTCTGGGAATACGAGACCGAATCGGGACGCATCCACTGGGACGCCCACACCCGGGCGATCATCGGGGTGGGGCCGAGCGACGAACTGTCGGTGGACCAAGTCGTACAGCTGTACGCGCCGGAGGCGCGGCCGGTGGTCCGCCGATCGGTGGAGCGCTGTGTCTCGGAGCGGGAGCCCTTCGACCTGGAAGTACCCTTCGACGGGCGCAGCGAGCGCCGGCGATGGGTTCGAGTCGTGGGACGGGCGGTCACCGACGGCGCTGGGGTGAGGCGCTTGATCGGCACGTTTCAAGACGTGACCGCCCACAAGGAGCTGGAGCGCGAACTGCGCGCATCTCGGCTTGCGGCGGAGCAGATGGCCACCGCCAAAGACCACTTCCTCGCCACCATGAGCCACGAGATCCGCACGCCCATGTCCGGCGTCTTGGGCATGTTGGACATGTTGCTCGAAACCGAGCTTTCACCCACCCAGCACGAACGGGCCATCACTGCCCGAAACTCGGCAAGGGATCTCTTGGACATCCTCAATGACATTCTCGACCACACGAAGTTGGAAAACCGAGAGCTCGAGCTCGAGATCATAGACTTCGACATCGAGTCCTTGGTCGATGGGGTCATCCAGCTCTCGTCGGGACGAGCTGTCGAAAAGAACGTCGCGATCGGTTACACGGTCGATGCCGGCGTCCCGACTTGGGTGCGTGGCGACCCGACCCGGCTCAGACAGGTTTTGCTCAACCTGGTGGGCAACGCCGTGAAGTTCACCGAAGAAGGGACGGTCTCGGTCGACGTGACCCACGAAGCGGGATTTCTGTGGATGCGTGTGGTCGACAGTGGAGTGGGGCTGTCTTCCGAACAGCAAGGACGGCTGTTTCAGCGCTTCTCCCAGGCTGATTCATCGGTCCATCGAAGATATGGAGGATCCGGCCTGGGACTGTCCATCTGCCGGCAGCTGGTCGAGCTGATGGGCGGAGAGGTCGGAGTCGAAAGCGAGGTGGGCGTCGGCTCCACGTTCTGGTTTTTCGTGCGAGCTTCTCAGGGGCGTCCGCCCGAGCGGGGCACCTCTTCCGACAGTCCCGAAGCGAGCGTGTCGCTGCCGCCCCTGCGGGTTCTTGCGGCCGAGGACAACCGAGTCAACCAGATGGTGTTGAAGAACCTTCTCGACAAGGCTGGTCATCAGGTCTCCGTGGTTGCGAACGGAGTCGAGGCCGTAGAGCAGGCGACGGCCGGGAGCTTCGACCTCGTGTTGATGGACGTGCAGATGCCCGAGATGGACGGCATCGAAGCCACCCGCAAGATCCGAGACCTTCCCACCGCCGCGGCCCGAGTGCCGATCGTGGCCCTCACCGCCCACGCCATGAAAGGAGATCGGGAAGTCTATTTGGCCCACGGAATGGACGATTACGCCACGAAGCCTCTGGTCGGCGCCGACCTCTTTGCCGCCATGGCCCGAGCGATGGCAACTCGGAGCGCCGGGGCCGATCCGAAAGCTTTAGCCGCCGGCCGCGCTCAAGCGTAAGGTCGATTGAAGATATACTGCCGTGATCGGGCCTCTTCGGTCTGGCTGCAGGGTGCGTACGAACCGACCTCGCTCCAAGACGGCGAAGCCCAGGTCGAAACCGATCGGACTGGGCTCGGGGCGCCAGCGCAGCCGCCCTTCGACCTGGGTTCCGATGCGACTGCCCGCTTCGCCGGTCGAGTCCCGCAGCGGTGCCGTGACCCAGGTGTCGGTGGCAGAAGCCAGAAAAGCCGGGCGCACGGCCACGATACCCTCGAGCCCGGGGACAGGGCGCATCGAGCAACGTCCCTCCACCGAAGCGAGGTTGCTTCGAGCCAAAGCGCCGTAGATGCCGGTCGGGCCGAACTCGAAACGCCGAGCGCCGAACAGGGTGTCGAAGCGATTGTTGGATCCGTCGTCCGGGTCGGCGTCGCCGCTGGCCACGTCCACCGATACGCCACAGCGAGGTTCGGCCCAGGTCGCGAAGGTGTAGCCGACGGTGCCGTGCACGAAGAACGCCAGATGGTCGAGTCTCGGAGCCGACGGGGATGCGGACGGGGAGGTTCCCAGTTGGACCGAACCCTCCAGCTCCCCGTCGAGCCGACCCGGTCCTCTCGGAAAAACGATGCGCGAACCCACCGTCACCAGGTCCCGGTCTCCGAGTCCCTCGGCCTCGTGCAGGCCGAAGACCCATCCTTCGACGCGAAGGTCCAGGCGGGGTGGGTCTTTTCGAGCGAAGATACCCCAAAACACGCGATCGAAGTCCTCGCGGTCGAGCTCGATGCGGTTGGCACCGATGGCTTCGGGCTCGGAGGGCTGGCGTCGCACCGGTAGCGTGGCGAACATCCGCAGATCGAGCCCCTCGGCCCCGGACAGCCGCCCTTCGAAACCGAAGAAGTTGTTGAGCGTGTTTCGAAATCGGTTGCGCGCCACCAGGCGGCGGCTTCCCAGGTCCATGGTGAAGCGGCCCAAGCGGGCCGAGATCGTCGCTTCGCCGAGGGGCGCCTGCACCCCGCCGTAGGCCTGGAGGATGGCGAGGGCATTGACCAACGAAGTGCTCCGGGGACCTCGGTTTCGGATCCCGTAGACCCGAGAGTCCATCAGCTCGGCTCCGAGCCAGAGCGGACCGGTCCGTGCCTCCGCAGCGAGGCGCGTGCGCAAGGACAAGGCCGCGTCCCGGGTGCCGGGCGCGGCCTCGGCCCGAAAGGGTGCATCCACCGTGGCACCCCGCAGCCGGTGGCCGAAACGAATGTCCCAACCGGGCGGGGCGGGCGGTCCCGCAGCTCGCGCCGGACCCGACCCGGCGGCCATCGCGGTAGCGAGTCCCACGACGACGCTGCTGCGGCGAAGAGCCCGGGCCACCCCGCTTTTTCGAACGTCCCCCGTCACCGCCTGTCTCCCGCACCGCCCATCACGGCCGCTGCGCCCGACTCCCCTTCCCCGAATGCCTCTCGTCACCGCCGGGCCCCTGCACCGCGCATCACACCGCGCAGCGCTCCCGGGCCGAGTCGCACCAAGGCGCCGACCGCCAAGGCCACCACCCCGAGGGCCAGAGCCAAGGCCCGTGCGACCGCGAGATCTGCTTCCAACGCCGCATAGATCGCCAGCGGCATGGTCTGGGTGACCCCCTGCAGGTTTCCGGCGAACAGCAGGGTGGCGCCGAACTCGCCCAGAGCCCTTGCCCAGGCCAGCGCCGCGCCGGCGGCCAGACCCGGCCAAGCCATGGGAAAGGCCACCCGGGTCAGGGCCTGAAGTCGGGACGCGCCCAAGGCCCGGGCGGTTCCCAGAAGCGGGGCCCCGACCTGCCCGAACGCATTGGCTGCCGCGGTCACGTAGAAGGGGGCCGAGACCACCACTTGGGCCATCACGACCGCCGCGGGAGTGAAGGGAAGGCTCCAGCCGAGAGCTCGCCACAGCGGGGCGAGCCACCCTGCCCGGCCCCAGGCCAACAAAAGGCCCAGACCCAAGACCGCCGGCGGGAGCACCACCGGCAGGTTCACCAACAGACCCACCGGGCCCACCCAGCGACTGCGCCCGTGGGCCAGCCACCAGGCGAGGGGCGTCCCGGTGAGCACCACGAAAGCCAAACTCCATGCGGTCGTCGTCAGGCTGGTGGCCAGGGCGGGGCCGAAGGCCGCCGAACGAACCCCGGCCCAAAGCTCACCGGGTTCGCTCGAGACGAACAGAGCCGCCACCGGAACGGTCAGAACCAGCACCAACAGGCCCGATGTGGCGCCCGCCCAGACGCCGAGCCCCCGGTCCAGGGCTCCACGACGCGCCGTCATGAACCCGACGAAACCCTGCCCGATCGAAGGTGCCCCCTCCGTGTCATGGACGAGACCTGGCACACGCCGGGCACTGCGGTCCATCCGATCCGGTGGCCCCCAGAGCTTCAGGGCGGACCGATGCCCGGCTTCACACCGGACTGGACAACCGCGGTGGGTCGGGGCGGACTGGGATGTGGCGATGGCTCCCAGGCGGGCCATCCCGGAGACAAACATGAGCGACCCCGCCTCCTATGCAGCCGCCGTGGCCGCTGGCCTCAAGGACGTGGCCACCCGATTGATCGAAGACGCACCCGCGGAAGGGCTGGAGGGGGCTTTGGAATCCCTGCCCCCGGCCGCCGAGCCCTTGCGGGCGATCGCCCCCAAGAAGGCCGTGCTGGTGGCGCTCTTTCGGGATGCGCTTCGCTTGGTGGACCTGGCCATCCGCGCCGACGGCCGAGCCTCCCCTGCCGAATGGCGGCTGGTGGCGCCGCTGGTCCGGTCCTTGGGCCGGGCCTTTGCCGCGGAGTTTCCCCAGACCCTCGGAGTCTGGAAGGATGTGTCGCCCGACCAGGCTGGCGCGTTTTTGGATGCACTTCGACAAGAAGCCAACCTGCCCGGATGGGCCGCGCCGGTGCCGGAGTTGTTGGGTCATTGGCTCTGCCGAGAGGTCGTCGCCCGAGGCGGAGACCCGGCCCTGCTGGACGCCTACGAGCGCACGGCCCTCCGGATCGTCGATGACGTGATGGGGCTCGACGGCATCTCCGAGTCCGAGGCGCGCGTTCGGCACGAGCTGCGCCGATTCATGTGGCGAGGTGCGGCGGACGGAAAACCGGTGTCGCCGCCCGGAACCGAGCCTGAGGCTCCGATCGACCCCCGCATTCGGGCCTTTTGCGATCCCCGGGGCCCGGACGTCTTCGCCCCCACGGCCGATGCCCGGTCCGCCTGGGAGCCAGATCCGTTCGACGTGCCGGCCATTCACGCCGAGGCCCGAGAGGTCTTCGCCACCAGCGTCAGCCGGGTGCTCTCGCGGCCCGAGCACGGACGGGCCCTGGTGGTGCTCGGACAGTCCGGGAGCGGCAAGACGCACCTGATGCGGTCCTTTCGAGCCCACCTGCACGAGGAGCAGCGGGGCATCGGCTGCATCTTGCAGCTGTCCTCCGGCGCCGACGACTACGCGCGCTACGTGCTGCGGAACCTCTTGCCGGCCCTGGAGCGGCCCTACGATCCGCCCCTCAATCCCCAAAGCGGCCTGATGCTGCTTTCAAACGCCACGACGACCCACCGTGGCATGCTGCGGCCGGACCGGATCGAGACCTTGCGCCAGGCGTCCTTGTCCGAATCGGAGCTCGCCACCCTGGTGGACCAGCTCGCCGAGCGGCTGTCCGACCACTCGAGTCTAGCGGGTTTCGATCTGGACTCGATCCGCGCGATGCTGCTGCTCCAGCGCCGGGAGCCTTCGCTTCAGCAGAAGGTCGTCTCGTACTTGCGCTGCGAGCCCCAGGCGGCCGGTCTTCCATCCATTCGATCGGGCGACTCACCACCCGAGCCCGCGGTCATGCTGAGCCAGCTGAGTCGATTGGTCACCGTGACCGGGCTCGGCACCCTGTTGATCGTGCTCGACCAGCTCGAGGAGATGTTCAGTTTGGACGACTCCCGGGGCGACTTTCAGCGGGCCATGGCCACGGTGAAGACCCTTCTCGACACGGCGCCCCACACCATGGTGGTGGTCGCCTGCCTCGACGACTTTTGGAACGAGCACCGCAAGGCCCTGGACCCGGCGGTGCTCGAGCGGCTCGAAGCCGAGCCTCGCCCCGTGCGGTTGGGCTGGTCTCGAAGCCGGAGCGAAGTCGAAGCGATGATTTCCGTGCGCCTCGAGCATCTGTACGAGTCTGCCGGCGTTCGTTTTCGACCCGACGAGCCTGGATTTCCGTACACGGACGAGCATTTGGACGCGCTCGAAAACCTCCGAACGCGAGACGTGCTGGCTTGGTGCCGGGAGCACCACGCCGCCTGTCGGGCCGCGGGCCATTGGGTGGACCCTCCGGCTGTTCGGGCTGGGGTGCCCCAGCCGCCCCACGAGCACGAGCTCGCTCAGCGGTGGAACGACTTTCGGACCGACTTCGACGCGCCCCTGCCGTTCGGCGACGACGGCGCCCTGGCCGCTGCCATCGCCGCGGGGCTCGAAGGCCTGGGATGGCGGGCGCGGGTCGATGGGCGTTTCGTCGAGATCGATGGGCCCGGGGGGTCGCTCTTGGCGGCGATCTGCAACGAAGACGCCCGGACCGACCGGCTCGAGGCCCAGGTGCGGGCGGTCCGCCAGCGGGCCGGCGATCGAACCTGCGTCCTGGTGCGGGGCACCGATTTCTCTTCCGACCCGCGGCATCCGGTCTACCGCCAGATCGGCGAGGTCGTGGCCGACGGAGGGCGCCAAGTGGTGGTCACCGACGGCGACGTCCGGGCGATGGCGGCCTATCGGGCTTTCGAGGCCGCCCATGCCGAGCATCCCGGGTTCGATCGCTGGGTGGCGCAGATGGATCCGCTGGGGCGGGTGCCGCTCCTCGAAGCGGTGGTCGGTCGCTCCCCGGCGCGGCCGAACTTGCCCGAAACACCGAAATCCGACCTGGAAACGGCCGGGGCCCCGGCGGCGACGGTGGATCCCGAGCCGGCGCCACTTCGGTCGCCCGCGGCGGCGGACCCGGTCGAACCCGCGTTCGGTGGTCCTCCGGCGCCGGTCGAGCAGGCAGTGGACGGGCCCCATCGGACTGCGGTCCGGCTCGGCCGGACCCGCGCGCTGCAGCCGGAGCCGGTCCTGATCGAGCCGGAGGAGCTTGTTCAGCACGCGGCTTTCCTCGCCGCCCCGGGCAGCGGCAAGACGACTCTGGCCCTTCGAGTTCTCGAGCAGCTGGCCGGTCAGGGCGTGCCGGTCCTGATGGTGGACCGCAAAGGAGACTTGGCCGCCTACGCCGAGCCCGAACGCTGGGCGGGTCTGGACCCGCAGGCGAAGCAAGCGGCGACCCGCCTGCGAGAGGGGGTCGGTGTTTCCTTGTACACGCCGGGCGAGCCCCGGGGACGCCCGGTCGGCTTTCCGTTGATCCCGAGGGGGCTGGAAGAGCTGTCGGACCACGAGCGGGCCTTCGTGACCAAGCGGGCGGCGTCGGCCCTTGGCGCCATGCTGGACCTGGGACGGGCCCAGTCCGGTCCGATGCTGACCATCTTGGCGCAAGCCTTGAGGGTGCTCGGCGAGGTATCGGACCACCCGGAGCAACTGGGTCTGCAAGATCTGGTCGGTTTCATCGACTCCCAGGACCCGAGCCTGGCTCACGCCGTCGGCCGCATCGACATGCGTCACGCCCGCCGGCTGGTCGAGGCCCTGGAAGTCCTTCGGATCCAGCACGGGCACCTCATGGAGCCGACCGCGCCCTTTTTCGATCCAGAGGCCGCCCTGGGCGACCCTGGACCGGGTCGCACGCCGATATCCATCGTGAGCACCCGGTTCCTGCCCGACACCGGGGTGGTCGATGCGTGGGTGGCGCGCCTGCTCCTCGAGGTCGGCCGCTGGGCGGCAGGACGGCCGGCCCGGGGCCTACAGGCCGCGGTATTCTTGGACGAGGCGGACCTCTACTTGCCGGCCCATCGCAAGACGGCCGTCAAGGACGTGGTCATGGACTTTCTGCGGCGGGCCCGGTCGGCCGGAATCGCGGTACTGCTCGCCAGCCAAAACCCGGGTGAGTTCGACTACCGGGCCCGGGATCAGGTGGATCATTGGTTTTTGGGTCGTACCTCGGACCTCCGCGACTTGGATCGAATGCGTCCGGTCCTTTCGATGGCGCCGACCGACCTGGCTGCGAAGCTCCCCGGGGCTTCTTTGGGCGAGTTCTTCTGGGTGCGCGAGGGGCGGTCCACCGAACTGCGCAGCGATCTTTCCTTCGTTCGGGTGGAACGTTTGTCGGATCCCCGAATTCGGGAACTCTCGGTCGCCGAGCCACCGGGCTGAAATTCCACTGGTGTGTTTCGCTCGAAGTGCGTGCTCCGGGGTGGTGTCCGGACGGGCCGCTCAACAGCGGTGTCGAAACGATTCATCTAGCGACTGTCGACCCGGGCCGTTCGGGCAGAAAGGTGTGTTCGGCGGCCTGCTGGAACACATCGGTGTGAGCCTGTACCGAGGCCGACAGCGGCTCCGCGTATCCGCCGCCCATCAACACCACCGTCGGGATCCGCGACCGGGCCGAGCGGGCGAAGACCATGTCGTTTCGGCGGGCCAGTCCGGCTCGGCTGAGGCGCATGCGACCCAGCTTGTCGGCCGCCAGGGCGTCGACACCGGCCTGATAGATCACGAGTTCGGGTTCGCTTCGCTCGAAGGCTCGGTCCAGGTGGTAGGCGAGACATCTCAGGTAAGGTCCGTCCGTCGTGCCGGCTGGCAGCGCGACGTCGCGGTCGCTCCTCGCTTTGCGAAACGGAAAATTGACGCGGCAGTGAAGGGAGAACGTATGAGCATGCGGATCGTTCGAAAGGAGCGTCGCTGTACCGTCTCCTTGGTGGACGTCCAGGTCGACGATCAGAATGTTCGTGATGTCCCAGTGGGTTCGGGCTCGACGAACCACCAGCGCGATGTCGTTGAAGACGCAGTAGCCGGAACCGAACGTCCGATGAGCGTGGTGGGTCCCCCCGGCCAGATTTCCGGCGATGCCGGTCTCGGCCATGGCCGCGTCCAGGGCCGCCAGCGAGCCTCCCATGATCCGCAAGGTGCGCTCCCGAATCTGGTCCGTCCACGGAGTGAGGCCGATCCGCCGCCGCTCGGCCTCCGACAGCCGACCGGACAAGAAGTCATCCACGAAACCCGGCCCGTGCACGGGGGTCAGGTCGCCCCGTCTCGCCAGCGGAGAGGGGGCGACCCGGACTTGCGGTGTGTGGGCCAGGGCTTCGGCCACCTTCCGGTAGCGAAGCCGAGGAAAGCGCGCGTCGGTCGAGATGGCGTCGGTGTAGAGCGGGTGGGTGTAGACGGTCAGCTGCAAGCCCGCCCCGTGGCGTGAAGCGAAGGCGGAAGCAAGCCGTGGCCCGGTGGGCTTTGCAGGAGTCGAGTCGGACCGCGACTTCGTTCGCGGTTCAGACCGCGACCTTCTTTTCGGCCTCCGCCCATTCGACGCGGATCCGGTCCCGGCCCAGCACCTGCACGGTCAGCGACTCGCCAAACATCTTGCCGAGACCTCGGACCAGTCCGGCGCACACCTCGACCATGTTTCGCGTGCTCACGTACCGCATGTTGAGGACCTGGTCCGATTCCCACTCGAACTCGAACCGCGGCGGGTGGGCATTCGCAATGGTGCGGGTCACGCGCTCGTGGGTTCCGTTCATGGATTCGAGGTATTCGCGCACCGAGCTCAGGTTCTTGGTGAGCGACGGGTAGACCTCGGGGGCGTACACGGTCACCCAGTGCTCGCCGAAGGCGTTGGCGGCCTGCTCGATCGTCAAATTGAGCTTTTCGCATACGGTCGTGATGAGCGCCATCACTTTCTCGTCGGGAAGGTCGGCTCCGGGGGTGAAGATCTGGGTGGGTCGCCAGCCGTTGTCGGTGAGGACTTCTTTCCAGACAGACTCACCTGCGACTTTGACGACCACGTCTTGAAGACAACGAGCGATGGTACCTTTCATGCCTCTTCACAGTCGGTAGGCGTAGGAGCCCCTTGAGGGGAGTTCGTCTTGGCTTCACCGTTGTCGTCTGCCGCCCAGCGTCAAATTGAGCACCCGCTCGGCCCGATCCGACGCGTCGGGATCGACGTAGACGCGCTTCAAGACCGCGGCTCCGGCGTAACGGCGGTAGAGCGGAGAGTAGTTGTCGATGGTGAAAGTTCGTCCGTTTTCTTCGACGAAGTACAGATCGGGCTCGCTGGCACCCGGCGGGCGACTGGCTCCGAATGAGAAGTACTTCGAGAGTCGACCCTGGACCGTGTGCAGGATCGCCGGAACCTGGGCCTCTTCGAGCCGTTGGTGCAAAAGCTCCAGATCTCCGCCGAGCTCCGCGTCCGTTCCGTCTTGAGACAGCCCCTTTTCCTCGGCCAGCATTCGATAGCCGCGCCGCTCGATGATGCGGCGGGCCCACGGGTTGTCCGATCGCTTGAGGCGAATCTGAAGGAACATGTCATCGCAGTCGAAGTATTGCTCGATGTTCGCCGGAAAGCGCAGTTCGTGGGCAGACTCGGCGAAAAATCGAGTGAGCATCAACTCGTACCCGATCGGTACGTGGTGGAAGTAGACGCTCATGAACATGTGGTATCGCGACAACAAATAGTCCTCGAACCCGAAGCTCGCCTTCGCATGCAGGCCCAGGTGCAGGTCGACGCCGCGCTCCACCGTGGTCAGATTCTCGATCAGCCAGTCGCTGTCGTACCGGCCGTACGGTACCCCGGCGAAGTACGAATCCCGAAGTAGGTAGTCCATCCGGTCCGCGTCGACCTCGGAGCTCACGCACTGGTGGAGCAGGGGCAGCCAGTTTCGGCCCCCGATGTGGAACGGATTGGCCATGCCCTCGGGCAGGCGGTTCGCGAGCAGCGCGCAGACGTGCTCCGGCTCCACCCCCCGATCGCGAAACCGCCGGCGAAACAGCTCGGTCAGGTCGGAGTCGACCAGGATCTTCAGTGTGTAGTCCTCGTGGCCGGCCCGCCGGTCCCGAGAGCCGGACATCCATGGGCCCAGCTCCAGCTGCCGCACCGGAGGCATGAAGCGCTCGGTGGTATGGCTCAGGGGTGCGTGACCCAGATCATGAAACAGGGCGGCCAGGCGGAGGGTGGTGCGCAAGCGCTGCCGCTCGCCGGCGGTGAGCTCGTAGTCTCGGGTGACCCCGTCGAACATGCGGGCCGCCACGTGGGTCACCCCCAGCCCATGGGCGAAGCGGGTGTGTGTGGCGCCGGGGAAGGCGAGGTCGGCCAGGCCCAACTGCTTGATCAGCCGCAGCCGCTGGTAGGCCCGGTGGTCTACCAACGCCAGCTCGTCGGCATCGAACCCCAGGCTTCCGTGGATCGGGTCTCGGATCCGGGCTCCGTGCCGCTTCAGCATGACTTTGCCCGCCCTCCGCTGCGAACACTTCGACCCCTGCGCGTGACACCCACACGAAAAAACCCGGCAAGGGGTCTGTTCAGGCGGGGGCGAGATTCGCTAGTTTGGGATCCTTCCCCGACGCGGAGGGGCCACGCCATGGGCAACCGGACCGACAGCTTTTCCATCGCCCACATCACCGATGCGCACGTGGCCCCTTTTGGGAAGGCGAACGCAACCCTGAAGCACCTGAGTCTGGCCATCTTCGAGGACTTGGTGGAGCAGTGCCGCGAACGGGCGGACCTGGTGCTGTTCGGCGGCGACAACATCGACAACCGCGGCCATGGCGAAGCGGACCTGGAAGCGTTCATGGACCTGGCATCGCGGTTGGACACCTGGCGGGTGATTCCGGGCAACCACGAAGCGCCCCGGGAGGGCATCATGACCAAGGACCGCTTCGTGTGGGCGGTCTCCGGACATGGTCCGCGCCCGGGCCAGACCGATTGGTCCGAAAGCTTCGGCTCGGTGCGGGTCATCGGCCTCGACACGGTGCGGGTCGGACGGCCGGGAGGGTGGGTGTCGAAGGGCACCCTGAAGTTCTTGGCCAAAGAGATCCGTCAGGCCCCCGAGCCCCATGTGGTCGTGCTCGGTCACCATCCGATCGTCCGTCCCTGGTCGCCGCACCGCTTGGCGGTGTGGGACGAGGAGTACCTGGTGGCCAACCACGACGCCGTCCGTCGGGTGTTGACCGGATCTGCCAAGGTCCGAGCGTACCTGTGTGGCCACCACCACGCGTGCCGGGTTCAGTCGGTGGGTCGCCCTCCGGAGACCGGCTTTCACCAGCTGATGACTGCAGCCCCGGTGTCTTTTCCCCACGCCGCCCGGATCCTGCACGTCCGGGACGACGGCATCGCCTACGAACCCTTGATGCCGCGGCTGGAAGGGCTGCGGGACATGGGCGCTCGGGCGGTCCAGACCGGACGCAAGGCCGCCCGCTACCCCCAGCTGGGTGCCCAACGCCCCTTCCTGGCCTATCTGGAAGGCAAGGCCATCGACCGGGAGGGGTTTTTGTCGGTGCGGCCCCCTTCGCCGTCCGGGGTGGACAGCGTGCCGAAGCCATCCCGGTTGTGGGCGCGGCGCTGACCGCTTGACTGCCGGGCTGCGGGCCGCGCTTCCTCCGGCTCCGTGCGCTGGGCCGAGGTGGGTGCGTGGGCCGGTCTCGCTCTCGGTCTGTTCGGCACGGGCTGGTTCGTCGTGCAGGATCGGGGGCCGTCGCCCGCCCAGTTCGGGCCGGCCATCGACCGGATTCGCCGCGACGCGGCCTCCGGCGACGTGATCTTCTTGCTGCCGCACTGGGCGACCCGTGCTCGGGAAGGCCTGGGAGACCTGGACGTGCGGGCAGTGCCGGCGCCCTTGCGGGAGGACCTGGAGCTGGCCCGCCGGGCCTGGGTGTTCGCCCTGTTCGGAGCCCACCGAGATGCCTTGTCGGACTGGAAGCGAACCGACGCCCGGCTCGCGCTGCACGAGCGCTTCGACGGGGGCATCCATGTCCTCCGCTTCGACCTGCCGGCACCGGCCAAGCTTGCGTTCGACTTCGTGCAAGGGCTCGAGTCCGCGCAGGTCTTTCACCGGACCCCGAAGCGGGTCCATCCTTGCGACACCAAGCGCCGGGTGGGCGGGACC
>DAPKRQ010000266.1:0-29989 GCA_031800475.1 Myxococcales bacterium LLY-WYZ-16_1
ACACCCGCCTCTTCGCCGAGAAGCTCCGCTGCTTCCTTCCTTCGAGTAGAAGCTTCTATCGAGGAACGCGCCCGATTCGCTGTCGGAAGGGGCCAGAGGCGCTCGACACCGCCGAGTCCGAACCGTCGGCCGAGGCCTCGAACAGGACCTCGTTTCGGCGCAGAAAGCCCGGCATGAACGGCGGATCGTAGTACGCGTGGATTGGCGGTCCGACCGGCTCGAGGTCGTTGTCGTTCATCCACTCGAGCAATTCAGCGCGCTTTTCTTCCATCAGCGAGTCCGTCGGACTGCCATTGAAACGAATAGCAGCCATCTTTCGGGCGGCGACGGACCGCAAGCGGACGTCTTCGCTCGTGGGCTCCGGCAATTCCCCTTGCTCGTACTGGGCAGGCATGACGAAACGCACTTGCCAGCGTGCGTTCGCGTTCGGGTCGTTTACGCGCTGCTGGGTCACGGGCGCGGTCATGGCGATCTTCTCGCCTCGTCGGTCCTCGGCGAAGATGTAGCGGGCCAAGGGAGAAAAGCCCCGCCGGACGGCTTGCGCGCGGTCGCCATCTCGCTCGACTTCGGCCACCACCATCTCCGGATACCCTCGAAGCTCGAACGCACCGCTTTTCTGCAGGACGGTGTAAGAGGGCGTTTGTACGTTCCGTATCGACCCGAACCAAAGGGCGAACGCGGCCAGGGCAACCACGACGACCGCGCCGACGACCAGGAGCGTGCGCATCATGCCCGAGCCTTCGACGCAGACTGCGGCGCCGGATGCACCCCAAGGCGGGATCGCTCAGCCGTGGCGGTTGCCACACACGGGGCACTCGGACTCGAGCGGGAGCCCGTACCAGATACCTCGGCAGCGGCTGCACCACTTGCCGAACAGCATCGAGGGCCGCTTGGAGAGGGCTCGAGCCAGTTTCGACAGCCCCAAGTCTCGCGGGTGCGAAACCTCGGAACTCGCGTCTTCGGAGCTTTCGGTCGTTTCACCCCGGAGCAATCGGCTCAACTCGTCATCGGGCATCGCAGATTCCGTTCACCGCAGTCGGCTTTCGGCCACAACTTCGCCCATCTCGTTGACACGCTGCGCAAGCTTCCTTTCCCGCGAAATTCATTGAATCTTATCCTGTTCAACCGCCTCCGGCATCGGTAACTTTTCCGGGTGATTTTCAGCAGCCCAGTGTCGGGCGAGGGAGCGCGCACATGACGAACGTACTTTGGTTGCAGGGCGGCGCCTGTTCCGGGAACACCATGTCCTTTCTAAACGCCGAAGAGCCGAGCGCGGTGGACCTCGTCACGGACTTTGGGGTCAACCTGCTTTGGCACCCCTCGCTGGGCATGGAGCTCGGCCAGGACGTCCAAAACCTGGCGGCCGACTGCGCCAGCGGGAAGGTGCCGCTGGACGTGTTCATCTTCGAAGGGACGGTCATCCAAGCCCCCAACGGAACGGGCCATTGGAACCGGTTCGCCGGTCGACCGATGATGGACTGGGTCCGGGACCTTTCGCACGCCGCGCAGTACGTGGTGGCCATCGGCGATTGCGCCACCTACGGCGGCATCCCGGCCGTGCCCCCGAACCCCTCCGAATCCACCGGCATGCAGTTTCACAAAAAGTCGGCGGGCGGCTTCCTCGGCTCGGACTTTCGGTCGAAATCGGGGCTGCCCGTGGTCAACGTCCCCGGCTGCCCGGCGCACCCGGACTGGATCACCCAGATCATCGTCGCTCTCGCCACCGGCCGCGGCGCCGAGGTGGGACTCGACGAGTTCCACCGCCCGAAAACCTTCTTCACCAGCTTCACCCAGACCGGATGTACGCGGAACATGCACTTCGCGTACAAGGTGTCCGCGACGGAGTTCGGTCAGCGCAAAGGCTGCCTTTTCTACGACCTCGGGTGCCGAGGGCCCTTCACTCGGTCGCCCTGCAACCGGATCCTGTGGAATCGGCAGTCGTCCAAGACCCGAGCGGGCATGCCGTGCATCGGCTGCACCGAACCAGAGTTCCCCCACAACGACCTGATGCCGGGAACGGTGTTCGCCACGCCCACGACCCTGGGATTGCCCAACGAAGTACCCGAAGGGATGACCAAGCGTTCCTATCTCACGATGGTCGGAGCCGGAAAGGCGAACGCTCCACAGTGGGCCAAAGACGACATGTTCGTCGTCTGAAACGAGCGAAGAGGAAACGACAATCATGGCAACGGCAAGCACCGAAGTTTTGGACATTTCCCCGGTTGGCCGGGTCGAAGGCGACCTGGACATCCGCGTCGCCATCGACAACGGCGAAGTGGTCGACGCCTGGACCCAAGCCGAGATGTTCCGCGGGTTCGAGATGATCCTGCGCGGAAAAGACCCGCAGGCGGGGCTGGTGGTCACTCCACGAGCCTGCGGCATCTGCGGCGCATCCCACCTCACCTGCTCGGCATGGGCGCTGGATACGGCGTACGAAGCCCATGTTCCGCGAAACGCCATCATCGCCCGAAACCTGGGCCAGATCACCGAAAGCCTTCAGTCCCAACCGCGATACTTCTACGGCCTCTACGCCATCGACATGGTGAACGAGAAGTACAAGAAGTCGCAGTATTACGAAGAGGCCGTGAAGAGGCTCGCTCCATTCACGGGAACGTCTTACGAGCTCGGTGTGACGATCTCCGGCAAGCCGGTCGAGATC
Source organism: Myxococcales bacterium LLY-WYZ-16_1 (assembly GCA_031800475.1). GTDB lineage: Bacteria > Myxococcota > Kuafuiibacteriia > Kuafuiibacteriales > Kuafuiibacteriaceae > Kuafuiihalomonas > Kuafuiihalomonas phototrophica. The sequence continues at coordinate 2,660 of DAPKRQ010000266.1, forward strand.
TACGCACTTCTCGGCGGCCAGTGGCCCCATTCCTCGTACATGGTTCCGGGCGGCGTGATGTGCGCGCCCACCCTCACCGACATCACTCGGGCCTGGTCGATCCTTGAATACTACCGGCGCAACTGGCTGGAGCCCTGCTGGCTCGGCTGCTCCCTGGAGCGGTACGAAGAGATCCAGAGCTACGACGATTTCATGGCGTGGATGGACGAAAAGCCCGAGCACGCCAACTCGGACCTGGCGTTCTACTACAAAGCCGGAAACGACTACGGCCTCGACCGGTACGGCGGTGGGTTGGGTCGCTACATCACTTGGGGCTACCTCCCGCACGAGGACAAGTATCAGTACCCCACCATCGAAGGCCGAAACGGCGCGGTGATCATGAAAAGTGGGATCTACGACGCGCATTCCGACGAGTGGATCACCATGGAGCAGCAGCGTTTGCGCGAAAACATGGCGCACGCCTGGTACGACGAAAAAGGCCCCTCGGTGCACCCGTACGACCGGGAAACGAAGGCGGTCCCCAACAACGACACGAACTTCGAGGGAGACTACTCCTGGTGCACAGCCGTCAGCGACGTGGAGCTGGGCCGCTGCGAAGCCGGCCCCTTCGCGCGGCAGATGGTCGCGGGCGGAACCCACGGTCAGCCCTGGCAGCACCACGACCCCTTCATTGTCGACATGTTCCGTCACCTGGGTGGACCGAGCCTGCACCTGCGGCAGATCGCCCGGATGCACGAGACGGTGAAACTCTACCGGCAGGCGGAGCGATGCTTGCGCGAGTTTCGTCTCGACGAGCCCTTCTACGAAAAGCCCAAGCCCAAGGACGGCCGGGGTTGGGGGGCCACCGAGGCCATTCGAGGGGCGCTGGCCCACTGGATCGACATCGAAGGGGGCAAGATCAAGAACTACCAGATCGTTGCGCCGACCACCTGGAACGTGGGCCCCCGGGACGACAAGGAGCGTCGAGGCCCGATCGAAGAGGCGTTGCTCGGCACGCCCATCGCGAACAAGGAAGATCCGGTCGAGGTGGGCCACGTGGCTCGATCCTTTGACTCCTGTCTGGTGTGCACGGTTCACGCGTACGACAAGAAGACCGGCAAGCAGCTGGCCAAGTTCCGGACCGCTTGACGAAGAACGCGGAGCGGCATGCTGACGATCATCGGGTGCGGAAATCTCAATCGCAGCGATGACGGGGTGGGCGTCGTGGTGGCCCAGCGCCTCGCGGAGCGGCTGCGGCGACATCCGGTCCCCGGGGTGCGGGTGTTCGACTGCGGCACCGCCGGGGTCGACGTCATGTTTCAGGCCCGTGGAAGCTCGGCCCTGTTGATCTTGGACGCGTGCCAGTCGGGCGCGGAACCCGGATCGGTCTTCGAGGCCCCGGGCTCCGAGCTGGCATCGGAACACGAACCGTCATTTTCGCTGCACGATTTTCGGTGGGATCATGCTCTGTCTGCCGGAAAGAAGATCTTTCGCGATAGCTTCCCGGACGAGGTGACCGTGATCCTCGTCGAAGCCCAGTCGGTCGGTTACGGGCTGCAACTGACCGAACCCGTGTCGCGAGCGGCGGACGAGGTCTATCGGCGAGCCCTGCAAATGGCGGCGTCCCACGCAGTCCGCCGGCACGACGCGCCGGGGCCCGAGGCCGGTGCGGAAGGGGGTCCGCTTTCGTTTACGACCGGCGAGTCCGGCCGCACGAAAGGGGATGCCGACCGGACCCGCCCCCCACTCGTCGAGATCGTGCACGGTTCCATCCGGATCCCACTGGAGGTGTACGATCGCTTCTTCGACGGTCGGGGTGGGGTCCTTTTGATGGAACGCGAGGGCCAGTTGTGCCTCATCCCCGTGGACGAGGTAGCCGGGGGCCTTTTGGTCAAGCAACGCAACCGGCGCGGGGACCGGGTGATCCATGCGGCCGAGTTCTTTCGAAACCACGGGATCGACTCCAGCGAGCGAAGCGTTCGCGTCGTATGGGAGCCCGAGCTCGGCGGCCTCCTTCTCGACGAAGCTGAAACACAGGCGGTGACGAGATGAACGAGAGCGCACACGTACGGGCCACACTGGACGAGATTCGGGGTTCCAACCGTCCTCAGGTCGAAAAGGCCGAGGCACTGGTGGAGCTGGCCTTCGACCTGCAGAAGAAGCCTCGCAACCCCCAGGACCTGTACGACGCCTTGGCTCTGTACGATGAGGCCATCGTCCAGGCCGAAGCCCTGCCCCTGGCCCGGGCCCGGGCGCTGGCCGGACGCGGCGCTGCCCTTCGGCGGATGCCCGGAACCGACACCGCCCATCTGGAACAGGCGAAGGAGGCATTGACCGACGCCCTGAAGATCCTCGCGGAAGCGGGCGATGCGGAGGAAGCCGCCGAAGGCGAGATGACCCTCGGTCTCGTCTTTCAGGCCCTGGCCGGAGCGGGCAAAGCGCCCCTCGAAAAGGCCGTTCAGTGCTACCACCGAGCCCTGCGGACCTTTCGCCGGGAAACCCACCCGCGCGAGTTCGCGGTCATCCACAACAATCTGGCTACGGCATATTTGTCCATGAAGCTGTCGCCCGAAAAGGACGTGATGCGCGAGGCGTTGGCCGTGCAGTCCTTTCAAGAGGCTTTGAAGGTCGTGTCGCTGATCGACGATCCTTCGGAGTACGCGATGCTGCAAAACAACCTCGGCAACGCCCTGCAGGCTACGCGCGGAAACCACCCCTACGAAAACCTGCAGCGGGCCATCGAGGCGTACGACGAAGCGCTGAAGGTGCGAACGCCGTACGACACTCCGCTCGAGTACGCGAACACCATCTCGAATAAAGCCAACGCACTGATGAACTTGCCGGACGACCCGAATCGACCGGATGCAGGCAACCCCGAGAACCTTCGAGGAGCGGTGAAGCTCCTGTCGGAAGCCGGCCAGCTCTTCGAGCAGCACGGCGTCCTGGACCGAGCGCAGACCGTCGAAGCCCTTCGGGACAGCCTTCTGGCCGAAGCGACGTCCACCCAGGAGGTATCGTGAGCGCGGCGATCGACGATCCCAGCACGGAATTCGAACGACTGGCCCGAGAGCTCGACCGTCTCGAGCAAATCGCCGAGGAATGGCCGGCCGAACAGAAGGCAGCGGTCATGGCGGTTCGGTCCACCGTCGAGGAGATCATGGTCGGCGCCATGCGCAGCATGATCCGCACGATCCGAGACGAACCCGGAGGTCTGGACGCCTTGAAGAAGGCCGTCGAAGATCCCTGGGTTCGGAACGTTTTGACCTACCACGGCCTCTTGAAACCCCCTCAGGCCTCTCCGGAAGAGAAGGTCGAGGCCGCGCTGGAGTCGGTCCGTCCGATGCTCGCGAGCCACGGAGGAAACGTTCAGCTCGAATCGGTGGTTTCGCCCGAAGAGGTTCGGATTCGCCTGGAAGGAAGCTGCGACGGCTGCGCCCACTCCGACGTGACGGTCCGCCAGGGCATCGAAACCGCGATCAAGGAGGCGCTCCCTTCGGTGGAGCGGGTCAAGGTCGTGGCGGGCACCCGCGGCGATGCGTTGGTTCAGCTTCCGGGGGTTACCCACAGCCCGTTCGACGCCAAGCACTGGCACGACGTGGCGTCCGCCGACGAGCTCGCCGAGGGGACGCTCCGGGTCGTGGAGCTCGACTCCGCTTCGGTCTTGCTGACCCGAGCCCGAGGAAAGCCGCGGGCCTATCAAAACGCCTGCGCCCACTTGGGCATGCCCCTGGACGACGGCGAAGTGCATGACGGGGTGCTGACCTGCCCCTTCCACGGATTTCAGTTCTTGCTGGAATCCGGCGAGTGCCTGACCGCACCGCAGGTGCAGCTGCCGAGCTATCCGACCCAGGTCCGAGAAGGTCGGGTCTGGGTGCAGGTGCTCCCTTGACCGCCGCCGTCCCCGAGCCGGAGCCGGAGCCGGCGCTGGACCCGGCCGGCCCCGAAGTCGTCCTCGGCGGCACCGATCCGATCCGACCGGAGATCAGACCGGAACCTGCGTCTTTGTTCGGGCCCCGAAGCGCTCGGGCATTCGGTCCCGAGGGCCCCCTGGTCATCGCCGACACGGGCCATCACCGGCTCGTGATCCACCAAAGTCTGCCGGAGCACGACGGAAGTCCCGCAGACCTGGTGCTCGGTCAACCCGACTTTCAGACGGAGGGTCGCAATGCTGGTCGGGACGAGCCGACACCCGAGACCTTGAACGTTCCGGTTGGCGTATGTCCCATCGGTCCTGGCCTGGCCGTGGCTGACGGTTGGAACAACCGGGTCTTGATATGGCATCGGTTCCCCGAGCGCTCCGGCCAGCCCGCCGACCTGGTGCTCGGACAGACCGACTTCCGAGGCCAAGCTCCCAACCGCGGCCGAAACGAAGCCGACCCCGGCTCCATGCATTGGCCGTTTCAGGTGCTGACCCTCGGCGACAGCCTCTGGGTCGCGGACACCGGAAACCGACGGGTGCTGGTGTGGCGCTGTCTGCCCACCGAAAACGGGCAGCCTGCCGATTGGTGCATCGGCCAATCCGACCTGCACTCCCGAAGCGACAACGGTGGGCAGCAGGCCGACAGACACAGCCTGAGGTGGCCCCACGACCTGACTCGGGTGGGTGATCGGGGTCTGGCGGTGGCCGACGCCGGAAACAACCGGATCCTGGTCTGGAACGACTTCCCCCGGAACTTTTCGGTTCCTGCGGACTGCGTCCTCGGCCAGGCCGATTTCGAGGGCGTGGACCACAACCGAGGCCGCTACTGGCCGACGGCCGATGCCCTCAACATGCCCTACGCCGTGGCTTCGGATGCACGGGGGCGCCTACTGGTGGCCGACACCGCAAACTCCCGCTTGGTCGGTTATCGCCCCTGTCAGGCGGGCACCCCGAACCCCTGGATTCCGACCGATCTGACCGGTCAGCCCCACTTCGGCGCCAAGGGGGACAATCGAAATCGGCTTCCGGAACGGGACAGCTTGTGCTGGCCCTATGGGCTTCAGATCACTCAGGATCTGGCGGTGGTTGCCGACACCGGCAACCACCGGGTGCTGCTTTGGCGCGTGGTCGGAGGATGACGGGGATGCCAGGGGAAGAGATTCGGATTCGCGGTGTGGTGCAAGGCGTCGGTTTTCGCCCGACCGTCGCTCGCCTGGCTCGACGCCGGGGTCTTCGCGGTTTCGTGCGAAACGACTCGGACGGGGTCTTGGTCGCGGTCAGCACGCGGGATCCGTCCGAATGCTCGGATTTTCTCGACGAGTTGCTCCGCGAGTTGCCGCCTTTGGCCCGGATCACTTCGGTCGACCGCACGCCCCGCGAGGACTTCGACGGAGGACCGGACTTTCGGATCGAGTCGAGCCCCGAGCCGACCGGCGCGCGCACCCAGGTGCCCCCGGACGCTGCAACCTGCCCTGCGTGTCTGGAAGAGGTGTTCGATCCGATGGCGCGTCGCTTTCGCTATCCGTTCGCCACCTGCACTCGATGCGGTCCGCGGTACACCATTGCTTTTGGCGTTCCATTCGACCGAAATCATACGACCATGGCCAGCTTCGACCTGTGCGAAGCTTGCCTTGCCGAGTACGACGACGAGACGGACCGGCGCTACCACGCCCAAGCCATGGCCTGCCATCGCTGTGGCCCCCGCGCAGTGCTCCGCCGCGCCGACGGTCGCTCGTTCAGCCTGGAGCGCTACACCATGCTCGACGCGGTGGACGCGGTGGCGACGCTGCTCAAGCACCAAGAGATCGTGGCGGTGAAGGGCATCGGCGGGTACCACCTATGCTGCGACGCCACGACCCCCGAGACCGTTCACGAGCTCCGCCGGCGGAAGGGTCGCGGCGACAAACCATTCGCCATGATGGCGCGCGACCTCGACGTGGTCCGGGCCTACGCCCGAGTGAGCGACGCCGAAGCAGAGCAGCTGACCTCGGCTGCAGCCCCCATCGTGCTCCTGAAACCGAACCCGAAGGGCGAACAACTCCTCGGGACGGTCGCCCCAAACCAGCGTCGGCTCGGCTTCATGCTGCCGAGCACGCCCGTGCACCATCTGATGCTTCGACGGGTCTCGACCCCCATCGTCTGCACCAGCGGCAACCCCAGCGAGGCGCCGCCCTGCATCGAGGCCACTGAGGCGGCCGCTCACTTGAGTGGCTTGGCGGACTGGTTCTTGGACCACGACCGGCCGATCCGAAGTCGCTCCGACGACTCATTGGTCCGAGTGTCGGACGACCGGGTCGAGACGCTGCGGCGAGCCCGGGGCTTGTGCCCCGGGTCGCTCCCGTGGCCCCGCGGCTTGGAAGGCGCGCCCCCGATCTGGGCGGCGGGCAGCCACATGAAAGCGACTTTCACCCTGACCGATCGGACAGGGTTGCACACCTCGACCCATCTCGGCGACCTGGACCACCCGCTGTCGGTGGACGCGTGGGGACAAGCCCTGGCTTTCATGCGCGAGCTTCACCAGCACGAGGCCGCTGCAGTCGCCGTGGACATGCACCCGGAGTATCGCTCGACCCAGTTGGCTCGCCAATGGGCCGACGGCCAGGGCGTTCCGGTGGTGGAGGTGCAGCATCACCACGCCCACGTGGCGGCCGTCATGGTGGAGCACGGGCATCCAGCCGGCGGTCGGCCGGTCCTCGGAATCGCCCTCGACGGGCTGGGCATGGGTCCAGGGCGCGCCCTGTGGGGAGGCGAGTTCCTTCTTTGCCGCTACGACCGCTTCGTGCGACTCGCCACGTTCAAGCCGGTGGCTCTTTTGGGAGGAGATGCGGCGGCCCGCGAGCCTTGGCGCAATCTGCTGGCTCATCTCCGCGCCGAGCAGAGTTGGGGAGAGCTCGAAACGAACTTTGGGGACCTCGAGGTGGTGCGCGCGCTCTCGAATGGACCGAAGGCGACCTACGACTCCATGCTGGCCAGCTCCGAGCACGCGCCCCCAGCCAGTTCCTGCGGCCGCCTGTTCGACGCGGTGGCGGCGGCGGTCGGCCTGCGCGGGTCGCAACTCGACTTCGAGGGACAAGCCGCCATGGAGTTGGAAGCCGCGGCGGAGCCCTTCCTCGAAGAAGCCCTGCAGGAAGAGCGCTACCCCATCGGCTTTCCGCTGCTCCAGGACGGCGAGCGGCTGCCTTACTTGGAGCCTTTGGGCATGTGGCGGGCCATATTGGGAGACCTGCATCTCGGGACGGAGCCCGGCCGGATCGCCGCCCGCTTTCACGTAGCCCTGGGCGAAGCCCTGGTGCGCATGGCCGTGAAGCTCCACCACCAGGAACAAGGGGCCTTCGACTGCGTCGCCCTGGCCGGGGGCTGCTTCGTGAACCAAATCCTCACCCGCCTCGTCCGAATCGGGCTCGAGGCAACCGGGCTCCGAGTGTGGACCCCGGTCCAATTCCCCGCCCACGACGGCGGACTGTCGCTGGGTCAGGCCGCCGTGGCGGCTGCCCAAAGCCAAAAGGTGTAAACATGTGTCTCGGCATTCCAGGACGGATCGTTTCGATCGAAGATGAAGCGAAAAAGCTCGGTGTGGTGGACGTGGGAGGCGTGCGCCGCGTGACGAACCTCGCCTGCGTGCTCCAAGGACAGGCGCCCTCGGAGTTGGTGGGCGAGTGGGTCTTGGTCCACGTGGGCTTCGCCATGAGCCGGATCGATCCTCGAGAGGCCCAACGAACCTTGGAGCTGTTGGCCGAAATGGGCGAGGTGCAAGAGGAACTCGAAGCGATGCGCCGGTCCGGAGCCGAGGCCGGCACGGGAGCAGCGTCATGAAATACGTAGATGAGTTTCGAAACCCGGCAGCCGGCAAGAAGTTGGTCGCCCGCATCCGAGAGCAAGTCGCAGCCTTGGGCCGGACGGCGGCGGATCCGATCAAGATCATGGAGGTGTGCGGCGGGCACACCCACTCGATCTTCAAATTCGGACTCGAGGAGATGCTCCCCGACGCCATCGAGTTGGTCCACGGACCCGGCTGTCCGGTGTGCGTTTTGCCGGTCGGTCGAGTAGACGACGCGGTGTTCTTGGCCGAGCAGCCCGGGGTGATCTTCGCGACCTACGGCGACGCGATACGGGTGCCTGGCTCCCAAAAGAGCCTGCTGCAGGCCAAGGCCGAAGGCGCCGACATTCGCACCGTATATTCGCCCACGGATGCCCTGGCGCTGGCCAAGTCGAACCCCGACCGAGACGTGGTGTTCTTTGGGCTCGGGTTCGAGACCACCGTACCGTCCACGGCGCTCACCTTGCTTCAGGCCGAAGCCGAGGGCGTCACCAACTTCTTCGTATTTTCGAACCACATCACCATCGTGCCCACCATTCGCGCCATCCTGGACGCTCCCGATCTTTCGATCGACGGGTTCGTGGGGCCGGGCCACGTGACCATGGTGATCGGCACTGAGCCTTATCGATTCATTGCGGACACCTATCAAAAGCCGTTCGTGGTCAGCGGCTTCGAACCTCTCGACGTGCTGCAGTCCATCGTGATGCTCCTGGAGCAAATGCAGGCCGGTGAGGCTCGCGTGGAAAACCAGTACCGCCGACTCGTGGCCCACGACGGCAACGCCACGGCCCAAGGGGCCATGGCCGAGGTGTTCGAACTGCGCGAACACTTCGAATGGCGCGGACTGGGATCCATCGAAGAATCCGGACTGCGCCTTCGTGACCGCTTTGCACACCTGGACGCCGAAAGAAGATTCCTGGTGCCGGCCCTGGCGGTGGAAGACCCGAAAGCCTGTCAGTGCGGCGATGTCCTGAAGGGAACGATCAAGCCGTGGGAGTGCAAGGTGTTCGGAACCGCGTGCACGCCCGAGACCCCGATCGGCGCTTGCATGGTGTCCTCGGAAGGCGCCTGCGCCGCGTACTATAACTATGGTCGGCTGAGTACACTGCCCGTATTGGCCACCTCCGGAGCCTGAGCCTTGGACTCCCCCGAGCGCCACCCGCTGTTTCAGAGGATCGAAAAGCATCGGCGGCGGTCGGGACGGGTCCGCGAGAACGTGGTCGTACAAGCCCATGGCGGCGGCGGCAAGGCCATGCGGGACCTGATCGAGGACCTGGTTGTCCGCGAGCTCGGGGAGCCCGAAATCGACGAAGACCAGGCCTTCGCTTCCATCTCGGAGCTTGGCGCTCGCGGTGATCGGGTCGCCTTCACCACGGATAGCTTCGTGGTCACCCCACTGGAGTTCCCGGGCGGGGACATCGGGCGGCTCGCGGTCAACGGAACCGTCAACGATCTAGCGGTTGGTGGGGCCGAACCGGTCTTTCTTTCCTGTGGACTCGTCTTGGAAGAAGGGCTCGAAATCGACACCCTGCGGCGCATCTTGCGCAGCATGGGGACCGCCGCGCGAGAAGCCGGGGTCCGGATCGTGACCGGCGATACCAAGGTCGTCCCCCGCGGCAAGGCGGACCGCATGTTCATCAACACGTCCGGGATCGGCGTCGTGCCCAGCGGCGTGAAGCTCTCGTCCCGCTCGGTCCAGCCCGACGACGTGTTGATCGTCAGCGGACGGCTGGGCGACCACGGCGCGGCCATCCTGGTGGCCCGGGGCGAGCTCGACCTGGACACGGACATTCCGAGCGACACGGCTCCCCTGAACGACCTGGTTCGCACACTCCTGGACGCGGCCCCGGTTCACGCCATGCGGGACGTGACCCGGGGAGGTCTGGCAGCGGTCCTCAACGAAATCGCCCTGGCTTCCGAGGTGGGCATGGTGGTGGACGCCCAGACCATCCCGGTCCGACCGGAGGTATCCGGCTTCTGCGAGCTGTTGGGCCTGGACCCGGTCCACCTGGCCAACGAGGGCCGGCTGGTGGCTGCGGTCCCCTCGGACTCGGCGGACGCCGCCCTGGCCGCCCTGCGGGGCCACCCGATGGGCGCCGACGCGGTGGTGGTGGCTCGGTGCCGCCCGGAGCCCGCAGGGGTCGTCACCATCGACACCGGCTTCGGGGGAGAGCGTATCCTCGACATGCTGGTGGGCGAGCCCCTGCCGAGGATCTGCTGATGCACGAGCTGTCGGTCACCCGAAACATCGTGGCCATCGTGTCGGATCGCGCGAAGGGCCGGCGTGTGTCGAAAGTCAAGTTGCAGGTCGGCAAGCTGGCCGGCATCGAGGTCCAGGCTGTTCGCTTTTGTTTCGATCTCTGCACGGAGGGCACACCGCTGGAGGGCTCCATCTTGGTCGTGGACGAAGTGGACGGACGAGCCACCTGCGAAGCCTGCGGCGCCGAAGTGACCCTCGACGTACCGCGGGGGGTGTGCGAGTGCGAAAAGCGCGGTCGCCTGCGCATCGAGCAGGGGGAAGAGCTTTTGATCAAGGAAATGGAGGTGTCGTGACATGTGCGGCGTATGCGGATGTTCCGAAGGAAACCAAACGACCATCGAAGGTGAAGGAACGGAGCACGTGCACGTGCTGGCGGACGGCACGGTCATCCGGCACAGCCACGGCCCCGATGGGGCCCACCAACCCGGGCACGATCACGGGGAGGGGCACGACCGCTCCCTCCCACACGGTCCGGGGCACGGGCACGGGCACGGGCACGGGCACGGGCACGGGTACGCGCACGGGCACGGGTACGCGCACGGACACGGGCACGCGCACGGACACGAGCACGGGCACGGGTACGCGCACGGGCACGGGTACGCGCACGGACACGGACACGGACACGGGCACGCGCACGCGCACGCGCACGCGCACGGACACGGGCACGGGCACGGGCATGAGCACGGGCACGGACACGCGCACGAGCACGCGCACGGACACGGACACGAGCCCGGGCACGCGGCAGCCACCGAAACGATCGAGGCGCAGATCTTTCAAAAGAACGATCGCCTGGCCGAGCGAAATCGGGGGTGGTTCGCCGGTCGCGAGGTGACGGCGGTGAACCTCATGAGCTCTCCCGGGGCAGGCAAGACCACCCTCTTGGAGCGAACGCTCGGCCAGCTTCGACGTCCCGCTGCCGTGCTCGAGGGCGACCAAGAAACGGTCTTCGACGCCGAGCGCATCCGGGCCACGGGCGCACGGGCCCTTCAGATCAACACGGGCAAGGGCTGCCACCTCGAAGCCGACATGGTGTGGCAAGGCCTTCATTCCCTGAAGCCCGAGCCCGGATCGATCCTCTTCATCGAAAATGTGGGCAATCTGGTCTGTCCCGCCCTGTTCGACTTGGGCGAGAGCGCCCGGGTGGTGCTCTTTTCGGTCACCGAAGGAGAAGACAAGCCCCTCAAGTACCCCCACATGTTTCGGGTTGCAGATCTGGTGCTCGTGACCAAGGTCGACCTGGTGCCGCACCTCGACTTCGACCGCCAGCGGGCGATCGACAACATTGCCCACATCCGGCCCGAGGCCGCGATCCTCGAAGTCTCGAGCCGCACCGGCCAGGGCATGACCGAGTGGCTTCGATGGCTCGAACGACCGGCCGCAGCGACCGAAAAGCCCGCCGCCGAGGACGCCCTTCGGTGAACGCCGCCATCGCAGCCCTCACGGGCATCGTGGCCGGAGTGCTGCACGTCGTCTCCGGTCCGGACCATCTGGCGGCGGTGCTGCCCTTCGCAGTGTCCAAGCCGCGGCGCTCCCTGCAGGTCGGACTGTTCTGGGGAGTCGGACACGGCCTCGGCGTCGTGGTCCTGGGGGCCTTGTTTTTCGCCGTCGGCCGCGCTGCCTGGGTGCACGAAGTGTCCCACGGTGCCGAGGTCTTGGTCGGTCTGCTCTTGGTCGGCCTGGGCATTTGGGCCCTGCGCCGCAGCCGAAAGGTGGTGATCCATACCCATGCCCATGCCCATGCCCACGAGGGCTCGGACCACGCCCACCCCCACGTGCACCTGGGCGACCCAACCGTATCCGACGCGCGGCACGCCGAGATCGGCCGGCACGACCGCCACCACCACTCCACCCTGGGCTTTGGCTTCGTGCACGGCGTGGCTGGGGTGGGTCACCTGCTGGCGGCCGGGCCGATCCTCGCCCTGTCGGGCCCCTCGGCCCTGGCCTATCTCATCAGCTACCTCCTCGGGGGCGTGGCCGCGATGATGGTGTTTGCACTGGTGGCGGGCTCGATGGTGCGAAAGCCCCAGTGGATCCCGGCGGGCCTGGCTGCGTCCGGCGTCGCCTCCATGGCCATCGGGCTGGTCTGGATCGGCAACTCCTTCGTTTGAGCCGCTCAGCCTCCCGTTCGGGTAGGCAGCATCGGAGCCTGTTCGAGACGCTCTCCCAAGCGCTCCGCCACCGCCACCGCCAGGCCGAGCGCACGCTGCACCCGTCGATCGGACAAAGCGCGAAGACCGCCGAACACCCCGATCGACCGGGGCTCGCTGGTGAGCTCGCTTTCCACCGACTCGTTCAGCGTACGAAGCAGCTCGAGGGTGTGGGGCTGAACCGGCAGCGCAGACAGGGGCGGCTCCAGTTGAGGCGCCAGCTTCACCAGCTTCAACAGAGCCTCCTTGGTCTCGGGCTCGCTCGCCGTGCTGGTGAGCTCCACCAAGGCAGCGGGGTCGAGCCGATCCAGCGCCTGGGTCACCTTCGGGTCCGACAGCTTGGACAAGGCGTCCAGGGCCGACTGGGTGAGGCGGGCCATTTCGTTGGGATCCCGGCCGTTCTTTTCGGCGCCGTGCCGCACGGTCTCCATGACCTCTTCGAGGACTTCCGGACCGGCCGTCAGGGCGGTGACGGCGTACTCGAGCTGGGGCGTCATCGCCGCCACCCGGGTCAGGGCGTCCAGGGCCTCGGGCTCGATGATCCGCAGCAACGACTCGGAAATGCGGTCGGTCAGGGCGTCGGTCCCTTCGACCTCGGCCAGGTCTCGCCCGGTCCGGGCCGCCGCGTCGAGAAAGGGGGCCACGTGGGGCAACGACTCACCCAGTCGCTTCATGGCCTGAAGCGCCTCTTTTCGCGACAGTGCGTTCAGCGCTTCGGTGGCTGCGTCGAGCCGCTGCTGGGTATCGGCCGCGTCCAATCCTTCGGCCTCCATCTTGTCCCGAGCCATCTCGAGCCCTTCCTCCAAGAGCTCGGGGCCCGCCGCCAGCGCGTTCACTGCGTATTCGATCTGGGGCAGCATGACCCCGATCCGGGTCACGGCCTCCAGGGTCTCGGGCTCACCGAGCCGCAGCACCAGCTCCCCCATGCGCTCGCGGACTTCGGCCTCGCCGTAGATCTCGGTGAGGGCCTGCTGGGCTTGCCGGTTCGCGCCCGCAAAAGGCGACTGGGACCGCTCCACCAGGTCGACCAGACGGTCCAAGGTGGCTTCCAGCTTTTCGAGACGGGACTCGAGATTGGCGCGATTCGGCATGTGCGAAGTTTTCCGGGGTGGGGCACACGGGTCAACAATGGGGTCTGCGAGCCCCGGATTCTCGCTCCGATCTGGGGCCAGTTGCCCCCGGGTGCGGGCTTTGAAGAGCCCAAAAGCTCTGGGCGCTCGAGCGGGCCCCCTGCTTGCTGCTCCCACCCGCCATGGCGCGAAGCGAGGCCTTCGGTCGGACGGGCAGGGTCCCGCGGCACCTGGTGTGGGCGAAAGTGGGCACCCTCTTCGTGGCCTGCTCCGGCGTGGTCGAGTCGCCCCAGGATCTGGCGGGCGAGAGCTCGCCCGGTCGAACCGGCGCACGGTCTTCGCCCGGAGCCGACCCAGGCGCCGAGACCGACCCTTCAACGCCTGCCGGGGACCAACCCGAGGCGTGCACGCCGGAGCCCGCGTTCGTCCCGGTCCACCGGCTGAGCAACCGCGAGTACGAGCGGGCCGTGGCCGACCTGTTCGGCGTCCAGGGCGACTACGCCCGCCGGCTGCCCTCCGACAACAAAGCCACCCGATTCGACAACAACGCGCCGGCCCAGCAGCTGACCTCGGCCCACGTGGAAGGCTATCTGAGAGCCTCGGAAGATGTCATGCGCGACGTTCGCGCCTCGCCTGCAGCACGGAACGCGCTCTTCGCTTGTGAGGAGGACGAAGACGAGGCTTGCGCCCGACAGATACTCGGTCGCATCGCAACCGTCGCGTTTCGTCGCGCACCCACGTCCGACGAGCTCGGCAGCCTGATGGATCCCTATCGAACCGCCCGAAGCCTCGACCTCGATTTCGAAGAAGCGGTGTCGACGGGCGTGCGGGCCGTCTTGATGTCTCCGAACTTTCTGTTCCGCACCTATGGGGCCACCGAAGAGCCTAAGACTGGCCCGCGGCCCCTCAGCGGTACCGAGTACGCCACCCGGCTGGCGGCGTTCATCTGGGGGTCGGTCCCGGACGGCGAGCTGCTGGACCAGGCCCGGGCTGGATGGTTCGACGACCGAGACTTTCCCGAAACCCGACAGCGGATCCGACAGGTCGTGCGCGACATGCTGCAAGATCCCCGAGCTCGCTCGATGGTCGGCGGGTTCTTCGACCCCTACCTTCATCTGGACATGATGCGGCAGTCCGAGCGCGCGCCCGACCGGGATCTTTTCGTGGAGTTCGACGACAGCCTCGAAGCTTCCATGTGGGCCGAGACGCATACCTTTCTCGAGATGCTGATCGCTCGAGACGAAAGTCCGATGGACATCCTGACTGCCGAATACTCCTGGGTGAATCCCGCGCTGGCCGAGCAGATCTACGGAATGCCCATGGAAGCCCTGTCGAACGGATTTCAACGGGTACCGCTGCCCGCAGAGCGCAGGGGCATTCTCACCCAGGCCACCGTCCTGACCATGACCTCGAACCCAAACCATACCTCCATCGTGAACCGGGGTCTGTGGGTCATGGAGAACATCATGTGCCTGCCGACCCCCAGTGACGCCCCGCCCGACGCACCCACCGAAACCCCCGAGATCGAGGGAGCTTCCATTCGAGAGCGCCTCGAGGCCCATCGTAGCGACCCCAGCTGCGCCGTGTGCCACGACGTCATGGATCCGATCGGATTCGGTCTCGAGAACTTCGACGCCATCGGGCGATACCGCGAGACCGACGACGATGGCTTCCCGGTCGACGCGAGCGGCGAGCTTCCCGGCGGCGAGCGCTTCTCGGGCGCCGTAGAATTGGTCGAGGTGATCGAACGAAGCGGGAGCTTCGAGCGCTGCCTGGCAAAAAACATGCTCGAGTATGCGGTCGGCCGGCGTCTCGCAACGTCGGACCTCTGCACACTCGACCGGATCACCGCCTCCCTCGCGCCCGACGCCCCGTTCTCCGAGTGGATCGCCGAAATCGCACTGAGCGAGCCCTTTTCGCTTCAAGCCGAGGAGGAGTCACCGTGAGCTTGCCCCGCTTTCGTTCGAATCACCCCTCCCTGAACCGCCGCAACTTTCTGCGGGGCCTGGGTGGCTCGGCCATCGCCCTTCCCTTCTTGGAGTCGTTGGCGATTCGCCGCGCCCGAGCGAACCCTGCTGCGATGCCGCCTCGGATGGTCTACTTCTGGTTCGACCTGGGCGTCTATCGGGACACCTGGATTCCCCAAGGGGGCTCGGGCCCCTTGAACCTGCCGCCCCTCCTTCAGGACTCACTGGGTCCCCATCGAAACGAACTGCTCGTGGTGAAGCACCTCCGCAACTACTATGGAGACAGCCACGGCGAAGGCCCCGGCGACCACGCCCGCTCGGTCGGCACCTTCTTGACCTGCGCCCACCACCGATACGGCACCCAGCACGACCGCCCCCGGGCAGCCTTGCCCGTGCCGCCGAACGGTCGACCGCGGCGGATCCGAGACGGGGAGAGCCACTACGCCTACGACGCCGACGTGTTCACGCAGCCCATCGAGGGATCTGCAGACCAGGTGGCGGCCCGGCTGCCCTGGAACCAGGCGTACAGTCTTTCTTCGCTTCAAGTGAAAAACGGAGGCGGTGGCGATTCGTACCACTCGGACGTGATGCGGCACCTGTCCTGGACCGATACGAACCGCCCCGCGCCGCGGTTCGAAACGCCCCGCCAGATATTCGACCAGCTCTTCGCGAACCGGCCCATTGCAATGGAAGATGGCCCCGAGCCGGGCCCCACTTTGGACCGAAGCATCCTCGATACGGTGGTTCCGGCGGTGGCCCGTCTGAATCGCCGCTTGGGCCAACGGGATCGACTGCGACTCGACCGTTATTTGAGCGAAGTGCGGGATTTGGAATCGAAGATCGCCGAGGCCGAAGACGCTTCAGGGCGACGACCCGCCCGAAAGTGCGAACTGGGCGATGCCGCGGATTACCCAGCCAACCGCATCGATTTTCGCCGTCACATCGACCTGACCCTGGAGCTCCTTGTGAAAGCGTTCGAATGCGACCTGACCCGAATCGCCACCTACGGCATGCCCTGGGGTGGATTCGGATTCCGGCGAGACGCGCAGGGCCGAAGCCTGTCGAAACAGGCCCACAACTTCTATTCGCACCATGGAGACAATCCCGAAGCTCGGGACGGCCTCATGTCGATCTCGACCTTTTGGACCGAAAAGCTGTCGAACTTCCTGACCGCCATGAAGGATCGGACCGATCCGGATGGGCAATCCCTTCTTCACCACAGCATGGTGATGTTCGGGTGCGGCATGATGGACGGAAACAGCCACAACTCCCACCGGGGCAGCGCGCAACTGCCGGTGATCCTGGCCGGCGGAGCCAGCGGAGCGTGGACTCCGGGCCGCCAGATCGATCTGGGCGGTCCGGTGAAACTGGCCGATGTCCACCTAAACATGCTCCGCAACATGGGTCATACCGCCGACCGATTCGGCGACGGCGACGGGACCTCGATTCCGCTCTGAGAAACGCCCCGTCCGAGGCGCCCTCCAACATGCGCCCGGAGGCTCCTTTCGAGACAACGATCGAGCTTTGCCCACTGAGTGGGCGATAGCGGTGTCTCTGCAGTGGAATCACATCCGGTCATTCGGGCCGGTCCCTGCCGATCCAGGTTGTCTGTGGGTCTGAGCGCAAAATATCGCCGATCTCCTCGTCGAGGCGCAGCAGCTCGGAGGTCGGCTTGCTTCCGGCGAAGACACGCTGGAGCAGGCCGCCCCGGGCTTCGGGCCGGACCGCCCAGCGGGTCACCGACCCGTCCGCGTTGCCACAGCCCACATCCAGGCGGTGCGGACCCACGCGAACCTCCACGACCCAACCCCAGTCTTCGGGAAACACCTCGCGCACTTCCCAGCCCCGGGTTCGAAGCTCGGCAGCGAGCCAGTCGGCCAAAGATCGGCCGAAGCGCCCCCGGTTGGGCGGTTCTTCGGTGGGCGCCACCGAAGCGAAGCGCCCGCTTTCGAACCACCAGCCCGATGCCCGCTTCGACCTCGACCGACCCATGGGACCGCCCTCCTAGCGAGCCCGGTCCGAGAGCACAACCGGTTCTGTCGACCCCGTCCGACGCCGACGCACGGTTGCGCGGCGCCCCGGAGCCAGCCGGCCCCCCGACGGTCGCCCAGGAGGAGCTTCGGCTGGCTACGGGACCGTCAGCTCTCTTTCAGGGTGATGGTCCGGGTCACGTCGTTGTAGGGCCCCGGCACCGGGTTTCCGTTTCCGTCGATGAGCCGCAAGCGGATCGTGGACTCACCCATGGGCAAGCCCCGGATCACGTACGGACGCCACTGGGTCAGCGTAAAGGTGTTGCCGTTGATCGATGCTTCCACGTGGTAACCGTCGGCAGTCAGATAGGCGCGGGACAAAAAGAAGTCGAGGAGCACGTTCTGGGTGTCCTTCCCCACGTAGGTTCCCTTCGGTCGGGAGTAGAACATGTGCGGCTCGGACAGATCGATGGGCTCGCCGTCCGGGTCCCCCACCGTTAGCTGCGTGAGTGACTCCGTGCCCTTCACGCTCTCGTGGTACGAGCGGGACAAAAACGCGAGCACCACGTGGTGGCCTTCTTCGAGCTCGTGCTCGAACTCGGAGCGGTAACGAGCATTGTAAGGGCCATTGTCTACAATGAAGTGAATGTGTTGTCCCTTTGCCGAATTGGCCAGATGCTCTCTTGCGGGAGCGTAAGTCTGGTCGCGCAGGTCGTAGCCGACCACGTCGTATGCAAAGCGGTGGGCCCCAGGCTCGAGCTTGTTTCCCTTTGCCGGTGACTCGAGCTCGATGTGGCTGTCGTAGAAATCCTTGCTCCCATCGAGCTGGTATAGCGCGATGCCCCCCGATTCTCCGACTTTGTCGCCCAGGATGTCGTCAGCCACGTCGGCTGGAGCCGCCGTGGGCTCGCCGCGGCCGAAAGTCTGGTAGGTCGGCGGCTCTGCGCCCACTCCGTCGCCGCTTTGGGTGCAGGCCGTGAACATGGTTATCGTGAAGAGTGCGTATCCGATCTTCATGCCCTCGCAGTACCTGCCCCCCACCCCACTCCCTCAACCGCCGACCCACACCACGAACGATCCAGCGTGGCGCAGAAACACAGGGGGCATCCCCGCGAGACCGAGAGGAAATGAAAGCGAGGATGTGACCCGGTCTCATCCCTGATAGCTTCGCCGCCATGTTCGGGACGGCATGGGTGCCCGCCTTGCACGTCTTCCTGCTTGCTGCCGTGACAACGTCCACTCCCTCCGCCACGAACCTTGCGACGGATCGCGATTCGACGGATGCGGCCCGAGTCTGGGTGGAAGCGGGGACGGACGTGCCCGTACTCGTGGGAGGACGGGTCGAAGTGGAAGCATGGCACCGCCTGCGAGCTTGGACGAGTCTGGGGGTATTGCCGGACGCCTACCTGGAACTGATCGACGGTGTCGCCCAGGGATTGGGCGGGTACAACGAAGAGACCAGCGACCTCGTGGTGGGCAGCCTGCAAAGCTCGCTGGTGTGGCGAGTCCATCTGGGCTGGCGACCGTTCCGAAAGCTGGGCTTTGGCATCGACGCAGGCTACACCCTGGCGACCTTGGGCGGTGCCACCCGAGGCAGCGAGATCTTGGCGGCGGCTTTGGGTCGGCCCGTGCCAGATGCGATCGGCAATGCGTGGACGCTCGACTCGACCCTGCATCTGCTGGGCTTCGAGGCCAGTTGGCGCTTTCCTCTGTTCGACCGCTTCGAGCTTCGCACCGCCCTCGGCTTCGTCGGTACGGTGGCTGCGTCGACGCAGGCTACTCCCTTGGGGACGAGCTCCGTATTCGCCGAGCGCTTTTCCGCAGATCTGGAAGCCTACTTGAATGGAGTCTACACGAGCTACGTGTTCACACCGTACGGTTCGGTGGGCGCCGGATACCGCTTCGGTCCGTGAGCCGACCGGCGACACAGACGTTCATGGCACGACGGCCGAAGGACCGAAACGATCATACAAGCGGGGGTACAGTCGGCGCATCGCTTCCGGGTCGTCGAAGTCCACCGGCGTGCCCGCCTCGGGCAGCTCGAGCGACGGCTGCTCCAGATCTTTGCCGCCGGTTGCCACCTCGAAGGCTTCGGGAGCCGCCCGCAACAGCTCCTCACATTCGAAATCTCGGCTGTCCGATTCGACCACGTCCGCCAAGCTGTCCGGGTCGATCAGGGCATTGCGAAAGGTCTGCTCCCCCATGCCGATGAGCCAAGCCCGAAACCCGTCGAACGCGGTGTCCGAGCATCCGCCGAGCAACAGCTCGGCGGCGCCCCAAAGTCGGTAGGAACAGGACTGCGCGTGCAGGTCCCGAAACATCTGATCGAATGCGGCGATGTCCTCCGGCGCGAGCGAGGCCAAGGCCCGGACCAAAGGTCGGGAATTCAGGACCGCCCCCGTTCCTCGCTCCACGTGGGTTTCGACCAGCTCCCAAAAGCGTCGTTCGTTCATCGCGACCCTTCGAGACGTCCCCATCGGACGCATTTGCACTCTAATCCAGCCGCTCACCGTCAGCCAAGCCGAAGGTCCCCGAGTGCGAACCGCGCACGTCCTGCACGGCCATCCGCCTTGACCGAGCCCTCCGGTCGGGACTGAGTGGGCCACATGTTGCGTTACCGCATGCTCGGAAATTCCGGCCTCCGGGTCAGCGAGATCTGCCTCGGCACCATGAGTTTCGGCGACGCCTGGGGTTTTGGGGCCGACGCCGAGACCAGCCACGCCGTGCTCGACGCCTACGAAGCGGCGGGGGGCAACTTCATCGACACCGCAAACAAGTACCACGGCGGACAGACGGAGGAGATCTGTGGGGCTTGGCTTCAGGGGCGCCGGCACCGGCACGTGGTCGCCACGAAGTACACCTTGTCGATGGACCCGAACGACCCGAACGCCGCCGGCAACCACCGCAAAAACATGGTCCGAAGCCTGGAGGACAGCCTGCGCCGGTTGGGGACGGACTACATCGACCTGTTGTGGGTCCACGCCTGGGACCGGTGGACCCCCCACCAGGAGACCATGCGCGCACTGGACGATCTGGTGCAGTCCGGCAAGGTTCTTTACATCGGGTCGAGCGACACACCCGCTTGGGTGGTCTCGGCATCGAACACCCTGGCCGAGCTCCGCGGTTGGTCCAGCTACGCGGGTCTGCAGATCGAATACAGTCTGCTCGAGCGAACGCCCGAACGGGACCTGCTCCCCATGGCGGACGAATTCGGCCTTTCGGTGCTGGCCTGGGCGCCCCTGGCCGGTGGGGTGCTCACGGGAAAGTACACCCGGGGCGACGCCTCCGACTCCCTGCGCGCTGCGGGGAACGCATCGCGCGGTCGCACTTCCGAGGTCGCCCTGACCGTCGCTCGGGCGGTCGACGAGATCGCCGACGGGTTGGGGGCCACCTCGGCCCAGGTGGCGGTGGCGTGGGTCCGATCCCGGGGTTACCGCTACATCCCCCTGGTCGGGGCCCGCAAAGTGTCCCAGATCGAAGACTGCCTGGCGGCCACCCAGGTGCAGCTCGAGCCAGAGCACCTCGAGCGTCTCGACGAGGTCAGCCGGGTGTCTCTCGGCTTTCCGATGGAATTTTTGAACTCGGACGGAGTGCTCGACGTGGTGTTCGGCGAGGTCCGCACGCGGATCGACGGGCCGCCCGGGCCCCTCGGGAGCTGAAGGCGGTCATTTCGACCGCAGCGGCTCGGCGCCCCCAGCCCCTTCGGAAGGCCCAGCCCAGGCCCAGCCATGCCCACAGGCCGCCGATGGCGCCCGTGGGGCCAGCCGTGCATCCGGAGCCGGAAGAGCCCACGGAGCCGGAAGAGCCCACGGAGCCGCCGCCAGACAACCCGCCGGAGCCGAAATCGGGCACGCCCCCAAAGCCGCCGCCATCCCGCGCTCCGGCGTCGGACAACCTCACGCCGCCGTCGGGACGACCTCCCACCCCCGCATCCGGTTCGTTTGGCGCGAGGGGGGGCAGCCCAAAGTCTTCCCGCAGTTCATCCACCGCCGCGACGCACTGAGACGCCACGGTAGTGCCCGCGGGGCAGGTGATCTCGACCGGAATGTCCGTTTCGAACACCAAGACCGGCTCGAATGTCTCCCCGTGGTCGAAGGAGCGAGAAACTGCGGTCTCGGCAGACTCGCCGCCACACGCCCAAAGGGCGTCGCCCACGTACGCGAAGCAACCCAACGCCAGGTCCGGATTGACGACCTCGAAGGTCTCACCGCCGTCCATCGAGTGGAAAACACCTGCGCCGGCCGAGCCGCTGAGCACGAGCGGCTGCCCATCGGGGTGCCAGGCGACCGCTTCTGCGGAGGCGGAGGTCAAGACCGTGGAAAAGGATATTCCGCCGTCGGAACTGCGAACCACCCGATCCGCGAACGGGCTGGAGAACCGGGCCAGGAGAACGTCCGGATCGGTCGGGTCCACCGCCATCAGCTGAAAACTCCGCTCGGCTGGATCCATCGCCAGTTCCGTAACCTCCCAGGTCGCTCCGGCATCTTCGCTGCGGTAGATGACACCTCTTTTGTCTTCTCCTGGCTTCCTCGGAAGAAGGCTCGCTCCGACGTACAAGCGACGGGCATCGCTGGGCGCCACCCGGACCGAATCGAAGCGGGTTGCCCCGGTCAGGGGGTCGCTGGTGACCGACCAGGTCCGACCGCCGTCGGTGGTGCGGTGGACGGCGTTGGGCTGTTGGCCGCTCGAGGTCACGGCGTAGGCGGTCTGGGCGTTGACGGCCACCCCGTCGAACACCTGGATTTGGCTCAGGCCATCGGCTGCCGGGCGCCACTGGCAGGCGTCCTCGGTCCCCACCGTGAGCCCGTCGAAGCCGGGCATCAGCAAGGTGTGTGGCCCCAGAAAGAAGGTGGGCGGGTCCTCGGTCGGGATCGTGCCCATCGCTCCCGGGCATATCCAGCGCCACGAGCCGGGTTGCGGGTCGGACCCGTCGCCCAAGACCAAGCCGAAAGTGGTCTGAATGGCCACGCGGGACCCGGCCACGGAGATCGACGTGGCAAAGCTGGGCCTCTCGTGTGCCTCGGCGGCCGGCGCGAGCAGGCCCAGCCCGGCGAACATCCACCCCAACCGGCCCACCAGGCCTTTGAAGCGCGCACCCATCACTGCGGGACGATGCGCAGGACTTCGGACTCCGGCAGGTTCACGAAATAGAGCAGCCCGTCGGGCCCGGCTTCGATTCCCGCCAGGCTTTCGGGCGGAAGCCCAGTCTGCAGCAAGCGAAGGTGGGTGCCGTCCAGTTCGAAGGCGTGGATTTGGCTGGTGGCGTTGTCGCTCACGTAGAGCACGTCGTCGTGGATCGCGAGGCCGCTCGGTCGTACCAGCAGGCCTCCGGGGGCCACGACCTCGGACAGCGTCCCCCCTTCGAAGGTCCCCGAGTCGGCCAGGGGCTCGTACTGGGGCTCGATGCTCCCGACGCGCACTGCCCCCTCGGGGTCGAAGCTGACGATGCGGCCACCGCCGGTATCGGCCGCGTAGACCTTGCCGTCGTGAAACTCCAGGTGCCCAGGAACGAAGGGCACCCGGGTCACCGTGCCGATGGCGTAACGAAAGATCACGCCGTCGGAGTGGTCCGCCTGTCCGGGACCATGGTCCTCGTTGAAGTTGTACCGGTCAAAGGAACCGATCTGACCGTTGGCCACCCAGTACACGTTGTCCCGTTCGTGAGCGATACCCATGCAAAACGGCGTGGCGTGGAGCATGTCCATGTGCGTGCCATTCCAGCCGCGCGGTGCCTCGTTAGGCTCCCAGTTTCGATAGATCTCCGGGTCCGACGTCCACAGGCTGGGACCGATGAAATCGGCCTGCTGGTCGTCCAGATAGTTGCCCGTCCGGGCTTCGCCGCAGGTGGCGAAGAAACCGTTGTCCCCGAACGCGATCGCCGGTGGACGGCGCATGAAGTGCCAGGCGTTGAAGTCCATGATCCACTGGGTGGACTGCTGCGGCGTTCCGTAGTCGAAGATGGTCGTGGTGCTCCCCTGCAGTTCGAAGCAACCCGAGGTATCTCCGGGCGGTTGGTCGCAAGGCGCATCGCGCGGAACGAAGCGGTGAACCATCCACAGCTGCTCGGGCTCGGACGGGTTGAACGCCAGGTCCGTCGCCTGGGCGGCCTCGCTCGCGGCATGGATGGACTCCAGGACCACGCTGTCGGTGGTTCCGTTGCCCCAGCCGATGAGCCCGCCCCGGGGCGGAGGTGCGCACACGGCGGCGATCGGGTCGCAGTATGGTGTGTCCCCGCTGCAGTCCGAGTTGACTTCGCAGTCGGGGTCGACGCCCGCATCCATCTCGCCGCCGCCCATGTCCGATGGACCCGCGTCCGCGCTCTCGCTCCCCATGTCGAAAGCACCGAGGTCGACCGCCGCATCCGGTCCACCATCCGGGCCACCGGTCGGCCCGGCGTCCGGCGAACCCGCGCCGGATCCATCATCCTCCGGACCGTCGCCGCAGCCTGCGAGCATGAAAAGGGCCAGCGCGGCGGCACCCGGCACACGCCATCGAATCGACATGGGCGCGGTCGTCCCACAGGCGATCCGCCCGGGCAAGAAGCTCCGACTCCGCGTCCCTACGCAGATTCCCAGAAACACTCTTCCCGGCGTGGCCCGGGCCTAGCGCATCGCGTCACAAAAACGCGTCATCCCGCAACCGGCCGGGATCGCCGCGCCTTCGGGGCGCTGGGCAACCGGGACCTCGCACGGGGCGGGGCGGCGCGAGGGTCGACCAGCCCGTGGCCCGGGCGAGACCCCGCCCGAAGCGCCCGCCGGCCCCATCGACCGGCGGTCGGGACCGATGACCGGTTCCCCGGGGCCCCCCGGGCGGGGTGGGCCTTCAGTAGCTGAATTTGTCGAGCGACACCTTGCCGCGAAACACCCAATAGATCGCAACCGTGTAAGCGAGAACGAAGGGCATTCCGATGGCCGCAATGATCGCCATGATTGTGAGGGTCTTTTCGGAAGAAGATGCATTGTACACCGTGATCGACCAATCCGGGTCGAGGGTGCTCGTCACCATGTTCGGAAACAGGGCCGCCCCGAAAAGGGCCACCAGAGCCAAGATCACGGCTCCACTCGAAACGAAGGCCTGAAGGGGTTTGTCGAGCACGAAAGTCCGAGGCACGTTGGCCACGGCCAGCACGTTCAGGCCGACCAGCCCCCACAGGACCGGGCCCGAGCGGAAGTTTTCCAGTGCCCGATCGACTCCCACCAGGGTGGAAATGGTGGCGAACAGGTACAACACCAGGAACAGGCCGAAGGCGGTCCAGCGCCACCGGCCCACGGCCACTCGGATGTCTCCTTCGAGCTTCAGGTGCAGGTAGTTGGCTCCGTGCACCGCGAACGCCGAGACGGCCAGGAGCCCGATCAGGCAGGAATAAGGAGAGACCAGGTCCATGGTCTCCCCGCGGAACACACCGCGCGCATCCAGAGGAAGCCCGATCATCGAGTTGCCGACGGCCACACCGAACAAGAAGGTGGCCAGCGTACTGGCCCCGAAGAAGCTGTAGTCCCAAAACCCTCTCCAGACCCGCTCGGGTCGTTTGGAACGAAACTCGAGCGACACCCCCCGAAAGATGAGCGCAAACAGAAGGAGCATGAACGGCAGATAGAAGCTCGAGAAGGCCGACGCGTACGCATTGGGAAACGCCGCAAACAAGGCTCCCCCAAAGGTAACGAGCCACACCTCGTTGCCGTCCCACAGCGGGCCGATCGCGTTCATGAACAGGCGGCGCTCCTGGTCGGTGCGCGCGAACGGATGGAGAATCCCCACCCCGAGGTCGAATCCGTCGAGCACTGCGTATCCGCCGAGAAGAACGCCAAGGATGACGAACCACAGAATCTGAAGATCCACGTCAACCTCCTCGACCTGCTCCGGTGAACGAGGGGCCCGCCGGGTCCGTCCCGGCCGCGGCCACGTCGAGCCACTTCGGTCCCGATTCTCCCCGGACCGGCGCTTCTTCCGGACCGTGCTGGATCTTTTCGTTGAGAACGAACACCCACACCGCAAAGAGCAGTGCGTAGATGACGCCGAACATGATGATCGAAGTCAGTACCATCTCGGCCGTCACGGCTTGGGAAAGCCCGTCACTCGTTCGCAGCAGACCGTAGACGATCCACGGCTGACGCCCCACCTCGGCCGCGACCCAGCCACTCTGATTGGCCAAGATGGGGAGCAAAACCGCCGGCACCAGCGCGCGCAGCAGAAACCGACTGCTCCGGTCCTCCACGTCGAACAATCGACCCCGGAACCACTGAATGGCCGCGGCTGCACAGAGCAAGAACATCAGGACTCCGGCACCCACCATGAGGTGATAGGTGACGAATGGAATGCGTACCGGGGGTTGATCTTCTGGAGAGAACTGATCGAGGCCCGGGAGTTCCGCCCCGAAGTCTCCTTCGACCAAAAAACTGACCCCACCAGGCACGGCGAGCCCCTGCGTCTTCTGGGCCTCCACGTCGGGCCACCCCAACAGGTACAACGGGGCCGGCCCGGTTCGAAAATGACCTTCGAAGGCGGCGAGCTTGGCGGGCTGGGTTTCGGCGACCTTGTCGGCCTGAGCGTGCCCCGAGACGAAGATCGCGAGCACGGAAACCCCGGCGAAGCCCAGGCCGAAGCCGAGACCCTTTCGCGCGAATGCCTGGTGCCGTCGCCGAAGCAGATAGAAAGCGCAGATACTCGAAACGAAGAATGCCCCCTGCAAGAAGCTCCCCAAAATCACGTGCCCGAGGCGGTGCATGGAAGAGGGGTTGAAGATCATGGCCCAAAAGTCGGTGATCTCGGCCCGGGCCGACATGCCGTCTCCCACGATGTGGAAGCCGGCCGGCGTCTGCTGCCAGCTGTTCGCGATCACGATCCACACCGCGGAAAAGACCGAGCCTGCAAACACCATGGTGGTGGAAAAAAAGTGCATCCGCGGCGAGACCCGGTCCCAGCCAAAGACCAGCACGGCGAGGAAGCCGGATTCGAGAAAGAAGGCGAAGATCCCTTCGGCAGCCAGGGCGCTTCCGAAGACGTCACCGACGAAGCGCGAGTAGACCGCCCAATTGGTCCCAAATTCGAACTCCATCACGATCCCAGTGGCCACACCGATGGCGAAATTGAGGGCAAAGATCTTGGTCCAGAACTTCGCCATTCGATGGAACTCTTCCCGGCCCGTTCGAAGGTAGGTGCCTTCCATCAGCACCAGCAGGGCGCCCAGCCCGATCGAGAAGGGCGGGAACAGGTAGTGAAACATGATGGTCAGGGCGAACTGCAGGCGCGACAGAAACAGGACGTCGTCCATGGCGCCCCTTGGTGCGGTGCCCGCAACCGGCTGCCAAGGGGCGACCGGCCGATGCCGCAGCCGGCTCCATGCAGTGGGAGCCCCTTCGCAGCAGCGTTCGCTTTGCGAACATCCGCTGAATCCTCAAGCGCAAGCCCATGCGGCCGATGGATGAAGACGGTGACGCCTTCGTCCTCTTCCACTGCCGCCGGCCCGTCGGGGACGGAAACGGCGCCCGCATCCGACGAGGGGCCCTCGCCCCTGTTCCGGGCCCAGCGCTCGCTGGAAGCCATCGGGCAGCTCGCGGCCGGCATCGTCCACGAGGTGAACACCCCGGCCCAGTTCGTCGCGGACAACCTGTACTTCCTGCAGCGGACCACGCCGGTCCTGCTGTCGGCCCTGCGCTCCGCGGCAACCTTGGTCGAAGCCATAAAGCAGACCGACACGCACCCGGAGCTGGTCGCCCGGGTCGAGTCGGAGATGAACCGACTCCGGCTCGACTACGTCACCAGCGAGATCCCGAAGGCACTGGCCCAATCCCAGGAGGGCTTGTCCCGGATCGCCTCGATCGTCCACTCGATGAAGCTCTTTTCCCGGCCCGACCGAGGTGAGCCCGAGCCGATCGACTTCGCCGAAGCGATCCAGGCCTGCATCACTCTGTCTCGCAACGAATGGAAGCTGGTGGCCGAGGTCGAAATGGACCTGGCCGAAGAGCTTCCGTCGATCTCGGGGCACCGCGAGCAGCTTCAGCAAGTCCTGCTCAACCTGCTGATCAATGCATGCCACGCCATCAAGGCTCGCCAGGAGTCCGACCCGTCCTTCGAAAGGGGGCACATCCGGGTGTCGGTGGTCCCGGCGGAGGACGGCGTGGACCTCGAGATCGCCGACGACGGCTGCGGGATTCCCAACGAGGCGCGGGATCGCGTCTTTCACCCGTTCTTCACCACCAAG
>DAPKRQ010000267.1:0-23685 GCA_031800475.1 Myxococcales bacterium LLY-WYZ-16_1
ATCCGGACTCGGAGCGAGAGTTCCTGGTGACCGGAACGGTGGCTCGGGTCAGCCAGGCTCCGAAGGGCATGGAGTTGACCCTGGATCCGGTCACGCCCAAGCTGGAGCGCCGTTTTCGAGAGTTCGTCGAGACCGGTCGCCCCAGCGAGTCCATGGATCTGTTGCTGCATCCCGATCGACCTGCGGAAGAGATCGACCCGCTCGCTGCCGATTCGAGCGACGGGGGCCGCACCGAGCCCCTGCCCACCGTGGACCCGCAGTCCATGGCCTTCGAGGTGGACTCCCAAACCGGAGATCTGACCTTGGACATCGAGATCGACGAGGCGAGTGTCGATGACCTTCAAGTGTTCGAAACGCCCCTTCCCGAGGTCTCCGCCTCGCCTGCAGCCCCAGCCGCGCCCGGTGTGGTGGCGGTGCGCTGCACGGGCTGCGGGACCTTTCTCGGCCCGGTCGACACCTCCCCTCTTCCGGATGCGGTCGAATGGGTCGCGGAGCGCCGTACGTTGTTCGATCGATTCCACGGCGTATTCGAACATCGGGTCGATCCGAAGCCCGCCGAGGAGCTCGAGCGCGAAGCCGGGCGCCGCAGCGGAGAAGTGGTTCCGGTGGAGGCCCTATTCGAGCTCGCCAGACTCTGGGCCCAGCACGAGCCCGACAACCCCCGCGGACCCAACTTCGAACCACAGCTGCGCCTGGCAGCCCAAAAAATCCGACGGGGTGAGAATCGAGTCCGCTTGGATCTCGCTTGCCCGATCTGTTCCGAAAAGCAGCTATTCGCTTCGGTGGAATAGTTTCACGCGACGCAGATCCCGAAACTTGGCAAGATGTCGTCGACGACACAACGGCGATGGGCCTTGGCCGCATCGTGAAATCGCTTCCAGTCCGAATCCAAGAAGGCTTCGTCGTACGGATACCGGCGCTCCTTCGTGTCCGGGTCGGGGTATTGGAGGGCTCGAGCCCGCCAGCTGCCCGGACCCTTGGCCACGTAGTCGAGGTCGACCTTTCCGATCCCGAACGCGTCGTTCGCCAGGTCGTCCAGCCACTTGCGGTGCCGCACCCTCTCGTCCGGTTCTTCGTAGGCCACGAAGCGGTCGTGGAGCATTTGCCGCAGGTCCGACGGCAGACCGTCCACTTCGGCCTCGGGATCGCCGGCCAGGTATCGTCGGAACACGCGACAGAGTTCGTGCGCCGCCTCCGTAAACTCCACTGGGTTTTCGCGGACCACCAGGTCTTCGAGCCCGTTCACGTACGACCAATTCAGGTAAGGCCGATCCGGGTAGCTCAAGGCCGCACCGTGGCCGATGGGCGGCATACTCTGGTGCACCATGCCGTGAAAGAAGCGCCACATCTTCTGCTTGAACCGCTCGTCGGGCAGTCCCGCCCGACGCACGTCTCGGACCACGTTCACCCGGTGGTTCACTCCCGCAAATCCCTGATGAGACCAGGTGTCGACGAAGACATGGGCCACGATCCCCAGGCGGTGCAGCCCGAAAGGCTTGTGGCGCTCCCGGATCGTCTCCGCCACGACCGCTTTGGCCACCGGACTGTTCGGTCGGGTGACCAGCTTGTGGATGAATTTTCCAGATGGGTCCTGGTCCGCCTCGAGGCCTGCGTTGCCCGGAAGGAAGTGAAACGGAATCCACACCAGCCGGTGGCCCAAAGCCGCGAAGTTCTTGTAGTCCAGGGCCCGGTGCGCCGTGGCCAGACGGCGATACATGGCGCCGTTGTCGAACAGAACCACGCCCTCGTCGGTGGCGTCGTCCACGTACTGGGCCGAATGGGCCACGATCCGTGCCTGTGGATCGTCGAAGCCGGCGACCCTCGCCACCAGGTAGGTGACCGCGTGATGGAAGTCGATGTTCAACGCGGAGAAGATGCCTGCAGCGCGTGGCGAATCGGTGAAGGTCAGGTGGCGCTGCAGGGCATCTTTCGTCAGGGGGCCTTCAAGCGAAGCGACCCAGGCAGCACCTCGAATCGGGCCGGAAGCACGCCCAACGCTTCGCCATCCACGTCGAGGAGCACGGGCTGTCGCGAGAGTGTTTCTGCCTCGATCACCCTGCCCCGTCCGATTCGCACCGAAGGCCACTCGGCAGATCTTCCATCGTACAGCTGCCGAACCCGCGCCGTCTCGTACAGGCCGGCCCGGGTTTGAACCACCAGGTCCAGCAGGCCGTCGTCGATGCAGGCCCGAGGCGCCACCCGCATGCCTCCGCCGTAGGTCGTGCCGTTGGCCGCAGCGGCCGTGACCACTCGGCCCTCGTAAAACGGCTGGCCGTCCACCCGGATCTGGGTTCGAACGGGCCGAAACTCGGCGAGGGCCCGAAACGTCGCCGACAGAAACGAAAGGCCCCCCAGGCGCTTGGTGGACGCATTCACCTTTTGGTCGACCAACCCCGACAGCCCGAAGCTCGCCACGTTCACGAAAATTTGCCGGCGAGGCGCGCCGGTCCGGTCGACGAAGGCGACGACCCCCAAGTCCACGGGTCGGGTCCGGCCCGATTCGATGTGTTGGACCGCGGCGGGAAGGCGGGCCGGCAGCCCCAGGTGTCGGGCAAAGTCGCCGCCGGTGCCGAACCGAACCGGAACGAAGACCAGGTCGGGCCGAAGGGGTTCGGGGGGAGTCTTCGGGTCCTCTTCCACCCGGAACAGGCCGTTGACCACCTCGTGTTGGGTGCCGTCGCCACCGACCGCCACCACCTGCTCGTATCCCTGTTCGACCGCCTGGCGCGCCAGCCGGGTGGCGTCCTGCGGGCCCAGGGTGAAGGCGTGGTCCCAGGTGTCCAGCAGGGGGTCCAACGCCCGTCGCAGCTGTGGCCAGCGCCGGCCCGTTCGCCCGCCTCCGCTCAGCGGGTTCACGATGACGAAGGTGCGAGGCCCCATCAGGCCCGCACCCAGAGATCGGCCGGATCCAGCACCGGAAAGCCCCGAGATCGGGACCGAAGGTGATGCCGGCACCGGACGCTGGGAACGACGAGCCCGTCCAGGCCCCGCTCCCGGGCCCCATCGACGACCCGGTCTGCCATGGCCTCCGCCGCTTCGGGGGCGATTTGGGGCAAAAGTCCTCCCGCACCGCAGCACCCGAGGGTCTGCGGGCCCAAGCTCTCTCGAGTCGACCCGGACGGGGACGGCGGTTCGGGACGGTTCGGCACCCGATGTTCCGCGCACCCTTCGAACGTTCCGAGGCGCGCTCCGGTGTGCGGCTCCGGACCGGCCGGCTGAAGTCGAGCGAGCCGGTCGAAGGCCAGCTCCACCGAAAAGTCCGGCTCGATGCCCACCTGCGCGTAGCGGCGGGTCATGGTGAGGGCGCACGCCGGGTCCATGACCACCACCTGGCTTCGCTGCAGCCCGTGGGCCACGCGGCTCGCGTGGGCGCGAAAACCGTCCAGGTCCCCCGCCCACCACAACGGAGCTCCGCAGCAAGCGGCCGACCACGGCGACAGGCCCAGATCCGGGTCCCCGAAGAGGGACGCCGCCCGGGTGGTCTGCTCGACGGAGTCCACGTCTTCGGCCAGGGCCACGCAGCCCGGGAACAACAGGGCCGTCGGCTGGCGGTGCAGGCTGCGCTGGGTGCGGCCGCACACCGACTCGAGGGGGGCCATCAAGGAGCGTCCGTAGGGGTTCGCTTCGACGGCGAAGTTTCCACAGACCTCCCGAACCGATTCCGGTGCGGATCGCTGTTCGAGGATTCGATGCCGGGCGAGTACCAACACAGACGGCACGTCTTGCCCGTGATGGCAGGCGTCCGTGCAGGCCCCGCAGTCGCTGCAGTGCCAAGGCGTGTCGCCCAGGTCTTCGGCCGACAATCGACCGCCCGCGAGCCACCGGGCTTGGCTGACCAAGCGCTGGGGAGCCACCGTCTCCCGGGCTTCGGCGTCGGCCACGGGGCAGGCATCCCGGCAGAGGCTGGGACAGGCTTCACACAGCCCGTGGCGTCGTTCCTCGTCCGCTTGCCACACCACCAGCTGTCTCGACGCCACTTCAGCGCCCTTACCCTGGCCGAAAACGCGCAGCAACGTCAGGGACTCGGCTCGGTCCGTACGCTCCGTTCCGGCCGGGCGGACAGGACCTCCCCCGGGTCGAGAAAGCCGGCCAGCTTGTCCGTCGCGTCGACGTAAGGACCCGACTCCGGCTCCAGCAACGACGGACTGCAACCGTATCCGCCTGCCGCCACGGCGTAGCTCTCGGCGTCGATGGGTGAAAAGCTCCGCCGCCCTGCGACCACGCGACCCTCGAGCTCGACAGCCACCTGCACGGCCCGAGCGCGGGCCTCGCGTGAGTCGACCCGGGTGACGGCGGTGATCACTTCCGGGGTCATGAAGTCGATCCAACATTCTCCGACCTCCCGGGCGAGCCGCTCCCGGGTGGCTTCGGCCGCTTGCCAACGCTGGGTGACCTCGACGACCACGTCGAAGCGTCCCCCCTCGGCGGAGCCGGGCTCGGGCGGCTGCCGCTGGCCTCCGGCGGCGGCGCAGGCACTGTCCACCACAGCGGCCTGGGCCGCGTGGAGCCCCTCGGACTCCGCGACCAGCCGAAGGGCCAAGACCACGCCGCTGCCGGCCCCGAAGATCCGCCCCGCGGCGGGCCGGACCCCCCGCTGCAGGATCCGCCGTCCGGCCGTGAGCGCTTGCGACCATCCGTCGAACCGAAACGCCACCTCGCTCCGGACCGCCGGAAGGACCGCCACCCGCAAGCTGGCCTTCGTGATGATACCGAGCCGTCCGTGCCCCCCCACGAAGGCTCGATCGAGCCGAGGCCCGGTGGAGGACGCGGGCACGGTCCGGGTCTCGAAAGGGGTTCCGTCGGCGAGCAGACCCCGCAGACCGATGCAAAGGTCCCGCAGTTCTCCCCACGCCGTGCCCCGCCGAACCAAGAGGTTTCGGGACAGTCCGGAACCCACGGATCGGGGCAAGGCCCGGGGATGCACCGGGCCCAGGGTCAAGCCGTGTTGGCGCAGAAGCCGTTCGAGACGGGAGACGACCACACCCGCCTCCACTTCCACGAACAGCGCCGTCTCCGAGAGCCGCCTCACCCCCTCGAATCGGCTCATGTCCAGATGGACGGCGCCGAGGCGCGGCCGGTAGCCGGTTTGATCCGACGACACCGGCACCCCGCGGGGCCCGGCCACCCGAAGCAAGGACGCCAAGGCCCGCTCGTCGGGCGGGCGCACGATGGTTCGGTTTCCCCGAACGTACAGATTCTTCTCGCCCACCGCGGCGGAGATCTGACGCGGAAGCCCGCCTTCCGCGGTCCACCGGCGGTCGGCCCGGCGCAGCTCCGGATCGGCCAACTTGCCGGGGTTCATCACGTGGTGGGGGTCGAAGGTGGCTTGAAGGGCCCGAAGCACCCGCATCCCGCCGAGCCCCCATTCCCGCTCCAACAGGGGCCGCTTGAGCTCGCCGACCCCCGCGTCGAACCCGATGGCGCCTCCGGCTTCGTGCACGGCGTGAAGGGCGTGCCGCCAGACCAGGTCGTAGCGCTCCCGACCCTGGGAGCCCGGCGGCACGCGCAGCCCGAAGGTGAAGTGCACGGCACAGCCTTGCGCCCGAGGCTCTCCCAGCTGGGCCAAAACCACCGCTTCCCGGGCCAGTGTACGCCGCACGCTGCGGAGCACTGGAAGCACCCGATCCCAGGTGGTCGCAGTCTCCAGGCGATCGACGATCATCCCCGAGGTCAACAACTTGGCTTGCTCGAATTCGGCGGCGCGGCGACCGGCCCACCAGGTCTCGGCCAGGCTCGGCTCGGCCCTCTTGCCCCCGCGGGTCGCGCAGATCTCCTCGGCCCGGCGGCGCTCTGCGCTCGCCAGTCCGGTCGCCCCCTCGAATACGAGCAACAGCACCACGTCCCCTGCCAGGGATGCCAGAGTCCGATTCACCATGCTCGGGGCGGACAGAGCGCCCCGAGCTGCGCGCTTGAGTAGACCCGTACCCCAAGCGGGGCCCGGAAGCTGACCCTCGAGCCAACGCTCCAGCCACCGCTCGCCTTCTCCAGTGGACCCCTGTCGCAACAGCCAGGTCGATACCGGATCCAACAGGCGCGCCACTGCCGGGGTGAGTCCGGCCCGAAGGAGCTCCCTCGCAGCCTCGGCGCCCTCATCGATCGAAGCGAACCGCACCGCGGTGAATTGGCGGCTTGCCGGCACCCGGCGCACGCGAAGCTCTGCCGAGGTGATCACGCCGAGCGTACCTTCGCTTCCAGCGAAGAATGTGTTGAAGTCCGGAAAATCGAAGGGCCTGGGACCTCCGAACAGCCTCCGCACCAGACCGGGCGTGACCACCTCGAGGCCGAACACGGACTCCTCGAACATTCCGTACTTCGAAGAGCACGCGTCGCCGCGGCGGCTCGCGATCCAGCCCCCGACGGTCCCGGAATGGACGTCGTGGCCCAGGGTCAACCCGTGTCGATGGAGGCGTCGCTCCAGGTGCGTCAGTGGAACACCGGCCTCGGCTTCGCAGCGCAGGCTCGCTTCGTCGAGCCGGCGAACGGCCCCGAGCCGCTTGAGGTCCATCACCACGCCACCGCGGCTGGGGCGAGCCGCCCCGCATCGGCCGGAGCCCGTGCCCCAGGGGACCACGGGCACCCCGGCTCGTTCGGCCCACATCAGCAATCGGCTGACCTCGGCCGGGGACTCGGGCCAAACCACCGCCGCGGGCGCAGCCTCGGGGTCTCCCAAGCGGTCTCGGACCCATCCATCCCGGGCGTAGGCCAGCCGATCCACGTCGCGGTTCGACACGTTGCGGGCACCGACGATCCGGGCGAGGTCCACCACCAGCGATGCCGGCGCCGGTGGACGGGGCAAGAGCGACATGGACCCGCGGTGTTTAGCAAAACCCGCACCGGCACGCACCCGAGCGCCTCTTCGGCCCGCATGCCGGACGGATTCGGTCACCCCACCTCGGGGAAACCGGTGCTCGCCGCCCCCACCTTTCTCGGAAAACGGCGTTCTGCCAGACTTCACCCATGGTCCAGGCGTCCCAGGCGTTCTGGCTCCGCTACGGATCCTTCAGAACGCTGCAAGCCGACCACGAGGCTTACCTGGTCCATGGGGGCTTGGTGCTCTCGGCCGAGGTGGCGCCGAACGAACGGATCCAGGTCCGGCTTTGTGCGCCGGACGGGACGGAGTTCCCGCTGGAGGGCCGGACCGGCCAGTCGGTGCCCGGCCAAGGCGTGCTCGTCAGCTTCGAGCCCTCCAGCGCCGAGGTCCAAAGCCGCCTCGATCGATTCGTGCGCAGCCGAGGGTTCGCAGCGGCCCGAAAAGCCGAGCCCCCCGAACTGCAAGGCCCGCCGCAGGTGGAGGCGGCCGACGTGATCACCCAACCGGTGGCGGTCCCCGTCTTCGACGAAGATACGCCGCCACGGGCGATGCCTCCCCGCGGGACCGAAGCCGCTCCCACGAACGCCGACGACGAACTGGGGCACTTGGATCGACATCTGGCTCGGGCCGAGCAGCGGGTGCAGCCCAGTCCGGCCGAGCAGACGCCCACCGAGCTCCGTCAACCCGAACCCGGCGAGCCGTACCCGGTCTACGTGGTCATCTTCGGTACCGTCACCGAATTCGCCCGCGAGGTTGCGCCCTTCCGCGAGCGGCAGCGGCTGCACGTGCCCGTCCGCGACCCGGACGTCGAACGGGGCCATCCGGTGCGGGTCCGGCTTCAGCTCCCGGGAAGGAATCAGTTCGAGATGTGGGGCGTGGTCGAACGGGTGGACCTGCACAACGAGCAGGTCGAAGTCCGCGTTTCCGAAGAGGAACAGGCCTATCGCCGGGCCTTGCTCCATCTCGAGTCCCGCAACGCCACGTCGCGCATGGAGCGAGAAGCGCGTCCGGACCACGTGCCCGAACAGACCCGGACCCTCCGCATCGAAGAGAAAATGCCCACCGAGGACGAGAGCAAGATGCCGATCCGGCGCAGGCTTCAGCGGATGGGCATGGACGACAAGATCAACCTGGCGCTGGCCGGCGGAAGGGAAGAACGGATGGCCCTGGCCATGGACAGCAACAAGGCGGTCCACCACCACCTGCTCAAAAACGCGAAGATCAGCCTGGACGAAATCGCGTTCATGGCTCGCCTGCCCTCCCTGAACCCAGACGTCTTGGACAAGATATCCGAAAACCCCCAATACACGCAGAATCCGCAGATCACGAAAGCGCTGGTCTTCAACCCTCGCACGCCGGTCCGTACGGCGATACGCCTGCTGGATCGAATGAGCCGCAACGACCTCGTCGCTCTCTCCAAACGAAACAACATGAACACGCGGCTGGTGATGGCCGCCAAAAAGAAGGTCACCGGCAGCAAACTGTGAACGACTCCGGGTAGCCGGGTGGTCAGCCCTTCAGTCCGATGTGGACCGCAGCCAGTTGCTGCGCATCCACGGGGGATGGCGCCCCGCTCATCAGATCGAGACCGCGGGCCGTCTTGGGGAACGGGATCACGTCGCGGATGGAACTCGCTCGGGCCAAGAGCATCACGATCCGGTCCAGGCCAGCGGCGATTCCGGCGTGCGGTGGAGCGCCGTAGCTCAACGCGTCCAGCAAGAACCCGAACTTGGCTCGCTGCTCCCGTTCCGAGATCGAAAGCGCGTCGAACACCTTGGCCTGCACATCGCTTCGATGGATTCGAACCGATCCTCCAGCAACTTCGAAGCCGTTGAGCACCAGGTCGTAGGCCCTGGCGCGGCAGGAGCCGGGATCGGTCTTGAGGCGATCCACGTCTTCTTCTCGCGGACTGGTGAACGGATGATGGGCCGCCACGAAACGTCCGCTCTCTTCGTCCTGCTCGAACAAGGGAAAATCCGTGACCCACAGTGGGCTCCAGCTCCCGGAAGGAATCAGATCCAGCTTCTTGGCGAGCTGCAGGCGCAGAGCCGAAAGGACGCCATGTACCATTCGAGCGGCCCCGAACTGGAACAGGAGCACGTCCGTCGGCTCGGCACCGGCGGCTTCGGAGATCTCCTGCTGGAGCTCGGGGGCGAGCTTCTTGGCGAACGGAGACTGAGACCAGGTCCGATCTTCTGCCACCTTGGCCCGTCCCAAGCCGCCGGCTCCCAAGGCCTTCGCCTCCGACTCCAGCTTGTCGAGATCACTTCGCGACAGGGAATGGGGGACCCGTATGGCCTTGACGATGCCTCCGTCCGCCAGTGTTCTTTCGAAGAGAGGATGACCGCCCCCCTGGTGCCGGGCCACGTGGGTGGTCACGTCCACGTGTTCGAGCCCGAATCGGATGTCCGGCTTGTCGGACCCGAACCGGCGCATGGCCTCATCGTACGTCAGTCGGGGCAGCGGAAGCTCGAGATCGATGCCGAGCCCCTCTCGAAACATGGCAGCGAACGCGCGCTCCATCACGGTCTGAACATCGCCCTCATCCGCGAACGACATCTCTAGGTCGACTTGCGTGAACTCGGGCTGCCGGTCGAGCCGGAAGTCTTCGTCTCTGAAGCATCGAGTCACTTGAAAATATCGGTCGAGGCCCGACACCATATACAGCTGCTTGAACAGCTGTGGGCTTTCCGCCAGGGCGTAAAACGAGCCCGGGTTCAGGCGAGATGGCACCAAAAAGTTCCGAGCGCCGCCAGGCGTGTACTTGACCATGTATGGCGTCTCGAGCTCCAAAAAGCCCTGCTCGGTCAGGTTCGCCCGCACCGCCTGGGTCAGCCGAGAGCGGAGCATCAGGTTTTTCTGCAGCGTCGGCCGCCGCAGATCGAGATAGCGGTATTCCAGGCGCTTTTCTTCGTGGGTGTCGACCTCGTCTCGGATTTCGAACGGGGGCACCTCCGACGGATTGAGGACCACCAACCGATGGCCCAGGACTTCGATTTCGCCGGTGGCCAGGTCCCGGTTCACCATGTCTCCGCGGGATCGGACCCGACCGGTCACGCACACCACCCATTCGCCCCGAACCCGGGAAGCCGCCTCGTGGGCCTCGGGATTGTCCGAGGCGTCGAAGATCACCTGCACCCAGCCTTCGCGGTCGCGCAGATCGATGAAGACCACCCCGCCTTTGTCCCGGTGGCTTCGGACCCAACCGAAGAGGACCACGTCCTGCCCCTCGTGGTGAGCCCGCAGCTCGCCGCACATGTGGGTGCGCTTCAGGTCGCGGATCGGGGCGTCGGACATGGCCCGCGGCTAACGTGCAGGCATCGCCCGGTCAACGAAGTGGGGTATAAGGAGGCATGGGGGCGTCGCCGTCGATCTACGGGGTGTACGACCGGAACGAACGTCTGGTCCTGATCTTGTCCGACGAACCCGGCGAGTTCAACTTCGCTCGACTGCCGGAGGACGACCTGGAGGTGCCCTGCGCCTTCGCCACGCTGCAGTGCTTTGCCGAGGGTCACGAGGGAGACTTGCTGGCGATTCTGAAGGCTTCGGCCGACCTGGAGGGCTTTTTGGCCCGACTCGCCGAAGCGGGTTACCGGGTCCGTCCAGGCCGGCCCAAGGTCGGTGGTCTGGCTCGGCTGTGAAGCCGAAACACGGCCGCGCAGTCCGCGAAGACTACGGGGGTGAGCGGTCGTCCGAGCGGCCCTTGCGCTTTTTCGGGCGGGTTCCGCCCGGCGTTTGCCGACCGGCCTCCCCCTGCGGCCGGCTGTTCCCATCTGGCTCGAGACCAGGCCGCCCAGCTTTTCGTCCGGGCCCCGCGGTCTTGCGACCCGGGTCCTTCGGTCTTCGACCGGGCCCCGCGTTCTTCCGGCCGGGACCATGGGGGCCGGAACGACGGCCCGCGTCCCCTTTGGCCCCGCGGCGCCCGGTCGCTCCGGGACTCCGTTCGTTTGAATCGAATCCCGCGTCTCGTGAGCGAGCCTCCGATCGGTAGCGTCCTTCCCCGCCAGACGAAAGACGCTTGGACGGGCGCCGCTCGGGGGGCGTGGCTCGGTCCGTCGTTTGCCCGGTCCCCGAGCCCCCGGTCCGCTGCGGCCGCTCCCCGTCCGCACGCCTCGGCCGATCGCGGCGCCCAGGGCCCGCGGCCCGTTCCCGGTCTTGCGGGCCGGCCGGCCGCTCGCGCCTGCTGGGAGCCGAGCGGGGCGGGGGCGCGGAGCGGTCGGCCATCACCTGGCGACCGGTCCGCTTCGCCTTCTCCGACCGCCAGACCGGTGATGACGCCTTGGGCTCGTCGGCGGCGGGCGCATAGCGCGGCTCGGGCCGAAACGATTCCGCCTGCGGTGGAGGCACGTCCGGGGGGCTCGCCTTTCCTTTCGGGGCGATGCGGCGCCGGCCACCCGAGCCCTCGGCCTTCGGTCCACCGCCGGCCGGTGGGGGCCCCGTTCGACCGGTACCTGCGGATTCGCTTCGACCGAAACCCGGAAGACGTCCTCGGCTGCGACGCCCTTTTCCCCGCTTTCCGAGACCGACTCGGGCGTGGAACGGAGGCGGCCCTTTGGGGGGCAAGCCCGCCACCCGGTAGATGGCGTCCAGCTCGGCCGGCGCCAGATAGCGATACTGCCCGGGCCGAAGATCGCCCAAGTCCAAGGTGCCGAATTCGGTGCGGACAACCCGCCGGGCTTCGTGGCCCACCGCCTCGACCATCCTTCGGATCAAGCGGTTGCGACCTTCGGAGACCACGATCTCGAGCCAGGTCTCCCGCTCGGCCGACTCCCGGACCTCCACGATGGCCGGCGCGGTTCGCCCATCTTCGAGATCGACCCCTTCCCGCAATAGATCCAAAGCCTGAGCGCTGGGGCGACCGCGCACGCGCACCAGATAGGTCTTGGGAACGTGGTACCGGGGGTGAAGCAGCCGATGGACGAGCACGCCGTCGGTCGACAGCAAGAGCAGCCCCTCGGTGTGGTAGTCTAGACGACCGACCGGCACGAAGTGGAGCGGCTCGTCTTCGAGCAGGTCTGCCACCGTCTCTCGTCCCTGCGGATCTTCGAGGGTCGTCACCACCGAATCCGGCTTGTGCAGGAGCAGGGTGGCGGGGGGCTGGGGCTTGCCCACCGGCTCTCCGTCGAGCTCCACCCGGTCCACCGCTGGGTCGACCTTGGTGCCCAGGGTCGTGACCACCTCGCCGTTGACGCGAATTCGGCCTTCGGTGATGGCCGTCTCGGCCCGCCGCCGGGACAACACCCCAGCACGCGACAGGTGAACCTGGAGCCGCAGCTCCATTCAAGCGTCTCCCGAGGACGATTCGGACGGCCCGCCCCCCGGTCCCTCGGCGGCAGGAGGTGCCAGGGTGTCTTCCGTCTTTTGCTTCGCTTGGTCCACCGCGTGTACGGCTTGGTCCAAAGCTTCGAGATCTTCGTCCTCGCCCTGCTCCACCAAGAAGCTGGCGGCAGCTGCGAGCTCTTCGATCGGGGTGGGCTGTTCCAGGGCGTCGACCCGAGACTGGTGCTCTTCGTCCAGCTCGTGAAACTCGCGCAAGGTCGGCAGTTCGGCCAGCGACTTGAGCCCGAAGAACTCCAAGAACTGGGGCGTCGTGCCGTACACGATCGGTCGCCCGACCTCTTCGCGCTTTCCGAGGATCTTGATCAGCTCCCGGTCCAGCAGGTTCTTCAGGGCGGCGCCCGCGTCGACGCCGCGGATCGATTCGACCTCCGGCTTCGTACAGGGCTGGCGGTAGGCGATGATCGACAACGTCTCCAGGGACGCTTTGGTCAGGCGCTGGGGCTTGGCTGCCAAAAAGCGCCGCACGAATGGCGCGTTGTCGGGCGTGGTTCGAAACTGCAGCCCCCCGGCCACCTCCTCCACGCGCAGCCCCTGCGCCACCGCTCGGTCCGGGCTTTGGTAGTCTGCGAGCAGCTGCGAAACCGCTTCTCGAACCGCCGATTCTTCGGTGGCCGGGTCCTCGATTCGGATGACCTCGACGAGCCGCCCCACCGGAACCGGGTCGGGACTGATCAGCAAGATCGACTCGATCACCGAGCGGAGGCGGTCACTGGCCAGGCCCATGGGGAACGAGCGAACTACGGGCGACGAACCGCCCGGTCAAGCGCGGTCGGTGTCCAGCACGGTTTGCCTTTGAGCCGCGAGCCCGCCGGGGCAGTCTGGGTGGGGTGAAGCTCCCGTTTCACGCCCCGGTGCGCACCTGGTTTTCCGAGGCGTTTTCGGCGCCGACCCCCGCCCAAACCCGGGCGTGGCCGACCATCGGGCGGGGAGAACACACGCTCCTGCTGGCCCCCACCGGGTCGGGAAAGACCTTGGCGGCGTTCCTGAGCGGCTTGGACCGTCTGATGTTCGAGCCGCTCCCGTCCCCCGAGGCCCGCTGTCGGATCCTGTACGTTTCGCCGTTGAAGGCCTTGGGCGTCGACGTGGAGCGCAACCTCCGTGCGCCGATCGCCGGCATCCGGGCCGTGGCCGAGCGAAGCGAAACGACACTTCACGTTCCCACCGTACAGGTTCGGTCCGGCGACACGCCCTCGGCCGAGCGAAACCGCATGCTGCGGGCTCCTCCGGACATCCTGATCACCACCCCGGAGAGCCTGTTCCTCCTGCTCACGTCGAAGGCCCAGCAGATTTTGACCTCGGTCGACACCGTGATCGTCGACGAAATTCACAACCTGGTCCCGACCAAACGAGGCGCCCACCTCTTCGTTTCACTCGAAAGACTGGAGGCGATCCGAAGCTCCGAGCGAACGCTCCAGCGGATCGGTCTGTCGGCTACGCAACGCCCGCTCGACGAAGTGGCTCGACTTCTGGGAGGCGGCACCGTCGAAGGCGAGGCATGGACCCCTCGACCGGTCACGGTGATCGACGCCGGCCGCAAGCGAGCTTTCGAGCTGACCATCGAGGTTCCGGTCGAAGACATGACCCGACCGGATCCGCCCGTCCAGGAAGAGCCCGGACCGCTGGACGACGACGACGATCTGTTGCCCTCCGGCCCGGCCGCTCAGGGACCTGGAGGCCGACACCGTTCGATCTGGCCATCGATCCATCCCCGACTGGTCGAATTGGTGCGAACCCATCGCAGCACCATGATCTTCGTGAACAGCCGGCGCCTGGCCGAACGACTGGCGGGCGCCATCAACGAGGAAGCGGGGGAGGAACTGGCGGCCGCCCACCACGGGAGCATGGCCAAGAGCGCCCGAGCGGAGATCGAAGATCGCTTGAAGCGAGGACAACTACCGGCCATCGTCGCCACTTCGTCTTTGGAACTGGGGGTCGACATGGGGTCGGTCGACTTGGTCGTTCAAGTCGAGGCACCGCCGTCGGTGGCCTCGGGCATGCAACGCATCGGCCGCTCGGGCCACCGCGCCGGGGCGACGTCCAAGGGCGTGGTCTTTCCCAAGTTCCGAGGCGACCTGCTCGCTTGCGCGGCCGTGGCGGAGCGCATGCGGGACGCGCTCGTCGAGTCCATCGCATATCCTCGCAATCCGCTGGACGTGCTCGCCCAGCAGATCGTGGCCGCCGTTTCCATGGAAGACCTGTCGGTCGACGTTCTGTACCCGCGCATTCGCCAGGCCGCGCCCTTCGCCGACCTTCCGCGCTCGGCGTTCGAAAGTGTCCTGGACATGCTCTCGGGGCGGTACCCGTCAGAGGCTTTCGCCGAGCTCAAACCTCGGATCACGTGGGACCGGATCGCCCAGACCGTGAGCGCACGGCGTGGGGCCAAGCGCATCGCCGTCGTCAACGGGGGCACCATCCCCGACCGGGGCCTGTACGGGGTGTTTCTGGCCGACGGATCCGAGGGGGCCTCCAGCCGGCGGGTGGGCGAGCTCGACGAGGAGATGGTCTTCGAGTCGCGCCCCGGCGACGTGTTCTTGCTGGGCGCCACTTCCTGGCGGATCGAAGACATCACCCCCGACCGTGTCCTGGTCACGCCGGCCCCCGGGGAACCGGGCAAGATGCCGTATTGGCACGGCGACCGGCCGGGGCGCCCGCTCGAGATGGGCCGGGCCATCGGGGCCCTCACCCGGGAGTTGGAACGGGCCCCGGCCGAAAAGGCCGCCGCCCGCCTCACGGAAAAAGGGGGCCTGGACGGAAAGGCCGCCCAGAATCTGCTGCAGTACCTGGCCGATCAAAAGGATGCGACGGGACAGCTGCCGACGGATCGGGCCGTGATCATCGAACGATTCACCGACGAGATCGGCGATTGGCGCGTGTGCGTCCTGTCTCCCTTCGGCGCCCGGGTGCATGCGCCCTGGGCCACGGCCGTGGCCCATCGGCTCCGGTCGGAGCACGACCTCGAGGTGGACCTGATCTGGTCCGACGACGGCATGGTGTTTCGGCTCCCGGAAGCCGACGCGCCACCGCAGGCGGATCTGTTCGTGCCCCGTCCCGACGAGGTGGAGGATACGGTCGTGAAGGAGCTCGGAGGCACCTCTCTGTTCGCGGCCCACTTTCGCGAGAACGCCGCCCGCAGTCTGCTGCTCCCCCGGCGAGCCCCCGGAAAGCGCAGTCCGCTGTGGGCCCAGCGGCGCAAGGCGGCCGACCTGTTGGCGGTGGCGGCGGGCTTCGACGGCTTTCCGGTCATCCTCGAGACCTACCGGGAGTGCCTCAAAGACGTATTCGACCTGCCCGGACTCAAAGAGATCGCCGGTCAGATCCAGGACCGATCCATTCGGGTACATACCGTCGACAGCCGGATGCCCTCCCCGTTTTCGGCGTCCCTTCTGTTCGGGTACGTGGCCAACTTCATCTACGACGGCGACGCGCCCTTGGCCGAGCGGCGAGCGCAGATCCTGAGCATCGATCACGGTCAGCTCCGAGAGCTCCTGGGTGAGGCGGAGCTCCGAGAACTGCTCGACGCGGACACCATCGCCGAAACCGAACGATGGCTTCAGCGGCTCGAGCCCGATCGAGCCGTCACCCACGCGGACGGGCTGCACGACCTTCTCCTGGCCCTGGGCGACCTCTGTCGACCGGAGCTGCAGGCCCGGGTCGAAGGGGACTTGGACGGCATGCTCGAATCCCTGTCAGCTGCCCGGAGGGTGGTCCAGGTTTCGGTGGGGGGTGAGCCCCGGTTCGTGGCGGCGGAACTGGCCGCACGCTATCGGGACGGGCTCGGGGTGGTGCTGCCGCCGGGCTTGCCCGAGTCGCTCCTCGAGCCGGTGGAGCGACCGCTGGAAGAGCTCTTGGCCCGATTCGCCCGAACGCGGGGGCCCTTTGGGGCAGCGGCTGCGGCCGATCGGTACGGTCTCGCCCTGCGGACGGTGCGGGCGACGCTGGAGGGCTTGGCCGAGAGGGGTCGCTTGCTTCGGGGAGCGTTCTTGCCCGGCGGTTCGGGCGAGGAGTGGTGCGACCCCGGCGTCCTCCAAACACTGAAACGAAAGGCACTCGCCCGACTGCGCAAAGAAGTCGAGCCGGTGGAGCCCGAGGCCTTGGGGCGCTTTTTGCCTGGGTGGCACGGGACCGACCAGCCCGGACGGGGACTGGATGCGGTGCTGGGCGCCATCGAGCAGCTGCAGGGGGCA
Source organism: Myxococcales bacterium LLY-WYZ-16_1 (assembly GCA_031800475.1). Taxonomy (GTDB): domain Bacteria; phylum Myxococcota; class Kuafuiibacteriia; order Kuafuiibacteriales; family Kuafuiibacteriaceae; genus Kuafuiihalomonas; species Kuafuiihalomonas phototrophica. Next base: position 16,336 of record DAPKRQ010000267.1, read on the forward strand.
CCGATTCCCGCTTCGGTCCTGGAAAGCGAAGTGTTGCCCGCCCGGGTTCGAGGCTACCACCCGCGGGATCTGGACGAGCTGTGCGCCGCCGGCGAGGTCATGTGGCGGGGTTTGGATCCCATTGGGAGCCACGACGGGCGGATCGCCCTGTTCTTGACCGACCACTACCCCCAGCTGTGCCCGCCGGCCGAGGGCCTTTGCGAGGACGACGAAGGGGCCGAGACCGTGCGGGCGGTGCTCCGAGATCGGGGCGCCTCGTTCTTTTCCGATCTGTGCCGCCACACCGGCGCGTTTCCGCCGGACCTGCTTCAGGGGCTGTGGCGCTTGGTCTGGGCGGGCGAGGTCACCAACGACACCCTGGCTCCGTTGCGCTCCCTGGCCGCGTCTCGGGGCGGGGGCCGAAAGCCTCCGCCGGCCCGCAGGGGGGGACGGAGGAGCTTCCGCTCCCGGCGCCTCGGCCCCCCGGGATCCGAGGGCCGCTGGACCCTGCTTCCCGAGCCGATCGGGCCGAGCCTCACCGAGCGGCGGGCGGCCCTGACCCAGCAACTGCTTCAGCGCCACGGCATCCTGACCCGTGAGGCGGTACTCTGCGAGCAAGTCCCCGGCGGCTTCTCTTCGGTGTATCCGGTCTTGAAAGAGATGGAACAGGCCGGGCGGATAAGGCGGGGCTACTTCATCGCCGGTCTCGGGGCCACGCAGTTTGCCTTGCCCGGCGCCGACGAGCGGCTGCGAAAAAGACCCGAGTCCGAGGCGAGCCCCGAGGACGGGGAGCCGTCCCCGTGCGTCTTGGCTGCCACCGACCCAGCCAACCCCTACGGCGCCGCCTTGCCCTGGCCCACCCGGGACGGCGTTCGCCCCCAAAGGGCGCCCGGCGCCCTGGTGGTGCTCTGGCAGGGGCGGTTGGCGGCTTTCGTCGGACGGACCGAAAAGCGGGTGTGGACATTTCTGCCCGACGACGAACCGGACCAAAGCCGCGCCGCCCGGTCGGTGGCCCACGCCCTGGCCGCTCGGTCCGAAGACGGCGGCCGGCGCGCGGTCTGGGTTTCGGAAATCGACGGCACTTCGCCGGCGGAGTCCTTCATGGCCCCCTTTCTCGAAGAAGCGGGCTTCGGCGCGTCCAGCCGGGGTTTTTTGAAGCGGCGAGCCTCGCGCGATGCCTGAAGGCGACACGATCTTTCGAACCGCCCGCACCCTGGAGCGTGCACTCCGGGAGCAGCCCGTCGAGCGGCTTCAACCTGGACGATCTCATCCGAAGGCTCACGAGCTGGTCGGGCAGAGAATCGTTCGGGTGGAGTCGCGCGGAAAGAATCTACTCCTTCACTTTGAAGAAGGTATGGTCCTGTACACGCACATGCGAATGACTGGTTCGTGGCATCTGTACAGGGCGGGAGAGTCGTGGCGCCGGCCGCAGCGGCAGGCCAATCTGGCCATCCACACGCCCCGGCACGTGGCCGTATGTTTCAATGCCCCAGTGGTGGAGCTGCTCACGGCCCGCCAGCTGAGGTGGCACCGGTTCTTGTCCCGCTTGGGCCCCGACCTGCTGGCCGAGGAACCGGACTTCGAGGAAATGACGCGGCGTTTGGTCGCTCGTCCCGACGACCCCATCGGCGTGGCCCTTTTGAGGCAAGAGGCGCTGTGCGGCATCGGCAACGTGTACAAGTCCGAAACCCTGTTTCTCGAAGGAGTGGACCCTTTCGTGCGCTTGGGTCGGATCGCAGGGCCGTCGCTGGCGAGCATCCTCCGGACCGCTCGGACCCTGATGCTGGCCAACCTGACCGGATACCCGCGAATCACCCGAAGAGCCCCCCAGGGGAGTCGCTACTGGGTCTACGGGCGCCTCGACGCCCCATGCTTTCGCTGCGAAACGCCGGTCCGCATGCGCCGCCAGGGCGACGCCGGTCGGTCGACCTATTGGTGTCCCGCGTGCCAGGCCGCCCCCGGCCCGCTCAGCCCTGGTAGTCGTCCACCAGCTGGCCTTCGAAACGCTTGCCGGTCAGGTGGATCCGGATCGCCGGAAGCTCTTCTTCCGCTTCCTCGTCCACCTCGTCGAGGGCGATGAACAGCTTCACGATGCCGAGCTTCGTCATCTCGAGCACTGCGATGAAGGTGACGACCAGCTGTGAGCGGGACACGACCTTTTCGAGCAGAGACGAAAGGGTGAACTTCCCTTCCTGGGCCTCCCCGAAGGCGAGCACGAATTGGATGCGCTCGCTGATCGAGTAGTGCTCGTAGGAGATCTCGTGGGACGCCGCCGGAGCCTTTCGCATCAAGCGAGCCATCAGCTCGACCAGGCGGAACACGCTGACGCTCTTGAGCCCAGGATCCACGTCGGCCGCTTCCATGGGGGGCGGAACGCGGGCGAACACGTCTCGGCCGAGCTGATCGCGGTCAGCGAGCTGGGCGGCGGCGTCGCGGTATTTTTGGTATTCGAGGAGTCTGCGAACCAGCTCCGCTCGCGGATCGCCTTGCTCCTCGTCCTCGGTGGCCTCTTCGACCGAGACGCCTTCTTTCGCGGGCAAGAGCATCTTGGACTTGATGTGGGTGAGTTCGGCGGCCAGGACCAAAAACTCCGAGGCCACGTCGATCTGGACGGTGCGCAGATCCTCCAGCAGCTGCATGTAGCGCTGGGTGATGAACTTGATCGGAATGTCCAGGACGTCGACCTCGTGTCGCCGGATCAGGTACAGCAACAGGTCCAGGGGTCCCGCATACCGGTCGATGTCGACCCGCATCAGCGGATCGCGGACCGACTCCGAGGGCGTGTATCCCGCGGGCAGCTCGCCGGGCAGTCGGACATCCGGACCCAGGCGCTCCAACGTCTCCTCTCGGATGCGTTCCGCCTCGGTCTGTTCTCGTTCTTCGTCCGATCCCGCCAAGGGTGTGGGGCCCAAACCACGAGGTCTCGTCCCGACGCAAGGAAACCGTGGCCCCCGCCGGATGACAGCCTCGGTCCCCGAGTGATACCCCGATTTCATGGGGGAGTCGAACCCGTCGTCCCGCTTTCAGGTCCCGGGACGTCCGCTCAACCTGACGGACCGCTTCCTGGACGAAAATCTCCGCGCGGGTCGGGGCGACCGGGTGGCTCTGATCGAGGATGCCCCGCACGGGATTCGCCGCTTCACCTACCGCGAGCTGGTGGCCCGGACCAACCGCTGGGGCCACTTGCTGCGGGACCGCGGGGTGCGCATGGAGGAACGGGTGGCCGTGGTCCTGCCCGATGGACTGGACTGGGTGGCGGCGTTTTTCGGAGCTCAGAAGATCGGCGCTACGACCTTTTTCCTGAATCCGAAGATTTCTGCAGAAGAGCTGGCCTTCTACCTGGAGGACAGCCGTGCCCGTGTCCTGGTCTGCACTGCCGAAGTGGCGGCGGGCTTGCCGGACCGCACCCCCCACCTGCTGCACACCGAGGTGGTGAACGACGGAGGCCACGAAGCTCGTTTGAACCGCTTTTCGGCGGAGCTCGAGCCCGCGCCGACCTTGGAAGAAGATTTCGCCATTTGGCTGTACTCCAGCGGAAGCACCGGCGCTCCCAAAGCCGCCGTGCATCGAGCTGCCGACTTCGTCTTCAACACCGAACGCTACGCGAAACACGTGCTCCGGATGACCGAATCCGACGTGACGGTATCGGTCCCCAAGCTGTTCTTCGGATACGCGACCGGAACGAACTTGCTGTTTCCGTTCTACTTCGGCGCGACGACGGTCCTTTTCCCCGACAAGCCCACGCCCGCCCGCATGTTCGAACTGATCGAGCGTCACCACCCCACCCTCGTGGTCAACGTGCCGACGCTGATCGCCCAGATGCTCACCCACTGGGAATCGACGGATCCCCGCCCTACCCTCGACGGAGTGCGGGCGTTCACGTCGGCGGGAGAGGCGTTGCCCGCCGAGCTGTGGAAGCGTTGGCAAGATGGCCCCGGCGTGCAGATCCTCGACGGGATCGGCAGCGCCGAGATGTTCCACGTGTTCATCAGCAACCGCATGGGCGAGGTGGTACCGGGCAGCTTGGGACGTTTGGTCGAAGGGTACGGAGCCCGCATCGTCGGGCCCGAAGGCCAGGACTGCGCCCCGGGAGAGGTCGGAACCCTGTGGGTCGAAGGCGACAGCGCGGCCGCGTTTTATTGGAATCGAGCCGAGCGGTCCCGCGACGTGCTCCGGGGGCGTTGGGTCGTGACTGGAGACTTGTTCGTTCGAACCGAAAACGGGCATTTTCACTACCAGGGTCGAGCCGACGACATGATGAAGGTCTCCGGTCGCTGGGTGTCACCCGGCGAAGTGGAAGACTGCCTGACCGCCCACTCCGCCGTGCTCGAGGCGGGGGTGGCTCCCTTCGAGGTGGAGGGTCTGACCAAACCGATGGCATTCGTTACGCTCCGTGAGCCGGGGGAAGAGCCGCCGGATCTCGAAGCCGAGCTTCGCCAGTGGGTCGCGGACCGCCTGTCGCCCCTGAAGGCACCCCGCCGGGTGGCGGTGGTCGCCGCGCTTCCCCGGGGAGACCGAGACAAGCTGGACCGGCGGCGCCTGGCTCGGATGGCCGCCGAGTCGGGGGTGACGGACCGTTGAGGCTGGACGAGCTGACCCACCCCGAAGTCGAACGCCGTCTGAAGGCAGGGGCGGTTGCGCTGTGGCCGATGGGAGCCACCGAAGCCCACGGGCCCCACCTGCCCTTGGGCACCGACGTGTTCATCGCCGAGGAGACCTGCCGCCGGGTGGCGGAGCGCGCGCCGGAGGTGTTGGGGCTCGAGGCCGTGGTGCTGCCGCCCCTGGCGTTCACGATCACCGAATGCGCCCGGCCCTTCAGCGGCACCCTCAGCCTGCCTCGAGACGCGGTGGTGGCCTACGTGGACGCCGTCCTGGCCGCCGCCACCGAGCAGGGCTTTCGGTCGGTCTGTCTGGTCAACGCCCATCTGGAGCCCGCCCATCGGTTCGCCCTTCGGGATGCCGTGAAGGCTGCCGCTGCCCGGGGCGCGCCCGCAGTCTTGGCGGACCCCTGCGAAAGGCGGTGGGTGCGTCTGGGCACCGAGGAGTTTCGCTCCGGCGCCTGCCACGCCGGTCGCTACGAAACCTCACTGGTGCTGGCGGCCCGGCCCGAACTGGTGGACCAGACCACGGCAGCCACCTTGCCCCCTGCCCAGATCGATCTGATGGGCGCCATGAAGGCGGGGGCGCGCACCTTCTTGGACATGGGGGCCGAGCAAGCCTACGTGGGGGCTCCCGCGGAAGGCACCGCCGCCGAAGGCGCCGCGTCCTACGACACCCTTTGCCACATCACCTTCGAAGTGCTGAAGGAATCCCTGGCGTCGGACTCCGGGAGCAACAACCGATGACGGACCCGAACGAACGGATCACCGCCCAGTTGCCGCACACCCTGGCCGAAACCGATTGGCCCCAGCTCGGCCGCCTGGTCCGCGGCAAGGTCCGAGACGTCTACGTGAGGGACCAAGAGCTGGTCCTGGTCACGACCGATCGGGTCAGTGCATTCGATCGAGTTCTCGGGACGATTCCATTCAAAGGACAGATACTGAACCGAATGGCGCTATGGGGTTTCGATACGACCGCAGACCTCGTGCAAAACCACCTGATCTCGAGCCCGGATCCGAATGTGATGGTCGTTCGGAAATGCACGCCCTTTCCGGTGGAGTTCGTGGTGAGGGGTTACATCGCTGGAAGCCTGTGGCGGGACCATCTGTCGGGCCAGAGCGCAGCCTACGAGGTCGACCTGCCGGCCGACCTTCGTCCCCACCAGGCCCTGCCGGAGCCCGTGCTCACCCCTTCGACCAAAGCGGAGCACGGACAGCACGATCGCCCCACCAGCCGGCGCGAGATCCTCGAGCGCGGCTGGATGACCCAGCCCCAGTGGGAAGCGGCCGAGGCCTGTGCCTTGTCGCTGTTTCGGCGCGGGCAAGAGCTCGCCGCGGAGCGGGGGCTCATCTTGGCGGACACCAAGTACGAGCTCGGCCTCGACCCGGAAGGAAACATGACCTTGATCGACGAACTCCACACTGCCGATTCCTCTCGGTACTGGTGGGCCCATTCATATCGAGCTCGGTTCGAGGCCGGAGAAGTTCCGGAAATGCTCGACAAGGAAAACCTGCGGGCTTGGCTCCGAGACACCCGCGGCTACACCGGGGACGGTCCCCCGCCGCCCTTGGACGACCGCATCCGCACCCTGGTGGCTACGCGCTATTGGACCGTCTGCGCCCAGCTCACGGCGGAACCCTTCGAGCCCGCCGCGGGGCCCGTGCTGCCCCGCATCGAAGAGGCCCTGCGGGCAGCGGGCTGGCTCGCGTGAACGGGCTTCACTCCGGCTCGGCCAGGGCGCGGTCGATCAGCCGCCGAGCCTGGGCCGTGTGCCGCTCCAGCTCGAAGGCCCGGTCCAGGGCCTCGTACCCCAGGTGGCGCATGACCTCGTCGTCCGCCTCCAGCGCCTGCTTCAGCGTCACGCCCTCGTCCCACACCCGCATCGCGCACCGCTGCACCATCTCATAGGCCTTTTGGCGATCGAGGCCGGTGCGCACCAGGTCGAGCAACACGCCCTGCGAAAACGGCAGTCCGCCCATTCGGTCCAGATTCTCTCGCATGCGCTCCGGGTAGACCACCAGGCCCTCGATCACCCGGGTGAAGCGCCGGAGCATGAACACCAGCGTGATGGTGGCGTCGGGGCCGACCACCCGCTCCACCGAAGAGTGGGAGATGTCCCGTTCGTGCCACAGGGCCACGTTCTCGACCGTGGCTTGGGCCCAGCTCCGCATCAGACGCGCGAGGCCTGTCAGGTTCTCGGTCAGGATCGGGTTCCGTTTGTGGGGCATGGCCGACGAGCCCTTTTGACCCACGGTGAATGGCTCCTCCGCCTCGCGGACCTCGGTCCGCTGAAAATGACGAATCTGGACCGAAAAGCGTTCGATCGAGGCAGCAATGGTGGCGAGCGTTTGAAAATACTGAGCGTGCCGATCCCGGGCCACGATCTGGGTCGCCACCGTCTCGACCTGGAGACCGAGTCGGGCCAAGGCCCGTTCTTCGACCTCGGGCGGAAGGTGGGCGTTCGTACCGACGGCTCCCGAGAGTTTGCCCACCCGCACCTCTTCTTTGGCCGCCCGCAGCCGACGCAGGTCCCGGCTCAGCTCCGCGTACCACCCGGCGAGGATCAACCCGAAGGTGACCGGCTCGGCGTGAATGCCGTGGGAGCGCCCGATCATCGGGGTACTGCGGTGGGCTTCGACCTGGGCGATCAGGGCCTGGCGCAGCCCGACCAGCGCGCCTTCGATCAGGTCGGTGGCCTGCACGAGCCGCAGGGCAAATGCCGTATCGAGCACGTCGCTCGACGTGAGACCGAAGTGCACGTGGCGGGCGGGC
>DAPKRQ010000268.1:0-6729 GCA_031800475.1 Myxococcales bacterium LLY-WYZ-16_1
CTGGCTCGGGGCGACTGGCTCGGGGCCACTGGCTCGGGGCCACTGGCTCGGGGCGGCTGGCTCGGGGCCACTGGCCCGGGGCCACTGGCTCGGGGCGGCTGGCCGTCGGTCACCGATCCGAGGCCCCATCGGTCGATCGACCGCTGCCGCGGGTCGAAGGGGGAGGATAAGGGATCGGCCATGCTGGACGCGTCGATGAAGCCCCTGGGCGCCAGATCGTGGACCGGGATCGAGCCCCCGGAAAGGAACTCCCGGCTGGAGTCTCCCACCAGCCGGCAGCCTTCGCCTCTGGGCGCAAAGCACTTCAACGAAGGGGCTTGGAAGCGCTTCGCTGCCAACAAGTCCCACGACGTGCCGGTGGGACTGGCTCGGCAACGGATTGGGGGACTCATCGACGCGGTGCAGTCCAAAGGCCTGCACGGTCCCCGAGCAGCCCGACAGCTGATGGGTGCGCTGGAGCAGCATCTGCTGGGCGGAGGCGGTGCAGACCCGTTCGGTCAGGTGCCCAAGGGCGAGCGGGTGAACCTTCTGGAGCGATCGGTCTACGCCCTGTCCGACGTGAAGCCAGGGGTCCTGGGCAAAGACTCCCTTCGCAACCTCGACCGCATGCGCCACATGGACCAGGTTTTGGCGCCCTCGTTCGACTGGGACGACAATGTCCTGTTCATGCCCACCACGATTCGGATCTTTCACAAAGAAGATGGCTCCTTTCGAGATCTGAGCACTGGCGAGTTTGCCGAGGTCGGCGGGCAGATCGGAAAAGAAGGCACCCCATGGGCCGATTTCGAGATCCGACCGGACACGGACGAGGGCGGGGGATCGTTCGCCGGTTTCCGAGACTTCGATCCGGAGGGCTTCGCGAAAGGCATGCACCGCGCCGTCCGGGAAGGAAAGCTGGGTCCCAAAGCGCTCGACTTCTTCGCCGCCCTCTCGGATCCGGACGTTGCGCAGCACACCAGCATCATCACGGCCCGCGGGCACGAGCCACAGACGATCCACGATGGCCTTCGTGCCATGCAGATCCTGTTTGGTGCGCCGAAACACATTCCGCCGGTGGAGAACATCTTTCCAGTCCACAACCCAGACCTGAAAAGCCGGCTTTCGGCGGATAGCTCCGCGGCCAATCCGGCCGGTGGTAAGGGGGTCGCGGCGTCTCGCCTGCTGGATCGCTTCGATGGAAAGCCGTTTGGTCCCCAGTCCACTCCGGTCTACAGCCCCGAAGGAGATGGCGAGCGAGATCATCACCACCTGTTCCACTTTTCGGACGACGACCCGAAGAACTACGACAAGATGAAGCAGGCTTTGGGCGCAGGGCTCGCGGCCGGCCGCTGGAAGAACACCAAGGTCGTGGTGGAATTCACCGGCATGCGCGGCGATCGTCCGCCCGAGACGAAGGTGCTGAAGCCCGACGGCACGCCCCGTGACCTGCTCCCCGGAGAGGCCACCGAGATGGCGGGCATTCAGATCGACCGCATGGCGCGGCTGTTCCAGTCCGACCGCCGCTTGCCCTGACCGTTCGCCGATCCGAAACCCTTTGGCCCGCCCGAGCCTCGGGTCCACGTCACCCGCGGTCCCGCTCGTCCGGACTGTCCGCCGAAGGGAGCGCTGTCCGTCTGCCGCGCGCAGGCGCCGGGTCGGCGCCCCAGCCCTTGCCTGGCCTCCGCCGGTTTCGTCCGGGCCACCCCACGACCAGGAGGCAGACCGCGGTGCGCTCCCCGAGCGGGCACCGCGCTTCGTGTCGAGGGGTGCGTCGCTTGCCCCTCGCCGGCTCGGTCCCGTCCGCCATGGCGGGCGGCCTGCGCCGGTCTCCGTCAGCCCCAGCCCTCGGCGGGCTCGTCCACTTCGACCCGGTGGACGTGACCGCAGTCGGGGCAGCGAAAGAGCTTCCATCGGACCGGACCCGCCAGGTCCGGCAGGCCCGTGTACGCGCTGGGACCGCCCCCGCATCGGGGACATGGCGGCGCCTCGGAATGAAGTTCGGGTCGGTCCATGGCTTGACCCCGAAACGCCCCGACCGTACCTCACGGCCATGGGTATGGGCGACCGAATGACGGCGATCGTCGACGCGGTCGCCGACGCGCTGGACTTGCCGCCGAACCAGCGCGCCGAGCTGGAACAGGAACTGGCCGACGATCCCCAAGCGTTCGGCGAGAAGTACCTGTCCTTTCTCGAGCCCGAGCACCGGCGCCTCCTGGGCGTCGAACCCCACACCCCTTCCTGATCCCCTGCCCCTTTCGGACCCCACGGTCCTTGCCGAAGGGGAAAGACACCCGCGGAATGGAGGGCCCGAGACGGCTGGCGGCTCGGGCGAGAAAGCAGCTGTAAACGGCGCCGAGCCGCCTGGGCAATGGATGGGCTCAGGAGTCCAGGCGGGGGGCTTCTTCGCCGCGGTAGGCCGCGCCGGGGAACAGGTAGGTCGGCGTGAGTTCCACCCCTTGCATGCGGGCCTTGTAGGTGTACGGCCCGGGCTGGGAGATCTTGACCTGGTCGGTCGGGACCCAGCCGCGGGTCCGATCGGGGTTCTTGCCGGAGCCGGTGACGATCTCGACCTCGAAGGCCTTGGCGTCCTTCGTCATGCCGACGATGCGCAGCTCCTTTTCGTTGACCTTCGCAGGCGGCTGCCATTCGGCCTTTTTGCGTCGAGCCGACCGTCGCCCGCCCTTTCGCCCCTCGCCAGAACTCCGCAGCTGCTCCAATCGGAGGTCGTCGTCGTAGCTGAGCTTGGCCATCGGCTTCGAACTCATGCTTTCGCTGCCGTACACCTCGAGAGAATCGCCCGGGGCGAACCACAGCTTGTCTTTGGGCATGACGTGGTGGACCCGCGCCGTGATCTTCTTCGCTGCCTGAAGCCCCTTCTCGATCTCGGGGGCGAGGTTGTCGGCGTATTTCTGCACCAGCGGATACTCCTGAAGAACTGCCGTCCGGTCGTCGGGATGGGCCTCTCGCAGCTCCTTTTTTTGCTCCTTGGTGAATCCGTCGATGGCGTCGAGGGCGTCGAGGCCGCTGTCGCTCGCAAAGAACTTCACGATGAGCTCGCGAATTTCGTTCTTCGATGCACTCCGGACCGCATCCGCGTCCCGGGAGGCCGAGACCAGGCGGCCCACCCACGCACCGTCGACGCCCACCGACTCCAGGCCTTCCCGCATGATCGACATCTTGGCGAGCGAGCTCAATGCCAGTGCCGTGTAGTGCGTATCTTCTGCAGCCAGGTGGGTACCGCGCTTTCCGTCCATGTGCCCCAGCCGCTGGCTGAGCGCATCCAGGTTGTGGGAGCGCTCGTCCTCGAACAGGTCTCGGCTCAAGACCAACGTGTCGGCGAAGGGGGCGTCGAACTTCCGGTTGACTCCATCCACGGCAAACCGAGGATCCCCGGACGTCGAGTTGAGCACGCCCGCGTCATACCGGCCGAAGTTCTGTCCGGCGAGCAGGACGCTGCCGTGCTCATCCTCGATGGCCTTCCATTGGTTGTACATGCGGCCAAAGGCCTCTGCGATGGGAATGGTCTCCTTTCGGTCGATGGTGGTGCGGTCGAGCTCGTCGTCCGAGGCGTGCTGCTCGGTGACCGCTACCCGAATCTGCTCGATCGGCGCCCAGCCTCGGTGGGTCTTCGCGTCTTTCCCGTCGCCGACCTCGAACGTGAACTGTCCCCGCTTTCCGTCGTCGGAAAGCTTGACGAATTTTGCGTTGCGCACAGGCTGGGCGTCCTGCCAGTGCTCGCCGCGCTGCATGGTGACCTTGCCGTCTTTCATCGAGAGCCGGCGAGCCGGCCGATCGCCGCCGACCATGTGGGGCTGCCGGTATAGATTCAGTGTGCCCGAAAAATCGAGTGCGTCGTCCACCTGGGGCTTCTGCGCCAGATCCGTGACGGCTACCCAGCCAACCTGCGGGCGGCTGGTGCGCCCTTCGGTGGCATTGAAGCGAACCTGAGCGAATCGGCCATCGTCCGAAAGCCGATCGATCGACGCGCCCTGAACTGGAACTTCCTTCTTCCAGTTGGTTCGCACCGACCGCTCGAAGAACAGCTCGCCGTTTCGATTCGTCAGCCGCTTGTTGGGAGGCTTGGTGCCGACGTGGTTTTCGCGGCCGTTGAAGGCGATCTCGTCACCGGGCTCCACCCACAGCTTGTCGGACGGTTTCGGATCACCGGCGTGCGGCGTGATCAGGCGCCGGTTGATGCCGTGCACGTCGAACGAGCCCGACGGCACGTACTGAAAGCGGCCGAGCTCGTCGGACGGAAGGTCCATGTACAGGTCGAGGGGGTCCAAGTCCTCCAGCCGGGTGAGGTTCTGGTTGCCGTCGAAGACGTAGGGGCTCGACGCCCAGGATAGGGGTTGATCTCCCAGGTGAGCGGCGAGCCCCATTCCCTCGAAGTCTCCCACGTCCACCGCCTGGCCCTCCAACTCTGCATCGGGGTCGATCAGCTTCGTGAAGGGTTGTCGCTCCGAGAGTGGCACCGGCGCGTGGACCTGTAGCTCGCTCGATACCTCGTACAGCGGATCGATCAGCTTCTCCTTCACGGCCCGAGCCACCTGTGGCGAGTGAATGAGAGCCCCCCCTTCGATGTTGTTTTCGAACCCGGCCTTGCTCAGGTTGGCGCTCGCCTTCAAAATCCGGGGTTCCGGCTCACCGCCGTCCCCGCGCTCGAGCCCCAGTACGATCGTCTTGAGGTGGGCCTTCACGTCGTGGGGGCGTTCGGACCAGTCGACAGCCCGGTCCGCGTCCAGGTCGGTGAAGACGCGAATGGGAATGCCGGCCTGCGACAGTGCCACCCATCCCTTTCGATTGATTTGCGACTTGTCGATCTCCAGATCGTCGACGATCCCTCGGACCTTGCAGCCCGCATGGTGCGCCTGTATCAGCATCAGGATCGTGTTGCGGTCGGACAGGGCGAAGGCGCCGAAGTCGATCGACTCTTTTCGATCGATGGCGGTCTGCAGCTCCCGGTACACCATGCGCCGGTAGCTTTCGTCCTTCACCATTTCGTTCTTCGGCACGATGTTCGCGCCGGCCTGCTTCAGTTCGTCGAACATCGAACGCCAGCCACGGCCGTCGGCCAACGCGATGTCGTGCTGGCGTCGCTTGCGCGGGTCTGAAGCCCGTTCTTGCCGACTCACCGTTTCGAGCGGGGTGGTCAGGTGCACCAGCGATCCCCGCTGAAGTCCGGACTTCACGATGTCGACCATTTCGGGGTTCGGTTGAATCTCGGTGAACTGGGCGTCGCCCAGCCCTGCCTCGTCCAGCTGCTTTCGGATCTGCGCCATGCGCCTTTCGGAAGCGCCGGGCGGGAACACGATCTCCACCGGTGTATTGGCCTTCACGGCCTTCTTCAGGGCGTCGACCGCTCCCTCGTCCAGGTCCTTGTACTTCACGTCGGCCCACAGATCGCGGGCCCAGACCTGGACCGGGCGCCCACCGTTCACCAGGGCCCGAATCTCGTTGGTGCTCATGTGGTTCGGAAGGTGCCGAGGCTCCGAAATCAGCTGCCGCACCGACATGTCCAAGCGACTGCCCGAGCTCGCCAGCTGCATGGCCCGGGCGGCGTTCAGGTTGACTGGTGGTTCGACGTACTGCTTGCCGGAACCGCCGATCTCCACCGTGGTCAGTTCGCGGCCTTCCTTTTTGGCCAGGGCTTCCATTTTCTTGCGCACGTCGGACACGTCCGGAATCCGCGACATGTCGACGCTGCCTGCCATGTCTCGCGGCACGGTGCTCAGGAAGCGATTGGCCACGTCCAGGGCTGCCACGCCCCGGGTCAGGGTGCCCGAGTCGTAGTTGTTCGGGGAGTTTGTGCCGAGGTTGATGCCGCTCGAAATGTTGACCGGAATGCCGTCGGGCGTGTCGTAGATGATCTGCTTGTTGTGCATGATCTGCTCGAAGCCCCGCTTTTGGGTCACGGGCAGAATGTCCGCTTCGAGGACCTGGAGGCTGGGCATGTCGACCGAGGCCCGCCGCAGCATGCCGATCATCTCCTTTTGCTGCTTGGGTCGGATCGCCTTGTCGCCGGGCTGGGTCAAGACCACCACCTGGCAGCCCTCCTTGGCCTTGGCGATCATCTTCTTCACGTCCTTCGGATCCTCGAGCTCGAAGGCCTTCACGAACAGAAAGCTGTGAGCTTTGGCGAATGCCTCGTCCTTTTGAAACACGAACGAGCTCGGGTCGTCGTCCGGGGCTACGGCCCGAGAAAAGAGCGGGTCCACCAGGTTGGCATCGGAGAGCACGCCGCTGCTCTGGCCGTGCCGGCGGGAGTCGCCCTGAAGAAAGGCGCCCTTCGCGGTGCCGCCGACCATGCGGCCCTGGAGTCTCTGGCGGGAAGTGATCCGCTCGAAAGTGTTGGGCTCGAGCTGTTGGACCGCGTCCCAGATTTCGTTTTTCGCGTCGGAAGGAAGTGTCTTCCATTCCGTGGGGGTCAGCGGCGCCCGCTCGTCGTAGCGTCCCCGAACGAGCCCTTCGAGCCCTTCCTCTCGGTTCCAGTAGATCGCGGACTGAATTTCCTTCGGCGGGCTGCCGGTGACGTTCGATGACATGCTGGACTCCGTTTCGTCTTGTCAGCCGCGCCGGCCCCACGGACCCTGCACGACGCCCTCGAAGACTGGCGCGATCGCCGGGGGAACGAACATCGGTCAGACGGGGGAGCCAGGCACCGGTTCGGTCGTTTGACCGATGAGAAGGCATCCGGAGCCGACCGGACGCACCCGGGGGGCTTCGGTCCGGCCTGGCCGGCCGCGCCCT
>DAPKRQ010000269.1:0-17468 GCA_031800475.1 Myxococcales bacterium LLY-WYZ-16_1
GCTGGCGTCGATTCCCGGGTCGCTGGGATGCGGGTCGGCTGCGGGATCGGAGCGTGGCTGCGGTCGGTCCGCTCGGCATCGTCGGGCCCCAGGACGTCGAGTCGAACCGCCTGGGTGGGCATCTGCTCGTCGAATCCGTCCGGCGCCACGGCGGACGGCGGGGACCCACCCGATGCTCCCGACGCCGGGTCCAGGGCCGGTTCGGGCACCGAGCGGCCTTCGGTGGCGTCGACCGGGGGCTCGGTCTCGCGCAGTTCCACCGCGCCAGGCGCCTGCAGTCCGCCTCCGGGGCGCGGCCGAGCCAGGACCACCGTGCCCGGACCGTCCGAGGAAAACTCTGGATCCGGCAGGTCGACGAGCCGCTCCCGTTCGGCGGCCTCCTGCTGCTGTTCCAGCTCGAACAGCTGCGCCAACCACTGGCCGATGGACGTTCGCGGAACCAACAGCCCCGCGTCGACCGCCAGGGTGCGCAGGTCGCGGTGGACCTCTGCGGCCCGGGCCGGCCGCTGCTGCGGGTCTTTGTCCAGCAGGCGATGGATCCGGTCGGCGAGCCACGGATCCAGGTCGGGACGGATCTCGGACAGGGGCGCGGGCTCGTTTCGAAGGACCGAGGTCAGCACATCGGTCGGGTTGCCTTGGTGGGGTGGAACGCCGGCCAAGAACCGATAGATCACCGCTCCCAGGCCGTACAGGTCCGACGCTGGTGTGGCCGGCGCGCCGTCGACCACCTCCGGCGCCAGATAGTTCGGCGTGCCGAGTACCTCGCCGACGTGGGTCAGGTTCAGGTCCCGGTTCAGGGAGGACTTGGCCAACCCAAAATCCGCCAGGCGGACCGAGCCATCGTAGCCGAGCAAGACGTTGCCCGGCGTGATGTCCCGGTGCACCAGGTTCAGCGGCGAGCCGTCTTGGTCTTCGGCCCGGTGCACGTAGGCCAGACCCTCCAGACCGTCCAGGAGCAGGCGGATCGCCACTTCCGCCGGGCCCCAGCGCCCCCGCTGGCGGAGCCGATCCGCAATGTAGCCCGCGTCTTTGCCAAAGATCAGCTCGGAGGCCACGTACATCTGGTCGCCCACGGAAGCCACGTCCAGGGTTCGAACGATCCTCGGGTGAGACAGCCGCACCGCCAACGCCGCTTCGTGCTTGAAGCGCTCCACGAAGGTCGGAAGGCGCGCCACGTCGGGACGCAGGCGTTTCACCGCGGCGACCGGGTCCCGAGGCCAAGGGGTCCGGGCCACGAACACCTCCCCCATGCCGCCCCGTCCCAGGGTGCGAACGATGACGAAGGGGCCGAAGCGCTGGGGTTGGGCGGTGCCGCGCACGGTTGCCTCACGGGGCGGGCAGCACGATCACCACCCGCCCCTCCCGCAGCGCCATCCCCTCGGACCGGAGCACCTGGGCGGCCTCGGGCCCCGCCAACAGGGCATTGCCCGCGCTCGACACCGAGACCCCCACCGGCGCGTCTCCGGACCGCGGATGGGCACGGGCCGACGCCTCGCTCTTCGTGTAGGCCACGGTCCCCCACCGGCGGACGGCATTGGATCCGACCGAGGCTTGGCCGTAGAGCTCTCGCCCGCTGTCGTCCACGATTCGAGGGGCGAGGCGCGGCGCATACTCGCCCTCGACCACGACCACCACCCCGGTGTGCTCGGACGGAGGACCATCCACCGGCTCCGGCGTCCGGGTCTCGAGGGGCGGAAGAAGGATCGCCGCCAGTCCGCCTTCGAGGGGACACGCCACGGTCATGTCCACGGCGCCGTCGGACAGAAAACGGCTCGTGCGGGCTTCGCATCGGCGCAGCATGCCCTCGGCCTGCAGCCGAACCCGCTCGTTCGACAGTCTCTCGGCCCCGCCGACGCCCGCGTCGATCGCCACGGCCTTCAGGACCTCCAGGACCCGGGCTTTGGCGTCGTCTTCGGCCCTTCGCTCCGCCTCGAGTCGGGCCGCCGACCGGTCGATCGCATCCTCCGGGGGCAACCCCGAGCCCTCGGCCACGACGGTCAGTTCGGTCCAATCCACGCTGCCGTGCTCGGTGCGCTGGACCGCGTGCTCTTCGGCGTAGGCCGCCGGCGCGCCGACCAGACACGCGACCGCGCATACAGACCTCAAACCTGCCCGCATGGCCCCCGATGTAAGGCGCCTTCGCGCCGGCTCGCAAGCCGGGGTCGTTGACCGTCGCTCCGGGCCATTCCAACCTGCCGCGGTTGGAACGCCTGTACTTTCGAGCCCGGGACGGGTCCCGGGTCGGGCCGGTGGCCCCCCAATGGGTCGAGATTCTCTACGACGCCCGCCTGGTCGACGGAGAAACGCCCCTTTCGGCCACCGGCCGAACCTGGCAGCCCCTCAAGGCTTGGCCCGAGTTGGTCGACCGCATCCGGGCCAATCGGGGTGCATGGAACCAAGGGGTCAACCCTTGGGGACAGCTGGCGCCCCGCCCAGCCCCACCGGACTCCGACCGGAACGACCTGCTGGCGACGGCGTCCACCGTCCTGGCCAAGATGCTGACCCTGGCCATCCATCGCGCCCATGGATTGCTCGAGGTCGAAACCGTTCCCGCCTTGCGGTTCGACTTTCGCGACGGGAAAATCGTTCAAGTCGAATCGGATGACGCGAATGCGCTGATGCGCCGGCTGCTCGACCGATCGGTCGTCTCCGCCGACGCGCTGGGGCGTGCCGAGTCCATGGCGCCCTCCTCCGGCACAGATGTGGCTACCGCCCTGGTCACCTCCGGCGCCGTGGCGCCCGATGTCTTTTTACGAGAGTTGGATGCCTGGGGTCGGGATTGCATCGGCGAGGTCATCGCGGCCTCGGACGTGCCGGTGCGGTTCGACTCGAACCGTCTTCGAAGTCCGGCGATGCCCCTTTCGTTCGATCGATTCTCCATCTACCTGGAGACGGTCCGCACCAAGTCCCGTGGTGAACTCGGCGAAAAGCTGCGGCCCCATCGCAAACGACCGATCATCCTATCGTGGACCGAGGAGCTGCAGACCGAGCAACTGAAGCTCGTTCCCATGGAGCTCCGGGTCCTACAGATGGTGAACGGTGTGCGCACCCTGGCGGATCTGTCGCGCGAGCTCGGGCAGGATGACGAACGCACCCGATCGGTCTTGCAGATGGTGTACTTTCTGACCGAGTCCGGACTCGCCAGCCTGGGCCGGGATCCGGAGCAAGAGGCGGATCTGGCCGCGGCCGAGTCCATGCGACAACGGATGGCCAAATGGGCGAAGGGCACCCACTACGATCTGTTGGGCCTTTCGGCCCAATGCAGCGATGAAGACGTGAACCTCCGGTACGCAGAGCTCGCCAAGGAGATCCACCCCGACGTGCTTCGGCCCGATGCCGCGCCCGAGTTGAAGGACGCCTACCAAGAGGCGTTTGCGCTTCTCAACGAAGCGTATCGAGCGCTGGAAACAGAAGAGGCTCGCATCGAGTACAGCAACGCCCTCGAGGAGGGCCGCGCCGGCAGCAGCCAGGACCTGGAAAAGGCGCAGCAGGCCCTGCGCGCCGAAACTTCGTTCAAAAAGGCCGAAGTCCTGGTCAGGGTAAAGAAGTTTCAGGAGGCCGCGACGTACATTCGCGAGGCCACCGAGCTGGTTCCCGACGAAAAGGAATTTCAGATCTTTCAAATCTATATCGAATATCTGGTGGCCCATGGCTCGAGCCGGGACGCCGCAGCCGCCGAGTCTGCTGCGCAACGCATCCTGCAAACCATGAAATTCGACGCGACGTTGGCGAACGGCTATCTTTACCTTGCGCACTTGTATAGGGATGCCGGCAAGGCAGACCTTTCCCTTCGATATTTTGAAAAGGTTCTCGAGTTCGACGAGAACCACCCTGAAGCGACCCGAGAAGTACGGCTGGCACGGGCCCGAAAAGAGCGAGAGAAGAAGAAGAAGAAAAAGTGGCTGTGAGTGCCGCCGAAGCACCCGGTTGTCACGTACCCGATGGACTCACCGGCTCGGCCACGATCGCCGCCGACCGCTCGGCGATCTCGAACCGTCCGAGCAAGTCCAGGCCTCGCTCCAGCTTCCCGCGGAACAGAGCGTTCCGGCCCGCGTAGTACAGAACCGACGGATGCTTCGCCACGAAGTCCGTGTCATCGAGCACCAATCCGAACAGGTGTTCGGCATCGATGTGACGGTCGTTTCGATAGCACAAAAACGCATACAGGGCCCGATGCGCAGGCCCTTTGCGGTGAAAGCCCACTTCGTCTCGCTCGACCCAAGCGAGTGCCTGTCGATCGTTGCCGTCCAGCAGCGACAGGGCAGCTCTCACGTACAGTTCGTCCTCGCGCGTCTCTTCGTCGGCCACCAGGATCGGTTGGTCGTCGGTCTCTTCGATCAGACGCACCATCCGCAGCAGCCGGTCCACATCCGCGCCTGCCCGTCGAGCGAGCTGGCCCGCACGTTCGGCGTCGCGGGTGTGGCCCTGCTGCAGCAGTGTCCAGGCCAGGACCCGCCGGTCATCAGGATCCTCGGGCATGCCGCGGATCAGGCGATCTGCGAGTTCCACTCGCTTCGAGGAGGCGGCAGCGACCAATGGAATGATCGGATCCTTGTCGGCGTACCTCAGCAGGTCGAGCGGAGCGCGGAACTCGAGGAGCGCATTGTCGTCGGTATTCAGGGGCCCGTCGGGCACGAGGCGGGAAAGCTCGCGTGTGCCGCCGACCAGCAGACCCACGAGATCGACTCCGCGAGTGATCCCGGCCCGGGCCAGCTCCGGGCCGAGCCGCGGGTCGTTTAACGCCGCCTCGATATCGTTCCATTCGAACGCGAGCGGCTGCCGGCTGCCGACCAAGAAGACATCGTTCGACTGCGGGTCGGGGGTCAGGACCACCGCGTGCTCGAAGCTTTCGCGAAAGGTGCGCAAAAGCAGAGCTACGTTCGATGGTGACAGCTCGTACAACTGAACCCACTGAAGAAACACGCCTCCGGAGCGAAGCCGGCTCTTCACCACCTCGAAGAAATCGCGGGTGAATAGGCTCGCAGCGCCGGTCATCCACGGGTTCGAGGGCTCGGAAATCACCAGGTCGTAGGTCTGGGCTCGGGTCAGCAGCATGTTCCGGCCGTCGTCGACCACCAGACGAGCTCGCGGATCGTCTTGGGGCCGATGATTCACGTGAGAGAAAAAGCGATGGGCCGCCTCGTAGACCCGAGCTTCCACCTCGGCCACGGTCAGGCTGTCGACCGGAGCCCGGAGCACCGCACCGGGCGTCACGCCGGACCCATAGCCAATGACCAATGCGTCCTTCGCATCGGGATGGAGAAGAATCGGAAACAAGCCAGACAGGATCTGGGTCGGCATGTCGCCTCTGTCGCTGGCGTCGACCTTGCCGTTCACCTTCAGGGCCAAGGTGCCCGACTCGCGCATGCGGTCCACGGTGACCGAAGTCGCCACCCCGTCCCGGTGATAGACTACATCGGCGTGGGACTGCCATCCGTCGGTGAAGACGCTCCGCGACAGATACATTCGAAAGAGTCCAGCCGTCCAACGATCCAGATCCCAGGCAGGGAGCGAAAACCAAAGTACGACGCCCAGCCCAGCCGCTGCAACGGGAAGCATCCGAGCTCGGCGCAGTCCCGCCAGGCCCGCGCCTGCCGCCCAAAGCACCGTCACCAGGCCGAGCGTGGTCAATCCATCTTGCACACCCAGGCCGGGCAGAATCATGAAGCCGCCGGCGAAGCTCCCGACGATCGAACCCACGGTATTGACCACGTAGGCCTTTCCGACCACCGACCCCACGGACCCACCCCGGCCTCGGGTCACCAGGTCGACGGCCAGGGGCATCACCGCCCCGAACGCAGCGGTTGCGGGCAAGGTCAGGCCCAGGGCGAAGGTCAAACTCGTACGGAACAGGTCGAGCTGCGAGGTGTCCGGTTGGCTCGCCACGTCGCGCAACCACAGGGGCAGCCGATCGACGAAGGCCGTGGCGCCCAAGGTCCACAAGCCCGCTCCCGCCACCAGGGCCACGAGCCAGACAAAGACCTCGTCTCTTTTGGGCATGAAGCGAGCCACCAGGGCTGCGCCCGCGGCGAGTCCCACCAGATAGGCCGCCAGGATCAGCGTGAACGAATAGGTGCTGGAACCGACCACCACCCCGATGGCTCGGGTCCACAAAACCTCGAGGGCCATGGACACGGCCCCGGTCCCGCCGTAGGTCCACAGAGCCCACCGGGCGTGAACGGGCGGATGGGGCGCCGTCTCGTCCGCCAAGTGGGTGCGAAGGACCTGGTCGGGCCGGGGCGCCCGCCGGCGCGGGGCCCGAAGCCGACGTGGGTATGCGAGCACGAAGGCGGCGACCCCCAGGTCGAGGCCCGCCGCCAGCCAAACCGTGGCCGTCACTCCGAAGGTCGGGATCCACCAAAACCCAGCGGCCAGGGTCCCCGCCACGGCCCCGAACGTGTTCGCCGCGTAAAGGGCTCCCACCTGGGCTCCCGCGTCCTCCCTGCGGCGGACCGAGCCCTCGGCCAACACCGGCAGGGTGGCCCCCATGGCCACCGTCGGTGTGATCAGCACGGCGCTGGCGCACGCGAACCGAAAAAGCCCATGTCCGGTGGCTCCCATGTCAGCCGCCACCCAACGCTGGAGGGGATACAGACCGTCGAGCAGCGTGGGCACCATCAGCCCGTACAGCCCGACCGCCGCTTCCAAGGCGGCGAAGGTCAAAAAGGGCCGGCCCAAGCGGGGAGCCCAGCGACCGCCGAAATGGCTGCCCAGAGCGAGTCCACCCATGAACACCGTGAGCACGGTGGACACCGCCAGGGCCGACGCGCCCAGCACGTGGCCGAGCATGCGGGCCCACAAGACCTGCAGCACCAGGGCAGCGGCGCCGGAGACGAAGAAGCATCCCAAAACCGCCATGGTGGTTTGGGGCTATGAAAGCCGAGAGGCAGCCCGGCGGGGAGCCCTTGCAGAGGGCCGCCTCGAACGGGGACACGCGAGGCCCGCGGGCCCCGCGTGTCGGCCGGTCCGATTCAAGGTACGACGATGTCTACGGTGTAGGTCTCGACGTCGGTCCGATTGTCCACGTCGTTGACTTTCACCTCGAAGGTGAAGGTTCCGGTGGAGGTCGGCACGCCCACGATGTTGGTGTCCCGGGAACCGGGCTCGCCCAAGTTGATCAGGTCCAGGCCATCGGGCAGGTTCTCTTCGCCCTGCACCACCGACCACCCGTAGAGCACGTTCGGGTTCGGGTTCATCGGGTCGGGCATGCGGCCCTCTTCCGCCGAGATGGTGGCGGTGTAGGTCTCCCCCAAGGTTCCGTTCGGCAAGCTGGGGGTGGTGATTTCCAGCGGGAAGATCTGAGGGACCACGTTGGCCTCGAGGCGCTCGATCACGTTGGTCTCGCCGTCCGAGTCCTGCAACTGGATGACCGGGTTGAAGCTGCCGATCCGGCTCGGGGTCCCCGTCAGGGTCGCTGTGGTGGTTCCGCTCAGCAGGGTCATGCCAGGGGGCAACTCGCCGTCGATCACCGTCCAGACGTAGTCCTCCTCCGAGCCGCCGACCGCCACGATGCCGAAGTGGTACTCCCGGTTCACCTCGAGGTCGGGGAACTGGAAGAACTCTTCGCCGGTCTCCTCGAAGGTGGGCGGGTCCATGCCCACCTGGTCGAGTTCCCGAAGGCGGCCCGTGATCCGCAACGGCGCGTCCGGCGGATCGATGGTCAAAAAGAAGGATTCCGAGATCACCTCCACCGGCAGCGAGTCGTCGTTGCAGGTGATGCGGAAGCTCGGGTCGGAGGGATCCGTGGGCTGGCCCACCAGGGAAGCGCAGTTGTCGGGGGCGTCCACTTCGTCGGAGCCGGGCTGATAGAACATGAGCCCGGGGGGTACCTCGGAGTTCTGGCTGAACTCACAGTTGTAGGGCTGCCGTCCGCCGCGCAGGCAGATGTCGCACTGATAGTCTTCGAGCGCCTTGGCGATGGGGCAGGTGTTGTCGACGAACTCGAAGGGCGCGGTTTCGGTGCCGATGGTGATGCTCAGGGCCTGCTCCGCTTGGTTGCCCTCGGCATCCCGGACGAAGGCGGTGAACGGATAGGTTCCGTCGACCAGAGGCTGACCCGAAATGACCCCGCCCTCGCTGATCTCGAGGCCCGGGGGCAAGAGGTTCACGTCGCTGACGAAGAAGATGTAGTCCTGCTCTCCGGTGCCGCCCTGGGCTTCGAGCCGCACGCTGTAGGGCTCGTCGGTCGAGCCATTCGGCAGGCTGGTCGTGGTGAGCTCCAACGGCGGATCGTCCGGCGCCACCTCGAGCGTGAATGCCTGCTCCACCGGGTCCTCGCCGCAGGAGTCCGTCACCTCCAGCGTGAACTCGAACGTACCGGAAGTGCTCGCCCGCCCGCTGAGAAGCGCCGGGTTTCCTCGGCTCGGGGCCAGGTACAGGCCGGCTGGAAGGGCATCGCCGCTGGCGGTGCCCCAGCGAACGTCTTCGCCGGAGCCGCCCTCGACCTCGATGGTGGCCTCGTAGTCCTCGTCGACGGCGGTGGACGGCAATGTGCCACCGGTCACGAAGGTGATGGGGTTGTCGATGCAGGGGTCGGGGACGTTGGGGCCGGTGTCGTCGTCTCCGCAGGAGACGAGGATCACAGCGCCCAGGCACCCCATGGTCCAAGAAAATCGCTTCATGTTCTCATCCTCGGGTCCGCCGAAAGTCTGTCTGGTTCCGGCGATGGCGAACCTTGGTCGAGGGATCCACGACTCGTAAAGGGTCACGTTTGGCGCCCTTGCGTTTTTTACCGAAACGAACGGATCGCCCGTGCGCAGCCTAACGATCGATTGGGGTTTACCACAGGCAAGGGCGCCCGTTCGCCGGGCCGAACCCGGTGGCTCGGGGTGGAACGGCTGCCAGCTCTCGAACGCCTGTCGGTTTTTGCAGCAAACGAGACGAAGACGGCGCAGCTTCGGGGCGAACCCAGCAGGCTACGGCTCGAGCCCGGTGGCGGCCTCTTCCATCTGCCGCTCGACCCGTTTGCGCTCGTCGATCAGGGCCTCGATCGCCCGGGTGCGGGACTGCTTTTTGACCCAGAAAGTGTCCAATGCGCCCACCTCGGCCCGCATGGCCGCATCGGCGAGAAACGCGCGGATCGCGTTCAGCGCGGCTTCCGCCGCCGCGTCGGTCCATGGCTCCGCAGCCCGCTCCAGGGTTTTCGCGGATCGGGCCAGTTCAGCCAATTCCGCATCGATGGCCTGCAGCTCCCGCTGGGCCTGCAGGGTGCGCCTTCGGGACTCCCCGGCCACCACGTCCAGTTCTCGACGGACCTGTTCCCGGGCCCGGCGAAGCCGATCCATCAAGGCCCCGGCGGCTCGCGCATCCGCCGCGGTCAGGTCGGCCCAGGGGCCTCGGTCGGCGGCGGTGGACCGAGCGAGTTCGCCCGCGTGCCCGATCAGGTGCTCGATCTCCCGAAGAAGGCGCTCCAGGGTCTGGCGGCGAAACCGAACCTCCGGAAACTCCTCCGTGTCCCGCAGCAGGGCGGTGTAGCGCCGCAGCTCCGCCCGCAGGCCGTCGACCTGCGCCCGGACCCCGTCCAGTCCCCGGTCCACCCGATAGGCCCGATCCACGTGGGGCGTCCAAGCCTGCTGGAACAGGGTCGGAGGTCCGGGGGACAGTCTGCCGCCGTCCAGGGCAGACCGCTCCATGTTCTCGAAGAGGAACTGGGCCGGTTGCTCGATCCGTCGAAGGGCTGCCTCGACCCTTCGGTGCTCTCGAACGAAACGCCTTCGCAGCCGGTCGAACCGATCGAGCGACGCGCCGTAGCGCCCCAGGTGCGCCAATAGCGACGCGTCGAACAGGGCCGCATCGACCCGCCGTTTTCCGCCTGCGCCCCGGTCTTCGACGCAGCGCACTCGGCGCTGCGCGAGCTTCGGCTTTTCCATCTCCAGGGCCAGGTAGGCGAGCTCCCAACAGGCCTCGCGGTGCAACGAGGACGACTCCGGCACCTTCGCGTAGGCATCCGCCGCCGCCTGGAGCCGACCGGCTTCGTACCGCAGGCGGCCCGCGGAGAGGGCGGCGTGGGCCCGAACCGATTCCTCGATCTCCAGCTGGGCCCGGTTGCGGGTCCATGCCTCGGGCACCGGCCAGTCCATCAGCGCGGAGAACCACCGTTCCGCATTGGACAGGTCGCCTTGCTGCACGAAGAGCACCCCGGTCAGGTAGGCAGCGCGGGATCCGAAACGGGTCTCGGAGGGGACCCGTTCCACCAGACGTCGGGCCTGCAGCAGCTGGCCCCGATCCCGAAGGGCGAAGGCCGCTTCATAGCGCACCTGGGAGGCCCGGTCTGGATCGGCGGCGTCGAGACCGCCGGAACGCTTCAACAGTCGAAACACCTCGATCCGCCCTTCGGGCCGGTCGTGCCGCCTGGCGAGGCGGAACCACCGGGACCCGGCCTCCGCCATGTCTTCCGGGGGGCCTCCGTGCTCGAGGGCACGCCGGGCCAGGGCCATGGCCCCGAAGTCGTCCCCCGATCTCTCCAAAATCTCGGAAGCCAACAGCAGCGAGGGGACGTAGCTGGACGTCGAACGAAACCGCGGGTCTTCGAGAGGCCCCCAAAGGGCCCGGAGGGCTTCTTCGGGGTGCCCGAGCGCGAACTCGATCTCGGCCGTCCCCAGGGTGCGCCGGGGATCCGTCCCATCCGACGGGGTGGGCCCCCCGAGCGGGTTTCCGCGGATCCGCTGGATCTCCCGTTCGACCCGGGCCACGTCGGCACCCAATTGCTGCAAGGGCAGTTGCAGGTCGTGGGCCCAGGCGGGCGGCGCCGTGCCGAACCCGACCACCGCAACCCACCCGAGCGCCAATCTGGGGACCGCAACCTTCACCTGCACGACCTCGATACCCTGCAGTCGCCCCGGATGGCGAGTTTGGAACGGCAGACCCCGAAACGCCCTCGGCAGACCCCGATTTGACCCCGATCCACCCCGCGGATAAGGCGCATCTGAACAAATGGACCCGAACATCTCCGAGGTTCTCCTGAGCGCCGAGGCCCAGCGGCTGTACATGAACTATGCGCTCAGTGTGATCACCAGTCGTGCAATCCCCGACGTCCGCGATGGGCTCAAGCCGGTCCAGCGGCGCATCCTCTACGCCATGCAGTCCGAGCTGAGGGTCGGTCCGGACGCCAAGCCGGCCAAGTGCGCTCGGATCGTCGGGGACGTCATCGGCAAGTACCACCCCCACGGAGACTCCGCGGTCTACGACGCTCTGGTTCGCCTGGCCCAGCCCTGGATGATGCGCAGTCCCCTGGTCGTGGGCCAAGGCAACTTCGGCAATCAGGACGGCGATGCCGCTGCAGCGTACCGATATACCGAAGCGAAGCTCGCTCCGATAGCCATGGAGCTGTTGGAGGAGCTGGGCCGCAAGACAGTGAGCTTTCGGCCCACCTTCGACGCCGAACGCACCGAGCCGGTCGTTCTTCCCGCCCGTTTTCCGAACCTTCTCGTCAACGGAGCCCAGGGCATCGCGGTGGGCATGGCCACCAGCATTCCGCCCCACAACCTTCGAGAAGTGGTGCAGGCCTGCACGGCGTTGATCGCCGATCGAAACCTCAGCCCCGCGAAGCTGATGAAGTGGGTGAAGGGACCGGACTTTCCCACTGGCGGAGAGCTGGTCAGCAGCCGGGCCGAGATTCGACAGGCCTACGAGACGGGCTCCGGCACCCTGAAGCTCCGCGGGGAATACAAAGTCGAGTCCACCAAGGGGGGCTCGCAGATCGTGATCACATCGATTCCGTACGGGATCGAAAAACGGGTGATCGTCGAGAAGATCGCCGAGGTGATCGTCTCCAAGAAGCTGCCGGCTCTGGTCGACGTGCGCGACGAGTCCACCGACGACGTTCGGGTGGTGCTCGAGCTGAAAAAAGACACCGACCCGGATCTGGTCGTGGCGTACCTGTACAAGCACACGCCGCTGCAGACCAACGTGACCGTCAACCTCACTTGTCTGCTGCCGTCGGACAATCCGTTGGTGCCCACACCCGACCGCCTCGATCTCCGCGCGATGCTGCTCCACTTTCTGGACTTCAGAGAAGAGGTGGTCCGCAACCGCCTGAGTCACGATCTGGATCAGATCGAAAAGCGACTGCACATCCTGGAAGGATTCGAACGGGTCTTCGACGCACTGGACGAGATCATCCGGATCATTCGAGGAAGCGACGGCCGGGCGGATGCGGCATCGAAGATCATGAAGAAGTTCGACCTGGACGAGGTCCAGACCGATGCGATTTTGGAGCTCAGACTGTACCGCCTCGCGAAGCTGGAGATCCTGGTGATCCGCAAAGAAGCTGACGAAAAGCGGAAAGAACAAAAGCGGCTGCAAGGCTTGCTGAAGAGCCCTGCCAAACGGTGGAAACTGATCGAGCAGGAGATGGAGGCGCTGCTCGAACGGTATGCCGATCGCCGCCGCACCAAGATCGTGGGGGCAGACAAAGAGGTTTCGTTCAGCGAAGCCGACTTCATCGTGGACGAGGACGCCTACGTGATCTTGACCGAGCGGGGCTGGGTGAAGAGGCAAGGGACCGTACGGGATCTGGGCAGCACCCGGGTCAAGGAAGGCGATCGGGTTCTGGCGTGCGTTGCGGGCTCGACCCGAAGCTCGTTGGCGTTCTTTTCGTCTCGAGGCGCATGCTACGTCAGCCGCATCGCCGACGTTCCCGCCTCCACAGGCTACGGAGACCCTCTGCAGAAGCTCTTCAAACTGGGCGACGGAGAACGGATCGTCGCCATGGCATCGCTGGATCCTCGGATTTCGACGATCCCCGAAGAGGAGGAGGTCTACGAGGACGGCACGCCCTGCCCGCCCTACGGAGTCGCGGTCACCCGCAAGGGACTGGCCCTGCGCTTTCCGCTTTGGCCCCACCGGGAGCCTTCGACTCGGGCTGGGCGGCGCTATGCGAAGCTCAAGGACGGAGACGAGGTCGTCGAAGTCTTCATTCAAAGCGAGGAAGACGCCGGCTGGGTCCTGGTCGCCACGGACGATGGGCACGGATTGGCAGTCGACGTGGAGGAGCTGGCGGTGCTGGCCGGTCCCGGCCGCGGCACGCAGCTCGTCAAGCTCGGCGCCGGAGCCGAGGTGTTGGCGGTCCGATTCGTATCCGACGACTCTCCCCTGTTCGTTCGGACCGAGGCCGGCAAGCGTTATGCACTGAAGGCCCCGGACCTGGAAGGACCGCGTGCGTCTCGAGGAAAGGCCGTGGTCAAACGCTCCGGGTTTGCAGCGGCGGAGCCGTGGGAGCCCGAGGTTCCGGAGCTGCCGGAGTGGGACGAGGAGGGCTGATTTGGCGACCCGCAAAAAGAAGACCGGAGCCAAGAAGGGTTACGACGCCGAAGACATTCAGGTTCTCGAGGGGCTCGAGCCGGTGCGGCGCCGGCCGGGCATGTACATTGGCGGCACGGACATTCACGGCTACCACCACCTGCTCCGAGAGATCCTCGACAACTCCGTCGATGAGGTGATCAACGGCCATGCCTCCGAGATCGACGTGGAGCTCGACGAAGACCAACGGGGGGTGACCATTCGGGACGATGGCCGGGGCATTCCCGTGGCCAAGATGCGGAAGGTCGGAAAACCAGCGGTCGAAGTGATTCTGACCACCCTGCACGCCGGAGGAAAATTCGGTGGAGACGGCTACGATGTCTCGGGGGGGCTGCACGGCGTGGGGTCGTCTGTGGTGAACGCCTTGTCCGAGGCGCTCACGGTCTGGGTCGAACGGGATGGCGGGCAGTGGCGCCAGAGCTTTTCGCGGGGAAAGTCGACCTCGAAGCTCGAAAAGCTCTCCCGTTCGAAGGGGCACGGAACGGCCATTCACTTTCGGCCGGACCCGGAGATCTTCTCGAAGCAGGCGCGCTTCGACCCGAACCGAATCCGGGAGCTTCTGGAAAGCAAAGCCTACCTACATCCGGCCGTGACCCTTCGATTCACGGATCGAGCGTCGGGGGTCGAGCCCGAGGTTTTCCATCACCCCCAAGGTCTGAAGGAGTTCTTGCCTCGGGTCTTGAAGGATCTGGACAAGCGGCCGATCCATGCCGAGCCGTTCCACCTGGAGCGTGAAGACTACCCTCGAACCCAGCTGATCCTGGCCTGGACCGAGGGCACGCAAGAAAACTTGCTCTCTTTCGCCAACGGCGTCCGGACTCGCGACGGCGGCAGCCACGAAAACGGCGTGAAGGCCGCGCTGGTGAAGGCGGTCCGGGCGTACATGGCAGCGAAGAAACGCCAGCCCAAGGGCGTGACCATCACGGCCGAGGACATCCGGGAGGGCGTGGTCGGCATTTTGTCGACCTACATTCGAGAGCCCCAATTCCAGGGGCAGACCAAGGGCAGACTCAACAATCCAGAAGCGCAGTCCCAGATCGAAAACATGGTCCGTCCAGCCCTGGAGCAGTGGCTGCTGAACAACGGATCGGTGGCCGACCAGATCTGTGACCGGGTGGAGTTGGCGGCCCGGGCCCGGGAGGCCTCCCGAGCGGCGGCCCAGCAGGTCACCCGGAAATCGGCGGTCAGCCACCGGCTCAATCTGCCCGGCAAGCTCGCCGACTGTTCCAGCACGAACCCGAAGGACTCGGAACTGTTCATCGTCGAGGGAGACTCGGCAGGCGGGTCTGCGAAGAGTGCGCGGGACCGAAAGACGCAAGCCATCTTGCCTCTACGCGGGAAGGTCCTGAACACGATGCAGGCATCGCTGGCCAAGGTTCTCGAAAACAAAGAAATCGGGAACATCGTATCCGCCCTCGGCTGCGGCATCGGACCCAAGCTGGACCTTTCCCGGCTTCGCTATGACCGGGTGTTCCTGTTGATGGACGCGGATTCGGACGGAGCCCACATCGCGACCCTGCTGCTGACCTTCTTCGTCCGTCACATGCCGGAACTGGTGAAGAACGGGCACGTATACCTGTGCCAGCCTCCGCTTTTTCGGATCGACGCGGCCAAGGAGACCTACTGGACACTGGACGAGGCAGAGCGGGACTCCGTCCTTTCCCGCCTCGGCAAAGGGGTCAAGCCGCGCGTCAGCCGCTTCAAGGGCCTGGGGGAGATGGACGCCCGTGACCTGAAAGCGACCACCCTGGACCCGAAACAGCGCCGGGCCCTGCAGGTCGTGGTCGACGACGACACCCCCGACACGATGCAGGCCTTGATGGGCAAGGACCCGGCGCCGAGGTTCCGCTTCATCATGGAGCACGCGTCCGCCGCGGACGCGGAGGCGCTCGACGTTTGAGCGTCCGTTCGCGCGCAATCTTGACACCACCACCGGTCCAACCCATGATTCCCCCGGCTGGGTCATGTAGGCGGCTGGAGCGGCTCGACCCACCGAGGAGACCATGGCGAACACCGACAAGCGCAAGCAATCTCTGTATTTTCCCGAGGAGATGCTCAAAGAGATCCAAGACGAGGCCAACCGTCAGGACCGCTCCCTGTCCTGGATCGTGCAGCAGGCTTGGCGCATCGCACGCACCGAAATCATGCGTTTCCCCTCGGTGAACGACGTCCTGGACTCCGGAAACCGAGACTCCTGAGGGGGGCGCACGATGAGTGGCGGCGTCAAACAGAGTCTGTACTTCCCCGAAAACATGCTCGAGGAGATCCAGCGGGAGGCGAAGCGGCAAGACCGCTCGATCTCGTGGATCGTCCAGCAGGCTTGGCGGGTCGCTCGAAGCGACCTAAAGAAGATCCCCTCGGCCAACGACGTGATTTTCGACCCCCGTCCCGACCGCCCCGGCGCCGACCAAGAGTGATTCGAGCCGCCGTCCTCCAGACGGCGGCGGACGGCGGCGGACGGCGGGCCCTCACTGAAGCTCGATGGTTCCAGACTCTTCCACGGGCATTCGGACGTTGGGCATGGTGAGCCGACCGGTCATCTCGTACGCCAGGGACGAGGCTTCCATCTTCTGTTCCCAGCCATCGCCCCAAGTCGACTCGTCGATGCTGACATTCACCTCGTAGGCCTGAACTCCCGCGGGCGGCAGTCGAACGCCGATGCCGGCCGTGCCTTCGGCCACTTCCTTGCCGTCTATCTCGATGGCGTATTCGGCGCTTTCGACCACCACACCGAAGGGGTTTTCGTTGATCAGCCGAAGGTAGAAGGTCACGTCGACGCCCTCTTCGGCGTAGACCGCCGCCTGGGCCTCGTAGACCACGAACCGAGGTATGTTGGGCGGGGCGATGCTGCCTCGCTTTTCGAACGGGGTCTCGGTGCCGTCTTCCAGGCTGAGCACGCCTTCCATCCGCACCGGAATGGTCTCCATGGCCAGCATGGCCAGGTAGGGCTCTCGTTCCGTCGGCAGGTCGATGGGTTGCTCCAGGCTGACGCTGACCGTCTGCCCGGAGCCGAGTTCCTGACCCGCTTGCAGGGCGTTCGAGACCGACCACTCGGGCCCTTCGAGCGCCTTCACCGAATACTGCACCGCGCGGATCGTCACCGGGGTCTCGCGGGGATTTCGGACCGTCATCTTGGTGGTCACCGAAACCCGCTCCATGCTGTCCACCGAAGGGACCAGCCGTTCCACTTGCACTTCCGGTGCCGGCAAGGGGCCGGACGGCCTGCCGCCGGCACAAGCGCCGGCCAGGAGTGCCCCCGCCAGCCAGAGCGTTCGAGGTGGATGACAACCCATCTTCGTGGCCTCTTTTCTTTCCTCGGGGCGATTCAGCCCGAACAGTCGAGCGCGCCCTCGGACGTGCCGTCCGGCCGGGTCACCCGGTAGTCGATCAGTCGGAACTGGGTCCCGGAGAAGTCGGTGAATCGCACGAAGCCCACACCAGGGGCCAAAAACCAGGTGGACGTCTCCCGGTCGGCCCCGCGGGCGATCTCGTAGCGCAGCTCGATGGCCTCGAAGGTGCCCAGATCGCCCCGATCCACCTGGGCCGAGTTCGAGACCACCCGCCAGGTGTGGATCTCTTCCGGCGGGTCGTCGACCTGCATGCCGGCCTCCCGCTGAAGCTCGGGGGTGGTCTGGGTGATGAACCCGTCGTCCGGGCCCAGGTCCAGGCGGGGGAAGTCCTCGCTTCCCTGAGGGGGCAGCAACTCGAGCCACACCGGCTCTGGAAAGCGCATGTCCACCTCTTGGCCTTCGACCTCATAGAAGCGCTGGAACTCGGGCATCGAGCCACGGATCGACTCGAGGAGCACCATCACCGGACCCCGGAACTCGAAGATCCGCACGGTGGAATCGCCGCCGGTCAAAGCCTGGTCCCACCGGACGGTCACCCGCCCGGGGTAGCGAAAGGGCTCGGTCTCCACCACGTCCACGCGGGACACGCTCTGCCGCATGGAGCCGGGAATCGTGAATTCGTAGTCATAGCAAGAACCCGGAAACAGCCCGGCGAACACCTGGGTCTGTTCGGTGGTCACGGGGTCGGGCGTCGACGGGCCCTCATCGCCCCCGCACGCCATCGAGATCCCCGATCCCCAAGCGAGGATCCACACGACCGCAGCCGGGCGGCCCCGCCGCCAACACGGACTCAGCATCCGGCTGAAGCTACCGAAGCCC
>DAPKRQ010000270.1:0-5740 GCA_031800475.1 Myxococcales bacterium LLY-WYZ-16_1
GATGGGACGGGATCGTCGGGGTCGGCCGGGCCGAGGGCGTAGAGTTCGGGGCCGGCCGGGCGCGTGTGGCCCGGCGCGCCCGATCCGTCGACCAGGGTTTCGGCGCCGGCGTTCTTGACCGGGGCCCGGAGGAAGCTCACCCGGTCTTGGGCCACCCGAAGGGGGTCGGGCGTGCAGTCCACCTGGAATGCGCCGGTGGCGGTGACCGTCGTGCGATTGCCTGCCACATCTTCGAGGTCGAGACGCAGGTTCCCGGGACCATCACGGAGCGCGTCGCACGCGACCTGCAGAACGAGTTCCGCGCTCCGCTCGGTCTGGTCCAGCCGCTCCACGGGAACCTGCAGTGCGGAGTTCGGGACCGAGACCTGCGAAAGCCCCGTGTCCTCCGGCACGGCCTCGCTGAAGGCCACGCTGAAGAACACCTCGGTGTCTTCGGTGGCGGCGTCAACCTGAACGGCCGGATTGGACGGCGAGGTCACGTACCGGCGGTCGACCCGAAGGAGCTCCGGGGGCTTCGCGTCCAGGACGACGGCCCGCGAAGCCAAAGCTGCGTTGCCTGCCGCGTCTTCCACTTCGAGCAGAACTTCGGCCGTCTGCTCCGAGGGAGCATCCGGCTCGAAGGGGGCCGAGACGCACCGGTATGCGCCGTCGTGTTCCGTGCAAGGCATGGATGTGCCGTTCAGGGTAGCCTCGACCCGGTTGCCGACGGGTTCGCTGACCGAAAAGGACAGCACGACCCGAGTTCCCGGTCCGACCCGGCCCGAACTGGGCTCGATCTGGAGGTCGCGAATTTCCGGGACCTCTGCATCGATCGAAAAGACGCCCTCGCTGGCATCGAGGGGCTGCCTCCGGCGGTTGCCGGCTTCGTCGGTCAGGTGGAGGGCGGCCAGACGAAATCGAACTTGCTCCGGAAGACTGGGAGCATCGATGAGCCGCCGGTAGGTATGGCGAGATCCGTCGCTTCGAAAGAACGAAAAGCCGGGGTCTTCCCCATCCCACTCGAGCACGGAGCTGGCTGTGGTCTCGGCCAGGGGTTCCGTCGCGGTGAAGGACAGGGTCGCCATGTCGCCGAGCTTCGCCGTGGCCGGGCCGAACTCGAGATCGAAGGCTTCGGGCGCCGATGTGTCGAGCACCACCTGCACGGTGGCCGGCGCGCTCTCGAGCCCGGCTCGAGCCACTCGAACGAACAAAGATCGGAGTCCGTCGCAGGAGCCGGGGTCGGGGGTGCACCCGTCGATGCCACGAGCCAGGTCGTAGGGAACCCGATGGGTCGAAACGGCGGCGGTGGCGGTGAACGTACGGTGCAGTCCGGTCCGAAACAGGACGTCTTGGGCCACGTCTACCTGCGCCGCACCACGGGCACGGACCGCCAGGGTGATCTCGGGGTGCCGCACCCGGCCCGCGCGTGCCTCGAGGACTCGTACCGCCGGCTGGCCCGCCCCTTCCACCAAGGCCGGCCCGTCGGTCAGAGCCACAGCCACCGGCACGACGGTCACCTCGCCGGGCTGAAAGTCGAATGGTTTCGAGCGCCCGAAGTACCGCACGCCGGAGTCGGGCTCGCTCCGGCTCCGGACCCGGACCTCGACCACGAGGTCTGGGCCGTAGGGCACCGCCGGGAAGGCGAGTCGGGTGGAGCGGGAAAGGGTCACCCACCGCGGCTGACTTCGGGTGATCTGACCCCGGGCCGAATGCACTTCGCCCTCGACCTCCCACCGTGACGGTCGGTCGGGGGGCCCGTCCGGCCACCGAAAGCGCACCAAAAACCGCCCGTCGCTCTCCCCGCAGGCGGAAGCGCCCCACGCAAACCCCAGCGCCAGCCAGACGCCGGCCCTCGGTCTACCCCACGCAGGACCCACGGCCGAAGTCATCGTCCAGGAAAGTCCCGCCTTCAGCCCGGACGGTCTTTGCGTCTCGGGTCGAGAAGCGCTCGGGCCCCCCGTTAGGGCCGGGCAGGCCCCGATCAGAGCGCGTAGCGCACCCGCACCTCCAGATAGTCCGCAGCGACTTCGGCGAAGCTGGCGCCGCTGCCGCCCCGAGGCCGGCATTGGACGAATACCCGTCGGTCCGGGCCGACCAAACTGCGGGCCCAGTCGGCGTCGCTGCTCCGAAATTCCAGCCACGCGGGGTCTTCGCCCGCTCGGCCTACGGCTGCATCGTGACCATCGAGCTCGACCCAGGTTCCGCTGGGCTGGCCGGGACCTCCGCCTACCCACGCCCACAAGGCCGCCCCCGCGTCGTCGGGGCCGAAGGGAGCGAAACGCCCGCCGCATCGGGCTCGGATCTGGATGGCCTGCAGATCGTCTGGGTCGACTTCGGGTGGAAGAGCGGCCTCGAGCTGCCACGCCGGCGCGGTCGGCGAAAGCAGCTCGTAGGTATCCGAGAAGAGCCGGTTGAACTGGCCGCCGAACAACACCACCCGATCTCGGTCGGGGTCGTAGGCGGCTGCTGCGCCCAGCCGGGCCACCGATGGACCGAGTTCCGGCGTCACCTCGGTCCAGGCCGTCCCATCCCACTGCCACACGTCCGCTTCCGTCCCGGTTCGGCTGCTCCCTCCGATGACCAGCGTCCGGTTGCGGCCGGCGTGGTGCACCATGGCGGGCACCGAGCGAGGGGACGGCGCGGCAGCGCCGCCGGTGGCCCGCTGGATCCATGCGTTGCCGTCGAATTCCCAGGTATCTCCGAAGACCGAGAAGTCCAGCGCCTGGCCTCCGAAGAGCACCAGCCGGTCTCGGTCGGGGTCGTAGGCCATGCCGTGTCCGGTCCGGGCCGGAGGTCCGTTCGTGGCCAGCCGGGTCCACGTGGCCCCGTCCCACGCCCACAGGTCGCTCTTTCCTTCGGACGCCGCATCCCGTCCGCCGAACATCAGCACCCGGCTTCCGTCGAAGGCCACGGCTGGCGAGCCGCGAAGACCGGGATTCGGGTCGGGCGAGACAATCGGATCCCACGCGGCTCCGTCCCACTCCCACACGACCGGTGGGTCCACGACGTCCCCACCGAACACCACACTGACGCCTCGGGCCGCGTCGAAGGCCATGGAATGGAATGCTCGCTCTCCGGGGGTCGGCACTGTGGGCGTTTGGCGGTTCCAGCGGTGGCCGTCCCACTCCCACAGATCCGGGAAGGGACGCCCTGTCTCGAAGGCGTCCAGACCGCCGAAGAGCACCGTCCGGCGCCGGCGTATGTCGTAGGCCATGGCCGCTTCGCTTCGGGCATCGGGCACCTCACGCGAAGGGGTCACGGCTTCGGCGCCGGTCTCGTCGATGCGAAAGGTATCGTCGCGAAACGCGAGGAGCCCGCCGTCCGCGTCCAGACCCCCGAACAGCCACACCACCTCCCGAGCCGGGTCGAAGGCGGCGGCCGCGTTCACCCGCGCAAAGCCGAGCCCGCCCGCCGGGGTGACCTCGCGCCATTCGGTTCCGTTCCAACGCCAAACGTCTCTCCGGCCTCCGGTCGGGCTCGATCCACCCAAAAGAACAACCTCTTCCGAAGCAGAGTCGTACACGAGCTGGGCGCCACTTCGGGCAGGCGGCACGGGGCCATTCGCGGCGACCTGGTTCCAGCCAGCGCCGTCCCAAATCCAGACTTCCACGGGCTCTCCCGGAGAAGCAGCTCCCACTTTGACCAGTTGGTTGCGGGCTGAATCCCAAACGGCGGGGGCGAGGCCGAGCCCGCTCGGCAACGGCGGATTCGCCGGAAGCGGGGTCCAGCGTTCGCCGTCGAAAGCCCATCCGTCTGACAAGGTGGCTTCGTTTGCACCAGCGCCCCCGAACATCAGTACCCGGCCGGAGCCGCCGTCGTAGACCATCTGCCCTTCAGCCCGGGGAGGAGGCAGGGGGCCCGGCGGTTCGACTTCGGTCCACTGCACCCCGTCCCACTCCCAGGTGTCTCCGTTCATGCCGAAACCGAATCCACCGAAAAGAACCACTCGACCCCTTCGGGCGTCGTACGCCATGGCCGGTGCCAACCGAGCTGTGGGCCCCGGGCTGGCCGGGGTTACATCTTCCCACGCGAATCCATCCCAAACCCAAGTGTCGTCGTTCGTGCCGTCCAATCCCGAGCCGCCGAAGACGACGAATTGTCCTCGCGCTGCATCGAAGGCCGACCCGATCCGATCTCGGGCACTCGGTCCGCCTGGCCGGCGCTCGACCCAGCGGTAGCCGGCCTGCACCGTGTCCACGTGGCTGTCCGGGCCGTCGAAGGCATCGGGCGCCCGGGCCGCGAGGCGCTCGGCGAGCGGGGGGCCGACCCGGTCGGTGCGGCGGACCCGGTGGGGCGAAGGCGGGCCCTCGGGCTGGCCCGAGCCCGCCACCCACCAAACGTTCTCCAGGCGCACCGGGGCGGATTCGTTGCCTGCGTCGTCCAGGCCGGTGACCCAGACCCGAGGCGCGTCCAGGTTCGCCAGGCGCAGGTCCTCTCGAAGCCAGGAGCCTGCCTCTCCCCTCGCCGGTATGGTCGCGAGCAAGCTGTTGCGGTCTCCGTCGGCCCACACCCGGATCGTTCGAGCCGGTCCGCCCTCCGACAGGGTGAAGGTGTCGGCGGGCAGGCGGTCGCTGGCTTGCAGCGGGTCGGCGGGGGCGAGGACAAACGTCGCCGGCCCGGCCGGGATCGTGTGGACCACCGTGCCGGTGTCGTCGGTCAGCGTCTCCGCCGCCAGGTTGCCGAAAGGGGCTCGCACATAGCTCAACCGGTCCTGCGCCAC
Source organism: Myxococcales bacterium LLY-WYZ-16_1 (assembly GCA_031800475.1). Lineage (GTDB taxonomy): Bacteria > Myxococcota > Kuafuiibacteriia > Kuafuiibacteriales > Kuafuiibacteriaceae > Kuafuiihalomonas > Kuafuiihalomonas phototrophica. The sequence continues at coordinate 4,700 of DAPKRQ010000270.1, forward strand.
GGTGAGCCGGTCGGGTGTGGTGTCGATGCGCACGGCGGCATCGAGATCCGGCTCGGCCACGGGATTGCCGGCTCGGTCCACCGCCGACAAGACCAGGTCGTAGGTGCCATCCGCGTCGCCAGGGAAGATGCGGCGGCCGAACTCCAGGGCACCGCTGGCTGGCGTGCCGGCGTCGATCCGGGGAAGCGAAAGCTCGGCGGTGCCGTCCCGGCCCCGAAGCTGGGCGCCGGTGGTTTGGACCGCTTCGTCCAACAGCACGGTCACCCGGACTTCGGTGCCGGTCCGTGCCGCCGCCACGGTCCGGGCCGGATTGCTCGGCTCCGGCAGGTACTGCACCGTGACCTGCCGGACGTCGGGAGCCCGGGTGTCGAGGGTGACCGACGTACCGGCGGGTTCGCTTCGAAAGGTGTCTCGAACGGCCCGAACGAAGAGGGCACGAAGGCCTTCGCAGTTCGCCGGGTCGCGGCCCGGGCCGGGGCGGCACCGGTCCAAGGTCTGGTTCAGATCGTACGTGAAGCGGTAGATGTCGAGCCCGCCGGGCTCCGGCGCCGCGCGCACCCGGACCGCGTCCGCGTCGAAGCGCTGGGAGCCCAGCTCGAACAGAAAGTCCTGGGCCACCTCCAGCTGATCTGCCCCCCGGGCCCGAACCTCCAGGTCGAGGCTCGGGGTCGCCACCTGCCCCTGGACGGCGTTGCGCACGACGACCGACGGGGTGCCGTCCGGGCTGTCCGGGATTTCGGGTCCGGAAACCAGGGCCACGGCCACCGGCACCCGCAGGTCGTCACCCGGTTCGAAGGCGAAGGGCTCGGAGCGACCGAAATAGCGGGGTGCGGCATCGGGTCGGTCTTCGGGGAGCAGGCGGGCCTCGACCACCAGAGCCGGTCCGTAGGGGACTTGCTCGAAGTCGACCCGGACCCCCGGGCGGTAGGCCACCGGCGGCGCTTCGACCGTGCGGTTGCGGTCGATTTGGACCCGACCGCGCACCACCAGTGCTTCGCCGGCTGCCGGGCGGGGTACGCCTTCGGCGAAGCCCAGCTCCAA
>DAPKRQ010000271.1:0-4912 GCA_031800475.1 Myxococcales bacterium LLY-WYZ-16_1
CCGCCGCCCCGGCCGGCCTGCCCTGGCCCGTCGAATCCTCGCCCGTGCCGAACCGGCGGACCCGGCCTTGGAGGCTCGGGCCGTCGAGTCCCTCCTCGAGGCCGGCCGCCCGCGGGCGGCCCTCGCTTGGAGCGAGCGTCGTCTTCCCGACCATGCGGCCCCGGCCCTGCGGCTTCGGGCTCGGGTCCGGGCGGGCCAGCCCGAAGCCGCGACCCGCTGGATCGACCCGATCCCGGACCCGGCCCGCCGTCAGGCGTTCGCCCGCTGGATCGAAGGCCGTCCTTCGGCTCCCGACGACGCCGCTGCCAGCCTGCGCTTGGAGCTGGCCCGGCGCACCGGCGCCCTGTCCCTCGGGGTCCTGGAGCCGGTGGTGGCGCCGTCCATCGCCGAGCGGGCCGAGCGGGCTTGGTATGGATACCTGGAGCGGGACCGGCCCCCCGAAGACACCCTCCGAAGGCTTTGGGCAGAAGCTCCGGATCATCCCACGGTTTTGTGGGCCCGGGGTCGGGTGGCTTTGCGCCGAGGCGCGTCGGCGCGGGCGGTGCGGTACCTCGAGCGGGCCACCCGACTGGCCCCAGCCGACGGCCGGTTCTGGGAGGGCCTCGGCGACGCCCGCTGTGAGGCCGAGCATGACGGGGCCCAGCAGGCATACCGCCAGGCCGAGCGGGCGTTTCGGGCAGCGTGGCGGGCGGGGAGGCTGTGGACCGAGGCCCCGGCGAAACGCGCTGCGCGAAAGGCGGTGACGTGTTCCGAGCCGGGCTGAGCGCGGGGCTCGTGGCTTGGCTGGTCGCCTGCGCAGGGGCCGGGGGCGTCCCGTCCGGCCCGACCCCGGCGCCGGAGATCCTGTGGGCCCGGCTACGGAGCCGGCCTGCTCCCCACACCCTGCAGGCGGAGGCCCGCGTCAGCTACTTCGGCGAAGACGGGCGGGTCCGGCTTCGGGCGACCCTGGTGGCCCAGCGGCCCGACCGCTTTCGGCTCGAAACCCTCTCCCCGTTCGAAGAACCCATCGACCTGATGATCAGCGACGGACAGACCCTGTGGTGGCTGTCCCAGGGAACCCTGCGGGAGGGGCGGGCCACCCCGGAAAAGATCGGTCGCCTGCTGCCCCTGCCGCTCCACCCGCGGGAGCTGGTGAGCCTGCTGTTGGGCGGGTTGCCCGCCGACGCCGAGCCGGTTCGGGTGGAGGCGGTGTCCGATCCGCCAGGCTACCGGCTCGACCTGCGGATGCGGGACCGGTGGACCCGCCTGTGGGTCGATGCCGACGCAGATCGGATCCTGCGCTTGGAGGTGGCCCCCGGTCGAGATGCGCCGGCCCGGGTCCGGGCCGAGTTCGAAGGCTTCGAAGACCGGCAGGGGTTTTCGTGGCCCACCCGGATCCACGGCGAAACGGGAGACGGTGGAACCGACCTGCGCATTCGCCTGACCGACATGGCGTTCGATCGAGAGCTGCCGGAACGGGTCTTTCGCTTCGACGCCGGACCGGGCGTGCCCCGGGCGCCGTGGTGACCCCACTTCTGGCACCGCCCGAGCGCTCGCGGTATACCCGAGGCCGGGCGATGGCGGCGAAGATTCGGCTCGGCGACCTCCTGGTGCGAGCCGGTGTCCTGACCCCCACGCAGCTCGAGGCCGCGCTGGCCGAGCAGCGGCGGTGGGGTGGACGCCTGGGCCGCGTTCTCGTGCAGATGCAGTTCGTGTCCGAGGCGGTGCTGATCCGGGCACTGTCCAAACAGCTGGGGATCCGGGCCGCCGACCTGGACGTGCCTGCAGTGCCGGACGCGCTGATGAAGAAGCTGTCCTCCCAGCTTCTGAAGAACCACGGCGTGTGCCCCGAGCGCTACGAACCGGCCCAAAACGTGCTCCATCTGGCCATGGCCGACCCGTCGAACGTGGCGGTGATCGACGAGGTCCGCTTTCGCTGCGGAGTCCGGGTCGAGCCGGCCATCGCCAGCGAGCGACAGATCCAAGAGGCGATCACCCGGCTGTTCGGGCAAGCCAACTTGGACCGGGTCGCCCACCGGGAGGTGGAGTTTCAGACCCCGATGCCTGTGGGCCCACCCAGCGCATTGCCCAGCCAATGGGCCGAACTGGAGGGGACTCAGCACCAGCAGGAAAAGGCGCTGCGGGCTCTGGTCGACCTGTTGATCGAAAAGGGCGTCTTCACCCGAGCCCAGTATCTGGAGTTGATGTCGAAGCGGTGAGTCGGTCCGTCGAGCAGGTCGTCGCGGCCCTGGAGCCGGAGCTGTCGGAGACGCGGATCCGGTCATTGCGGGCCGCCGCGGCTGCCGGAAGCTCGGTCGTGCGAACCGTGGTGGAACGGGGCTGGCTGCATCCCAACCGGGTATGCGAGCGGCTGGCTGCCCACTTTCGGTCGGAGATCGTGTCTCTTCCTCCAGATCCGATCCCGGCCCAGATCTTGGCGCTGGTGCCGGAGGAGGTGGCGTGGGGCCACCTGTTGCTGCCAGTGGGCGTCCGGCAGGGCGGTGCGTCCGACACCGTGATCGTGGCGGCCGCCGAACCTCCCCCGACCCAGGTGTGGACCGCGGTGCGGGCCTGCAGCTCCCGGCCCTTGGCCTGGGCCCTCACTCCGGTCACCGAGCTGGTCGACCGGATCCGGCGGGCGTATCGACCGGGTGGGCCCCATCCCCTGGAGCTGCCCGTGGTCCCGCCCGAAGGGCCGAGCCCTTTTCCGGACCCCCAGATCGCCTCCGGGCCCGTGGGCCTCGAGCGGACGGGTGTGCTGGTGACCGAGCCTGCGGACCTGCACCGCCAGCCGGGCTTCGACCCTCGGATCGACGCGCCCCCGACGCCGGCGCCGGTGGGCACCGACGACATCCCATTCAGCCCCTCCGAGGTGGAAGCCCGGCGCATGGTCCCGGTGGCGGCCCCCGCAAGCTCGCACGACGACGGGCGGGATCCGGTGGACCGGTGGCTGGCGGGGGAGGGGCCGGCCTCTGTGGACCGGGCCGTGTTGCGGGCCCTGGTCCAGCACCTTCTGGACGGCGGCCAGTGGACCCGGGCCCATCTGCGGGCCTTGCTGGACAGCCATGCAGATTGAGCGCCTGGGACTGGACCGGGCCGGTCGGGGACCGGTCTGTGGCGTGACTCTGCAGCTGCGGCCCGGAGAACGGGTCGGGTTGGTGGGCCCCAGCGGGGCGGGCAAGAGCACCATCGGGCGCCTGCTCGCCGGATGGGTCCGTCCCGAAGGGGGCACCCTGGTGGTCAACGGCGCTCCGGTCCACCGCTGGCCCCGGCCTCGGTGGTTCCACCGCCAGGTCCAGGTCCTGAATCAGGCGCCCGGGGCATCGCTGGACCCACTGCGAACCCTGGGGCAACACCTGCGGGAGGCCCGACGCGTCGCGGGTCGCGACGACGATGGCACGGCCTACTGGGTCGCCCAGGGTCTGAGTCCGACCTGGCTCGAACGGGTGCCCGGCTCCCTTTCCGGCGGACAGCGGCATCGGGCTGCTCTGGCCCGGGTTTTGGCGGTCGAGCCCCGGTTTTTGGTGCTCGACGAACCGACCCAGGGCCTCGATCCGCCCCGGGCGCTGGAGCTGCAGGCAGCCTTGGACGGACTGTCGGGCGTGGGCGTGTTGTGGATCTCTCACCGGCTCGCCGAGGTCGAGGCCCGCACCGAGCGTCTGGGCGTCGTGGATCGGGGCCGGCTCGTCGAGCTCGGACCCACCGGACAGGTCCTCACAGCTCCGAGCCACCCTGCGTCTCGAGCTTGGGTCGAGGCCGCCCGGCGCTGGGCGTCGGGCCCGGAGGCCGAACCGTGAGCCGGACGCCGCTGGATGCCTGCACCGACCCGGAGCTGGTGGCCCGCTACCGGCGGGACCAAAGCCCGGTGGCGGTCCAGGAACTGGTGCGGCGCCACGAACGGAGCGTGTACGCCTTCGCCCATCGCTTCCTCGGCGACCGGGAGGCGGCCGAAGACGCGACCCAGGAGGTGTTCGTTCGGGCCGTGCGGCATCTGGATGGTTGGGACGGCCGGGCCCAGTTTCGGACCTGGCTGTTTCGGATCGCCCGAAACCACTGCATCGACGCGCAGCGAAAAGCGAAGCTGCGAAAGACCGAATCGCTGGATGCGCCGTCCGATCCGGAGGGTCCGCCCCGGTCGGAGGGGGTTGCGTCGGACGGGCCGGATCCCGAGGGGTCCCTGGCCGGTCGGCAGCTCGCCGGCGCGGTGGCCCGCGCCGTGGACAGCCTGCCACCGGCGCAGCGGGAGGTGTTGCTGTTGCGCCGAGAAGGCGAGCTTTCCTTCAAAGAGATCGCGGAGATGATCGACGTGTCCGAGAACACGGTGAAGAGTCGGATGCGGTACGCGTTGGAGCACCTCCGCACGCTCTTGGAGCGGGAAGGGTTTTTGTCGTGAACGGGGATCCGGAGCTGGAAGCGCTGTTGGACGCCGAAGAGCGGTCCGGACCGGACGGGCCCCGGCGGGTGGCGCAGTGGCGCCGCGTGCTGGCACGGCTCGACGAGGCCGGCGCGGCGCCCGAACCCCGACCGGAGTTTCAGCGGCGGTTGCGGGCGGCGGTGGCCGATGCGGTCGATCCGCCGCGGCCCCGACCCCGCTGGCTGCTCGGGGCCATCGCGGCAGGGCTCGCTGCGGCGACCGCCGTGGTCGTGGTCGTGGGGGTCCGACGCGACCCGGGGCCACCGCCGGAGGCCTCGCTGGCCCTTCGCGCCGCGTCCGAGCCCCAGCCCCGGATCGGGCCCGGCGCACCCTTGCAGGGCGGGGCGCCCCAGGCTGGAACCGGGCGGTCGTCGTTCGAACGGGCTGAAGCGGAAGCAGCCCGGGGTGCGCAGCCCGAGCCCGCGAAGGCCCAGCCCGAGCGAGACCCCCACGCTTCGCGAAGAAAAGGGGGCGGAATGCGTTCGAAGACTCGGCGCAGGCCCCGAACCCAGGCTCCCT
>DAPKRQ010000272.1:0-5865 GCA_031800475.1 Myxococcales bacterium LLY-WYZ-16_1
GTGGGGTTCGAGGAGCTGGGGCTCGTGTCGGGGGTCGACCCGGGTCCCCTCTACCTGGTGTGGACCGGGACTGCTGCCGCATCTCGACCTTGGGTGTGGTCGGTCTCTCGTATCGAATGGCTCGAAGTGAACGCCGACGAACGAAAGACGGCTTTGCCCGAATCTGCATCGCCGCGAGCTCGGGCAGGACGGGAGCGGTTCTTGAAGCAGTGCTTCGGGTGCCACGCGATCAATCGCCAGGGGGGACGGGTCGGACCCGAACTCAATGTCCCCAAAAACATCACGGAATATCGAAGCGAGACCTATTTGAGATCGTTCATTCGGAATCCCGAATCCTACCGGTACGGAAGCTCCATGCCCGCCCAAAACTACCTGAGCGATCGGGAACTCGACGAAATCCTCGCGTACCTCGAGGCCATGAAGTCCCGAAAGCTGCCTTGACAGGAGCATCTTGAGGAGACCGGGGAGCCGCGCGCAACTCCGAAGAGTGCCCGAGGATGAGAGCAAAGAGACTTGCTCCACATGCCCGAGGCCGGCGCACTCAACCACCGAAGCATATTCGGTACAAGGTGCTCTTTGGGGTGTTCGTGACTTCTTCAGAGGCTGAGCGTGAGCTGGTTGGTGCAGCTTTCCGGCCGGTCTCGGGAGCGTTTTTCGATCCGAAGCCTGAGAGAACGGGGCCCGAACCATTCGGCATGGCGGGTGATTGTGTAGCGGCTCCCCGGGATGTCTTCCCACTGCGAGCCGCCGTCGTAGCTCACTTGATACACTTGATGGACTGTGAAATGGATGCTCCCCTCGAACGGCTCGAAGGCCTTGGGGCCGAATCCACCTTGCACGGAGTGCTCGTCTCGGTTGGGCCCCAGGTCGGCCCGGGTTCGGGCCATATTGCCCATCCCGAAGTGCTGGTTTGGGGTTTGGTAGAACCGGTCCAGATACGGCTGAACGGCGGTCCCGGGGTGGCCCCAGGACACCTTCTCTCGCAAGTAGACCTCGGCCAGGTCGGCGGGTTCTCCCGTGCTGCTGTTCCAGACGAAACTGTGCACGATGCCGCCCCCCGCATTCGCGGTCAGGGATCGGGTGCGATAGTCGATCACCCGGGGCGTCAGCACGTCCCGAAGGGCTGCAACATTTGCGTGCAGGTACCGCCGTACCGCTCGGTACTTTCGCCAAGTGGCTGGGCTCACCTCACCGGCCAGCCGGGCGACCCGGTTCATGGGGGGGCTCGGGCGTCGAAGCTCTGCCACGAGTTCGTGCATGCGGCTTCTGACGAACCGCTCGAAACGCGGATTGTCCCGGGTCAACGCTCTTTCGAATGCCTTCGCGTCGAATGTCATGGTTGCCTTCCTTTCTCTCCGAGTGCCGTCTTCGTCGCCGATCGATCACGGGGGACGCACAGTTTTCGCACCCAGTTTTCAGTGACGCGGCAACCTTCGCCAAACTCCCCGAGTCGACCGTGGAAACGGCCGCCCGAGCATGGTAGCGGCTGACATGTGGGCAGCGAGTCGCTCGACGAGGGGCCGGCGATTCCGGACTCCCTTCCCTTTCGAAGGTACGTGGCGCTCATCGGTGCGCCCAAATGCGGCACCACATCCTTGGCCAATTGGCTGAACTGCTCGCCAGACTTTGTGCTCGCCGAAAACAAGGAGCCGGGACTCTTTCGATCACCAGGGGGCCCACTTTGGGTCGATAGTCGCCGCCGAAGGAAACACAGCTGGACCGGGGCACAACGAGACGCTTTCTGGAAAGCGTTTCCGAATGTTCCCGAAGGCGCCTGGGCCCTCGACGCTTCGACCGACCACCTTTCCGACGAACGCGCTGTCGATGGGTTGGCAAAGCTGGCCCAGCGGGTACCCGTCAAGATCCTGTGCATCGTGCGAGACCCGGTCGATCGCGCCTTCTCGGAGTACAAACACACGATCCGAAGCGGGATCGAGCACCTGTCGTTCCGTGGCTCTTTGAAAGCCGAAGCAGCCCGCATGCAGGCGGGTTTTCAACCGCTTTTCTTTCATCGCCGTCGTAGCCAGTTCCATGCGGACATTTGCCGGTACCGGCATTCCTTTGGCCGCGACATGCTCGTGCTTCCGTACGGGGCGATTCGGTCTGCGGAGACGTTGATCGAACAGATATGCCATTTCGTTGGCGTTCCTCCGTTTTCGCTCGAGCGATTTACATCGAAAAACGTATCGGCCTCACCGCCTCCCCGGTATCCGGACATGATTCGCCGCAACCCGCTGCTCCGCCGCCTGCGCAGCACGAGCGTGGGTCGAGCGCTCGAACGGGGCGCCGCATACGCCCTGACGGCCCGAAGCAAAGCTCGAATGGACCTGCGCGATGCCGACGCCCGGTTTCTGGCCGAGCAACTGAGACACGACATCGAGGCTTGCGTGGCCGACCCCCAGATTCCAACCGACGACTGGTGGTCCCCGGCCTTGCTCTCCGGACGCGAGGCGCTGGGGCACGGGTCTCGGACGCGCTCTTCGCGCGTGCAGAGGTAGAGGCGCCCATGGGGGTGCAAGACGCATCCGGCGCCGATCGAGGCCGCGGCGGCTCTCGAGCGGCCACGGTGCACAAGGGGGGGGGCTACCGCTCGGTGGGGCATCCTGTCCCGTGGAAGTGTCCTGCGCCCGTACCCGTGGGGCCCGGCGCGGGTCCGTGGGGCCCCGGCGCGGGTCACGTGGGGCCCCGGAGCGGGTCACGTGGGGCCCCGGCGCGGGTCACGTCGCTTTGGCACCATGCGTGCAGTGTCTTGGTCCATGGACATTGTGCGAATTCTGCTGGCGGTTCTGTTGCCCCCCGTGGGCGTGGGGCTTCAGGTGGGCTTGGGAGGCCATTTCTGGCTGAACATCTTGCTCACGCTGCTGGGTTACTTCCCAGGCTTGGTGCACGCGATCTACATCATCGGCCGAAGGCGGTAGCTTTCGCGGCGAGGCACCCACAGCGCCCCCGGTAGACGAGCCCGCGCGCGACTCCATCCAAGAGGGCCGGGCGCGGATCGGCGGGCGAGGGCCACCGTCGACCCGGACGTCTCGGCCCCTCCCGCGCCACGTTGCGGTGGACACCCGCATCGAGGCCGATGGTGCGGATACCCGACGCTTTGAGTCCGACGCGGGCTGAGGCAAACTGGACGCTGTGGACTGGGTGGATCTTCAGCTCGATCGGGGTGCCCGCCTCGTGCCGGGCCTGGCCCCCCTTCGTTACCTGATCCGAACTCCGGTGGGGCGGAGGCGGGACGTGGCCCCCGGACTGCTCCGGGCCTGGGGCCCCCCGGCCCGGCCGCGGTTTCGCGCGCCGGTGGGGTTGGTCCAGTATTCGGGAGACCGGTGCTTCGGTCACCCGAACGAAAACCGCCGGGCTCTGCTCCCCTGGGTCGAAGCGGCGTTTCAACATGGGGCTCGGCTGGTGATGACCGCGGAAGCGAGCAGCACGGGCTATGCCCATCCCGACCGTGGGGTCTGGCACCACGAGGCCGGACGGTCGGTGACGATCTACGACGGATACCCCGTCACGAGTTGGAGCGCGCACGACGTGGCCGAAGAGGTGCAGACGGGGCCGGGCATTCGGTTCTGGGGCCCAGTGGCGCAGCGCTACGGCGGCTGGATCGTCTACAGTTTGATCCGAAAACAAGGCGAGCGCATGTTCAACGCATTGGCCGTCGCCGGTCCCGACGGTCGGGTCGCCACGTGGTACGACAAGCGCCACCCTTCGCCTCAAGACATGTTCGCGAGCGCGGGCTCCAGTTTTCCGACGCTCGACACGCCATTCGGCCGCTTCGCGTTCTTCATTTGCGCCGACACCTACGAGGGGGTCGCGAACCTTCCCTCCGAGGTGCTTCAGGCCGATGCTTGGCTGGTCGGGACCTCGTGGCAGCCGCCCACCGAGAGCCACGCTCCCTTTCTACTGCCGCAAGTGCACTACCAGCGGGTCGCCCTCCGTTTCGACAAAGACCTGCTGGTCGCGGACGGGGATCACTCGAATGGAACCGGATGGTATCGACCACGCTGCATCCGCCCCGTGCGCGGGCCCCTGAAGCTCGACGTACCCGGTTTGATCGTGGTCGATCCCGCCCGGGCGAATGAGGCCGGCGGCGTCGTGGCGCCGGCCCCGGCTGCCCCTGCGCCCGTCGAGCCGGTGGCCGACGCCGCGACCCCGCTCCGAACCTGAAGTCTGCTCACGCACACGGCGCACCTTTCCTGGCTGACCTCGGCTCGTGGTGGGGTGCCGCCGGCGATGACCGCTGCTGAGAAGTCGGACGGTTCCCGGGTACCGCAAAAGGACTCGAACAATGGTGCTTCGGCGTCGGGGGAGAGGTTGGAGGGTGCGAGCGCGTACGTTGGAGGCAAGGGACTCGAGCAAGGGGAACACGGTGCAACAAAACACGCCCCGGACCCAGGGCCACGACGATGCCATGCCCTGCAGGCGTTCCGAACCCCGGTGGCGACACCCGGTTGGTCGGCGGGGGCGCCATGCGCCATGTGCATACGTGACTAGACCTTGACTTAGTCATTTTGCCGCCCCAGCCAGCGAGGCGTGAAGAGAGTGCGCACTCACGAGGCGAAAACCCAGCTCACCTGTCGCGCCTTCTCGCTCAAGTCTTGGCCGGTGAAGAGGTGGTCATTTTCCGCGGCGACCGAGCCGTGGCGCGGCTCGTGCCCTACGATGTCGCCAACGGAGTTGAAGGGAGCCAGTTTCAGCGGAGGCACCGGGGCCCGGCTCCCTTTCGTGTTCTGTCTTTGATGTAGTTGTCGTCGCAGCCGCCGCCACCCCGGGATTCAGCGGTTCATCGGCCCCTGATCACCGAGACCTCCGGCACGGGTCAGCCATGCTCTCGAGGGCTCAAAGCATGGACGAGCTGCCCGGGGAGGGACTTGAACCCACACTCTGTCTCCAGAAACGGTTTGAACCCGCAAAGTCAGCAAGGATTTCAGCACCTCTATCGCTGGCCCTTTAGGGCAAGCCGGGCCCCACGCGCATCGACGATCTTCTCGAGGAGGACATCCCGCCCAAGTTGGTTAGGCAAACATGGCTGGAACTTGGATATTCGACTGTTCGAGATGTCGGGAGCGAAGCGGAGGGCGTCTTCTCGAGTGGGGCGATTCGACTGCCGGAGGTCGTCCACGGCTTGCTTGACGGCAACCATGCTCTCGCCGGCCTTTTCGGTGAAGCTGATCGATGTGTTGCGACTGACGAGGCGCCCGCCGAGCTCGTGCTCGAGCATCCTTGCGAGCAGAACGTTAGCCGCGCCACCCGCGAAGTTGTGCCAGATGATCTTCTCCGTTCCCGCGTTCAGGAACGGGTCGCCCTCCCGGAGGAACTCGTACCGTGCGCGAAGGTCGCGCATGACCTCCTTGGCTCGGTTGGACCAGCGGGGAGAGACGTCGTCGGACACTAGCAGGGCTCGCATCTCTTGGCAGACTTCCCAGCTGAGGTGCCTTGGCGTTCCTGCCCAGCGGGCCGGCTTACCACCCTGCCACGGCTTGACGACGCACTTGGCTCGTTCCCAGTCGATGTTGACAATCGTCCAGTTGCGGCCGCCCAGAGTGAAGCTGCCGAGGTCATCGTCCTCCTCCAGCGACGCCAAGAAGCTGGAGTCCACCTGGCCGATCTCCTGGTTGCCGTGCAGGACCGTCACCAATCTGGGCACGTCGAAGACCGAGTAGAGCTTCCGGAAGTTGGCGCGCCCGTAGATGCGCTCCCCCTCCACGCCCAACCAAAGATGATGATCGCTTTCCGACAGGATCTGCTGGTCCAGCATGTGCTGCAGGACCGCCGTCGCCTCTTCCTCCTTTAGTTCAGAGAAGGGCGCGGCGTGCTCGAGCAAGTTCCACCACACATCCGCCGAGAGATGGCCATGTTGAACGGCCA
>DAPKRQ010000273.1:0-37791 GCA_031800475.1 Myxococcales bacterium LLY-WYZ-16_1
CGGTGGCGGGCGCGGCGGTGCTCCTCGCCTACGTGCCACCCGCTGTTCACGAACTCACCCAGCCCCAGTCGAACCTGGCTCTGCTCTCGTCCCGCTCGGGCGGCTCGCTTCGGGGCATGGCCGCGATCGGGCAAGGGATCAAAGCGATCGAGTATGCGATCCTCTTCGCTTCGGTGGAAATCGGCTATCACCTGCATCAGGGGTTTTGGGGTGGGTTCGACGATGTGGCCGTCTACGGCGACCCTGCCACCTGGGTCCGGCGGGTTCGGCACGACGGGTTGTTCTGGACTGGGGTGCGGGTGGTTTCGGTGGCTGCGTCCCTGGCGGCCTGGGTTTGGGCCAGTGTTCGGCTGCTGCGGGGTCTCGGCCGCGTGCCCAAAGGGGGGCGGGCAGCACTGGACGGCACCGATCGGCTGACGGCGGGCCTTTGGGCGGCCCTGCTGTTCGCCGCACTGGGCATCGCCCGGAGCGGAAAGACGTTCTTTCCACACTACGTGAACGTGCTCGTACCGTTCGCCTTGTTCCCGTTGGTGGCGGCCATCGACGCCGGGTGGGGGCGCCTTCGGGCTTTTCGTCCGGTGGCGGTGGTCGGAGGCCTTTCGTTCGCCGTGGCCGGGCAGCTGCACCTGTCGACGTTTTATCGGGTGAAGGACGGCCTGAACGGCATCGGGCCCACCACCTGCTTGGTCGAGCGGGCCCTGGTTCAGTCGCCGTTTCGCCTGCGGTTCACCCATTTCGACAACCGTTGGGCTTGGGGCAAGCTCGCCGCGCACCTGTATGGGCGCCCCCTGCCGGTGGTCCAGGACCGTGGGCCCATGGTGGTGGTGCGAAATCATCGGGCCGACTGGGAACACGCGGCATGCCCGCCGGTGCGCGCCACCGGTTGGCCCGAGCCGGAGGCACCGTGAAGCTTCAGCTCGTCCTGCATGGGGTGCTGGGGTTCGCCTTCGCGGTGACCTTTCTCGAAGCGTTGGTCAGCCGAGGGCGTCCCGCCCGGTGGACGGCGGCGAAGCAAGCGCTGGGCGAGTCCATCGGAACCTCCGTGTGGCTGTCGGGGGCGGCGCTCGCCGTCGCGGGGCTGTTCGGTCTGTGGGCCGCGGGCCGACGGCCGAACGACCGGAGTCTGCGGGCCGTGGCGGTCAGCGGTCTGGTGGTTGTGCTCTTCGTCTTTGCCCACCCGCTGGGGCGCCACGCGGGGCTCGTATGGCTCGCCCTGGCGGCGGCGCTGTCCGCCGGAGCCATCGGGGGCCGGTCGGCCGGACGCAAAAGGACAGCCGAACCTGGCGAGAGCGGCGTTCGCCGGGACCGGATCACCGGCGGGATCCTGTTCGTGCTTGCGGTCGTGCCGATGGCGATCTTTTCGATGCATCGCCACTGGGCGTTCGGTTCGGGAAGCTGGGACATGGGTTGCGAGGTGCACAACGCCTACCGGACCTCTCGTTTCCTTCCCACCTTGTCGACGGTCCTCGGCGAAGTCGATTTCATCGGGGATCACTTCCTGGTGGGCTTTTACCTGTACGCGCCGTACTTTTGGCTTTGGACGTCGGCCTATTCGGTATTGCTGCTGCAGGCTCTGCATCTGGCCGTGACCGGTCCGGCGGTGTTTGCCATCGCGCGGCACCACGGAGCCAGCCGTACGGCCGCGGCTGCCCTGGGTGTCGTGACGAGTCTTTCCTTCGGCATGCAGGCCGCCGCGTTTTTCGATGCCCACGAGATCACCTTGGGCTTTGGATTTTTCGCCGTGGCGATCTGGGCGCTCGAAACCCGGCGCTGGGTGTGGGCGTCGGTGGCCGCTGCAATCTTTTGCGCGTTCAAGGAGTCCGTGGGGTTGTACGTGGTGGGGCTCGGTCTGTGGGTCTGGGTTCGGTCGATCTCGACGGACGACCGCCTGGTCCGGCCCGCCGACCGGCGGCTCGAGCGTTGGATCGGAACCGCCTGGGTCTTCGCCGGCCTGGCGGTCTTCGTGCTCGTGAATCGGGTGATCATGCCGTGGTTTCAGGCACATGGAAATCCCCCGGAGCCTCACGAGACCTTCGCGGACTTCGGACCGGACGTGTTCCGGGCGGCGTTGGCCATTTTGCAAGATCCATTGCGGGCGGCTTGGGTTGCGCTCGTGCCCGAAATGAAGCTGGAAAGCATCGTCGTCACATTGGCGAACGCAGGATGGTTGTCTGTTTTGTCGCCCTCGGTCGGGGTGGCGGCGCTGCCGTTGGTGGCCGAGCGGTTTTTGTCGTCGAAGATGACCATGTGGCAGATGGGCTATCACTACGCTGCGCCCCTGTGCTTGTACGCCGGGTGGGCGGCGGCCCGCCGCTTGGGACGGGTGGAGCGGTGGGTGCAGGAGCGCTTCGTGCGTTCGCAGCGGTACGCGAGCGGGTGGGCGGTGGCCGGATTCTTGGTCGCCATGGGGCTCGGAGTGACTGCGTACGGCACCTACGAGCCCTCGAACTTCTGGGTGTGGCGCTACCCGTACTACTCGAGCCCCGAAAAGCGGACTGCCAACCGGGCGGCGGTTCGGCTCGTGCAGCGGCGGGCGCCACGGGGACGCGTGGCGGCGCAAAACCACATCCTGCCCCACCTGGCGGCTCGGGCATGGATCTATCGGCTTGCGGACCATCGAAAGGCGGACTGGGTGGTGCTGTCGGAGGGCGAAAATGCCTGGCCGTACCCGAAGAGCTACCCGGAGCAGCTTCGACGAAGGCTGGGCCAGGACCCGAGGTGGAACGAAGTGTTTTCCGAAAGCGGGACCTTCGTGTTCCGTCGTCTGAAGCCCCAATCCCCCTGAGTCGGTCGAAACTCGCCCCGCCCGCGGGTGGTCCCATGAGGGTGAAAATCGGGGTGGACCCATGAGGGTGAAAATCGGGGTGGTCCCATGAAGGTGGAAATCGGGGTGGTCCCATGAAGGTGGAAAACCGGACTCAGCCGGTCCCTTCATCCGGAACATCGACACCCGACGGCCCCCTCAGGGCTCGCCGGTCGCGTGGCGGCGGCTTCGCGTCCTCTTCGCCGGCCAAATCGGGACGAAGTCCCGACCCGGACTCCCGTTCCGGGTTCCTCGAATTCGCCGGACCGAGGGGCCCGAGCCGGACGGCTGGCCTCGGGAGATCGGCCTCGAGCCAGGCGGGCCACCGACAGCACTCGCCCTTACAGCCTACTCGGACACCACCCGGCCCCGGCCGGCGGCGATGGCGGGCTTGGCCTCTGGCTCCGCATCGGGACTGGCCCGCCGGATCCGGGTCTCGAACCAGGCTTCTTCTCCGCTTCGAACGATCCGAGACGACAAGGTATCACCGGGCAGCACCGGGTTCGCAAAGCGAGCCACCACCTTCCGGACTCGGGTGGGGTCGCCGCCCGCTGCGGTCCGGCCCAAGGCCCGCACCGCAAACCCGAACGTGCACAGGCCGTGCAAGATGGGTTTCGGGAAGCCCACCGCTCGCGCGACTGCAGCGTCGGCATGGATCGGATTTAAATCGTTCGAAGCGAGTCGGTAGTGAAGGGCTTGGGTCTGCAGGGTGGGCTCATCGGTACCCTCGGCTATGGCGTTCTCGGGAGCCGGAGCTACCTCCCATGGGTCGTGCTCGGGCTCCGGCGGTCCACCTGACTGTTCGCCTCGAAAGAAGATGCGCCACTCGTTCACGGCCAGGGGTCCGTCGTCGTCTCGGCTTTCGGCCCGAAAGTTCGCGAGCACCCCTTTGCTCTTGTCATGAACGCCGGTGATGGTCACCCGCGTCCTGACTTCGGCCTCCGCCGGCAGCGGGCGGTACACCTCGAGAAGATGCCCTCCGTGCACCAGGGTTAGGTAGTTGCCGCCGAGCCGCCCCAGGGCGTCGGTGATGGCATCCATGGTCCATACGACGGAAAACGACGGCAGTACCCGGGGGCCTTGCGTTTCGAGCCACAGGTCCGGCTCGTCGGGACCGGCGCCGCATGCCAAAGCGTAGCGCGCGGCGTCTTGCCAGGCATAGCGGTACGAAAAATCGGTCGAGGGTTGGCCCACCACGGAAAGGTCGAAGCCCATGCCCTCGGGTACGGGCAGACACCCCTCCGATCAAGCCGGAGACGGATTCATCGGCGCCCGAGCCGCACCAGGTCGTCGCCGCCCAGCAACTGCCGGTAGCGCTCGCCCGTTGCCCCGTCGAACACGCAAAACACCACTTCCTCGGGCTGGGCTTCGCGCTCGACCCAGCTCCGCACGTGGCCCACCGCGATCCGGGCGGCTCGATCCGGTGGAAAACCGTAGGCCCCGGTGGAGATGGACGGAAAGGCGATGCTCCGACAGCCGGCCTCCGCCGCCAGCTCGAGCGACCGCACGTAGCAAGATGCCAGCTGAACGTCTTCGAGCCGCTCTCCCAAGCCGTCGTCTTCGCTGGCCATCGGATCCGAGTTCCAGACCGGGCCGACGGTGTGGATGATGTGCCGAACGCCGCGGGGCTCCAGGTCGAAGGCGGGGGTGATCTTCGCCTGGCCCGTGGGGCAGCCGTCCAGGGTTCGGTTGTGGGCCCGCAGCCGGGGACCGGCGGCATCGTGAATGGCCCCGTCCACGCCGCCGCCGCCGAGCAGGCTTTCGTTGGCGGCGTTCACGATGGCGTCGACCTCGAGGGTGGTGATGTCCGCTTCGAGCACCCGAATCCGCCCCTTCATGGCGAGAGCAAACCGCCCGGGGCCTCCCGTCGCAAGCGTCGGGGCTCCAACCGACGGGACCGTGGGCCACGGACCCCCAGATCGGACCCGGAGACCGTGCCCAGACCCAGCTCCGCCCGCGCCCCGGACGAGCCCAGATCTCACCTGCGAGACCCGAAGACGATGGCCGTCCCATGGAATGTACGATTCAGGTCCCCGAGCTCGGCGCAGCGCTGCAGCGCGTGCAGGGCATCGTGGAGAAGAAGACCACCCTGCCGGCCCTGGCCAATGCGGTTGTGGCCCGCCGAGCCGCGTCCCACCGGGCTTCGACCGCGACGTTCGACCCGACCGGGCCCCACCGGGCTTCGACCGCGGCGTTCGACCCGACCGCGCATCTTGCGCCGCCGACCGGGACCCGGGTAAGGCTCCCCCGTGATCCGGGTCGGGGTAGCGCTGGCGCTCTTGGGCTGGGCCGCCCACGCACACGGGGCCCCCACGGTCTACCGGGACGAGCTGACCAAGTCCCAGGTTGGACGCCCCCTGACCCTGCCCCGCAACGTGCTTCGGGTGGATCTGGCTCCTCCAGACCTGGCCACCCTGGACGGGGGTCTGATATCCGACTCGGTCCCTCGGGGGGTCCGGGTTGGGCGCTTGTCCGAGCTGTCCGACGACGTCTTGTTCAGCATCGGGACCGGCATCGCCTTCGGGCTGGTGCGAAACGTGGAACTGGGCGCGCACTTTTTCCCGATCCTGATCGAGCCTGCCGGCGAGTACGGCGACATCGAGTTGTATGGCCGCTATCGGCTCGTGGACCAGCCGAAGTTCGAGTTGGGGGCCCAGCTGAAGCTGAACCTGCCGGTGTTGGGGGTCTTCGGCGCGGCGGTGGACCTGCCCGCGGTCTTTCGTCTCGGCGACGCGGTTCGGCTGGAAAGCGGCGTCCAGCTCGAGGTCCTGGCCACCGAAGACACACGGGGCGAGGGCCAACCCACCCTGGGCCTGCATCTGCCGCTCGCGCTCACCACCAACCTGACGCCAGCCCTGTGGACCGGCCTTCAGACCGGTGTGTACTCCCAACTGACCGGACCGACCGAACGGGCTTTCGTGCGGCTCGGCACCGTGCTGGGCTACACTTTCGGGAAGTACCGGCAAGAACCCGTGGCCGATGTGATGGCGATCTTCCGCTTTCCCCGGCTGTTCGACAGTCTCGCCGAAGACGGAGTGCGTCCCGAGGTTTTCGACGTGGTTGTCGGCGGGCGCTTCTATTTTCGCCTGCGGGACTGAACGGGTCCGTTCCGTCGCCCGAATTCCGCATCCCGCGAGCTCGCGGACCTCGATGACCGCCCCGGCGGCCGTTCGGCCCGGGTTCAGGCTTCGGAGGTTGTCAAGGCAGCTTTCAAGGCCGCGTCCAAGGACGCGTGCCGAAATCGATAGCCGAGGCTTTCGATCTTCTTGGACGAAGCCCGTGTGCTGGACAGGAGCAACTCTCGTCCCATCTGACCAAACAGGGCGCGAATGCCGAAGGCCGGCACCGGCAAGACCGCTGGGCGTCCGAGCGTTCGCCCCAAAGCTTGGGCAAAGTCCCGCTGGCGGGCGGGCTCCGGCCCGACCAGGTTCACCGGGCCTTCCACCTCCGGTCGGTCCAGGCAGAACAAGAGCATGGCCACCACGTCGTCCAGCGTGACCCAGCTGATGTACTGGGCCCCCGAGCCCACGGGACCGCCGAGCCCCAACTGAAAGGGGAGCAGCATCTTGCCCAACGCACCGCCCTCGCGGCTCAGCACCACGCCGATTCGCGGATGCACCACGCGGTGGCCGGCTTGCTTGGCCGGGTCGGCTGCGCTCTCCCAGGCCACGCAGATTTCGGACAAAAACAGGTCCCCGGGTGCGGCCGCTTCGTCGACCCAGTCCGGGCCCCGATCGCCGTAGATGCCGATGGCCGACGCCGAGACGAAGGAAATGGATTTTGCGGTCTGCTCCGCCAGCCGGCGGGCGAGCAGGCTCGTTCCCTTCACCCGGCTTTCGAGCAGGCGGCGCCGTTGGGCCGCGGTCCAGCGGCCGGCGGCGATGTTCTCGCCGGCCAGGTGAATGATGCCGTCCACGTCGTCGATCGACGCCTCGATCTCGTCCCCGTCGGGGTCCCAGTGAACGGTTCGGGGCGGCTCAGACGGCCCGCGTGTGATCCGGATCGCCTCGTCACCCCGCGCCTCCAGGGCCTGCACCACCCGACTGCCGATGAGGCCCGTGGCCCCAGTCACCCAGATCTTCATGTCTCGAAGCCATGACGAATCGCGCCCCGACGCAGCAACAACCGCACGCCCGGCTGCCGGAGAGCCAGTTTCGGTCGGGTGGCTGCGGCCGTTTGGCTGGAGGGCTCAACTCGAGCCCTGCGACGACGGGTCCGATTCGTCCGGACCCTCGCTCCACCGGGCTTTCGCCCGCTCGTCGGCGCTGCGGGCGGCTTCCTTCAGGGCCTCGATCCGCTTTTGCCGTTCGGCTTCCTGCTCTTCGGGCGTGAGCTGTCGCGGGGGCTCCTTCTTGCGCGCCGGCGGCGCGGCGGCCTTTTGGGGCTTCACCGAAGACCCGGCGGCCCCTTGGCTCAGGTCGAACCGCACCGGCTGCCGGCCGCCGGTCGATCCGGGCCCGCTGCCGCCCTTCACCACCACCCCTGGAAGGGGTTGGTGGGGCGGAGGACCGCTCCGCGGGGGACCCGGGGCCTTCGCCTGGGGCGTTCCAGGGGTCAGTCCGATGGCGCCGCTGGGGGGGGCAGTTCGACCGCCGGGCGCTGCCGGACCAGCCGGCGCGGGTTTGGCGCTCGACTTTGGGGCGCCGCTTCGGCGGCTGATCTTCACGCTCGTCGAGCTTTCCTCCACGTCGAAGGACCCTTTGCCCACGTCCTTTCGGTTGGTCTTGAGCTTTGCGACGCTCCGCAGGGAAGGCCCGGCGTTCTTGGCCTGTTCGGCCGCCTCCTTGGCCCGTTCCTGCGCCATCTGCTCCGCTTCTTCGGGCGCCATCAGCGTGTTGGCCTCTTCGCGGCGCGGTTCCGAGAGGTCCAGGTTCTGGGCCGAAACCAGATTCAGCATGGCCGGAATGCCATGGGTGCGGGCGTATTCGGCTTCGCCGGCGAAGACCGGCACCAGCCACAGCATGTCGATGCGTCCTTCTTTCGATTCGAACGAACGAAATGACTCCACGAAGGGGAGCGGAGGCAGCATCAAGATCGTGTCCATGTCGCAGAAGCTGGACAGGTCCTGCTTGGCGTCGATCAGGTCTCCGACGTTGAACACCGCCTTCTGGGTGGCCGGAAACAGCGCGAACCGTCCGAGCATTCGCAGCATGCCTTGCTTTTCTTCGTCGGGCGGATCGCGCCGCGCGATCATCAATCCCTCGACCCGACGTCCATCTTCCATTTGGTAGAGGGCCGAGCCACACGTGGCGAACACGTTCGGCGAGCTCGGGCCCTCGGGAGCGAACTGGGCGACGTGCAGCTGCGGAATGATGTCGGGTGCCGAGCTCCCCTGCATCACCTGCACCTGTTCCGGCTGGCCGAAGCTCTGCATCAAGTGGCTCCGCACCGCCAACACGATGGGGTGATTGTCGAAGTCCATGGCCCGTGGATACCGCCACCCGTCCCGGGAAACCAGGGGCCTCGATGCCCTGTTCGACAAAGTTGTGGCTCGAACAAGCCGGTCCCGCCCGGAGAAACGATGCCCGTCGTGTGCAACGACTTCGCCCGGGCAGATCCGGCCGCCAGCTCCAAGAGCCCCGAAAGCGCAAGACCCGAGGAAAACACGGTCGAAGTGGTCCTGGAAGGGAGCCGGTCCGAAGCGGAAGACCGGCCCCCTCCCAGCGGATGACCTGAGGATGGAGGTTCCTGGGTGGACTGCCTCCACCCAGTCCGTGTCCGCCGCCAGAGACTTCCGTCGGAAAATCGTCCAAGCCCCGGTCGATTCTCCGGAGCGCGCACAGTTTGCGTGGATCGGAGGTGGGGAGCGGTTCTCGCGCCCGCCCCTGCGCCGGGGGCGCAACCGCCCGCGGGGTCGGGGCAGGCTCCGCCGAGAGCCCATCGAGCCGGTGCTCGCGGGGCAGATGGCCGCCCGCACTCGGCGGGCTGGTGGGACGGGTCCCGTCGAAGGAAAGAAAAACGCCGGGACGGGGGTAGCCCCCGCCCCGGCGCAGACCGGTCAGCCGATCAGATCAGAGGCACTCGGCGGTGTACTCGACCCGGACGAACTGGCCGGCGCCCGGCACGGCCAGCGGGGCGAAGTTCACCGAGTTCGTCGCGAAGTCGTAGGTCCAGTTGATCCGGCCCGACTCCTCGACCCGCTCGAGCCGCTCTTCGTCCACGAACACCTCGATGGTCTGAATGACCGGCTGGTTCGTGAGGAAGAACCGGCTGTTGAAGCCGAACGCGGTCCGGGACAGGTCCTCCAGGGTCCGCGACCAGTCGCTGGTGCAGATGCTGGCGTACACGCCGCCGGTCCGCTCCGCCATGGTCTTCATCCGAAGACCGGTGTCTGCGAAGGCGTTGCCACCCGGGCCCGAGCACCCGTTTTCCCCGCCGTTGATGAACGAGAAGGAGAACAGGTTGGTGTTCCGGAAGCCCTTGATGCTCTGGAAGAAGTTCAAGAAGAAGTCCACGGTCCGGTTGGTCGACTGCTCCGGCTCGTCGGTGACGCCGATGATCGACAGCACCGCCTGGGGCCGCAAAAAGCCGGCGTTGTGGCCGTTGACCAGCGGCGGGCTCAGGGCCAGGTAGGCCGACTCGTACAGCCGTTCCGCACCACCTCTGGCACCCAGCAGCACGTTCTGAAGGAACACGTCCTCCGGCGAAGGCTGGGTTTGCGGGGTCACGATCCGGTTCGAAGCGGGCTGGCCGATCGGGCGGAAGTAACCCAGGTTTCGACCCCGCTCGGTGTTGGTCACGGCGATGTGGTACTCCAGGGCCTGAGCCTCCGCGAACTGAATGAAGTCTGCGAAGTTGTCGGCCAGGGCCGCCTGCTCGTCACCCATCGAACCCGAGTCGTCGACCACGAACAGGATGTCCACTTCCGGCTGACCGAGCTGTTGGAACTGGTCGATCTGGACCGCATCCCGGGCCCCTTCGCCGTTGGCGGCGATGACGTATTTGACCTGCTGTCCGTTGAACTGACCGTCGATCTCGACCGCACCGGTGTACTCCGACGCGATCGGCGCCGTGAACCCGACCTCGAACTGCAGCGAGGCTCCCGGCGACAGGGTCGCGGGCAGGGCGGGCACGTTCCGCAGGTCGAAGATTTGGGTGCCGTCGATGGTGCGGGTGTCGATGCTGATGCTGTCGATGGTCGCGGCGGATGCGCCGGTGTTGTAGACCGTCACGGTCTTCGCCCGAGCGGCGCAGCCGATCTCGATGGTTCCGAAGAACAGGTCGGTCGGCACCACCAGCAGCGTGCTGTCAGCCGCCTGACCCACCAGATCCACCGTGTTGAACGGCGTATCCGGGTTCGAGATCGAGAACTCGACCGTGCCTCGGTTCGTTCCGAGGTTTTCGGGGAAGTAGGTGAGGTTGACCACCATGGCCGCACCCGGATCGATCAGGGTGGACTGAATCTCCCCGTCGCTCAGGGTGAACTCCGGATCGCTGGTGGGCGCCACGCTGACGCTGGTCACCAGGCACTGCGAGGTCTCGGACAGGTTCCGGATTTCGAAGCCGCGGAAGGCCGACCGACCGACCTGCACGGTGCCGAAGTTGAGGGTCTGGGTGGACAGTTCGAACTCGCAGGGGGGCAGGTTGATGCCCTGGCCCACCAGGCGTACGTCGAATTCGGGCTCGTCCTGGTCGTTCGAGAGGATCCGCATGCGGGTCTCGACCCGGCCTTCCTCCTGTGGGCTGAAGAGCACGGTGATCGACTTGGTGCCGCCCGGCGGAATGATGTCGGCGCTGGCGTCCTCCGAGGTGAAGGCGCCGGTGCCGGCAGAGTCGACCACGATCTCTCGAATGCTCAGGTCCTCGAAGCCGGTGTTCGAGATCAACACGGTTTTCTGGGAGGGGGCGAGCAGAGAGGTGAGGCCGAAGTTCACCTGCGGCGGGGTTACGTCGATGTCCGGTCCACCGCCCGAGCCCTGGAGGGGAATCTCGGTGACGGCGTTCCGAGGGTTGGGGTCGTCGGTCTCGACCAGCAGGGTGTCTTCGTCGTCACCCAAAGTCTGGGGGCAGTAGTCGACGCGGATGGCCACGCTTCCGCCCGGGTTGGCTCCGTCGGGCGGAGCCAGCGGGGTGGGCCGGGTCGCCTCGGGAATGAAGTCGGAAGCCTCGCCGCCTTCGACGCTCCAGTTGGTCACGGTCACCTGCCGGTTCGCGATGTTCGAGCACGTCACTTCCAGCTGGCGGCAGGAACCCGGGTTGACCGGCCCGAAGTCCACGGCCTGGGGCTCGCAGATGAAGCCGGTTTCGACCGAGAAGCCGTCCAGGAAGATGTCGATCTCGCAGGAGGTGTTCGGGCAGTAGCTCAAGGTGAAACCGGAGGTCTCTTGCACGTTCGGGGTGGGCGGCCGGAAGACCACTTCCAGGACCTTCGACTCGCCGGCGCCCAAGGAGAACGCGTTGTCCTCGGTGAAGTTGGAGTCGGCCGGACGAATGCAGAAGGAGCCGGGTTCGGCCGTCTCGCAGACCGCCATGTTGATGGATCGGGGCAGGTAATCGATGTCGGCGGTGAACTGGCTGTTGTTGGTCACCGTCACCTCGAGGGTCTTTTGGGTGCCGGCCAACACGTTGCCGAAGTTCAAGCGGGTCGGCGTCGCGCTCAGCTGCGAGGTCACGCCGGTGCCCGACAGCTGGATGTCCTCTTGCACCTCATCGCCGCCGATGGTGGCCTCGATCAAGATCACCGAGTCGAAGCGCTGCTCCTCGTTCGGGCTGAACACCGCCGTCACGATGGCTGCGTCGTTCGGCTGGATCACGGTCTTGTCGAAGTCGAACCGAAAGACTTGGGCGTTGAACGGGTTGCCGGGAACGATGCCGTCCAGGCGGAGCACCGCGTTTCCGGTGTTCTGCACCAGCACCGTCCGCTCCCGGGAATCGGTCCCGATCTGCACTTCGCCGAAGTCGATGACATCCGAGCTGAGCTCGATGTTTGGCAAGCTCACCACCGAGCCGCCTTCTTCGTCGCAGCCGGCCAGCCCGGCTCCAGCCAGGACCGCCGCCGGCAACATCCATAAACGCTTCATCAAGTTATCCCCCATCTTCATCTGTGGTCGTGCGGCTCCCCCGGTGTGAGGGAGCTCATCGCGGTCTGAGTGTCGCGTGACACCGGATCCGTCACGAAAAAGATCATTTTGTCGAGCCCTGCGTTGGTAAGAACCCGACAAAAGCGTGCGAACGGGAACGCAGGGCGGTGTTGAATACGGGACGACCCTTGTTTTCAGGGTGCGAAACCGAACGGCGCCGGGTCCGCGATCCGCCGCCCGGCGCCTCGGGACCTGGTTCGGCCCGAACATGACACCGGCCGGCGTGTGCCCGGAGTCACGCGGCAATGGTCGCGGCCCGATCCCACGACGCCTCCGCCAGGGTGCGAAGCGCGAACCTACCCGCCAGTCGGTCGAACAACTCCCGGAGCCGGGCCACCTTGGTTCGGGCCGAAATCCGGAGATCCGGTTGGTGCGCCACCAGCTCCGCCGGGGCCTCCGACGGATCCAGCACGTCGATGGCGTGCATCTCGAACACGAACTCGGGGCAGCGGTCGAGCCGAGTCAGAAGGGCCCTTCGGACCGGATCCGGCGCCAGCACCCAACTGGTTCCGATGATCGGCAGGCGCGTGCTGGGTTCCACCCCGATTGGCCATTCGAGCAGCCTTCCGGCCGGGTGGGGCTCCCAGTACCGCACGAAGGTGGTGCGGTAAGACTGAAGGGGACCGAAGAAAGCCCGCGGGTCCCCGATCAGGGACTGGGAGCTGCGGCCCCGCAGGTCGTACCAACTCCGGACGGCGGCCCGGGCCCAAAAGTAGGCCGGTGCCGGGAGCAACGAGGAGTCATACAGGTAGCCTCGCTCCGCCAGTACCCGCAGCAGGGTCGCGTTCACGTTGTAGCCGGGCGCCCGAAATCCGACCGGCGGAAGCCCAGCCACCGCGGCGATGGCCGTCTCGGCCGCAGCCAGGTCCGCGCCGATCTGAGCTGCCGGTTTCCGGGTGAGCCGGTAGTCGTGCCGGTAGGAGTGGCTGGCCAGCTCGAGCCCTGGGCGCATCAGAGACTGCAGCGAAGACCGGTGGGTGGCCGCGTCCTGTCCGATCAAGAAGAGGGTGGCGGGCCGCCCGTCGAGCAACTCCATCACGCGGGGAAGGGCGTGCCGGTAGATCGGATCCGCCTCGGCCGAGACCACTGGACCTCCCTGGCCGTGGATCGCCCGGTAGCACCCGATGGAGTCCACATCGATGGTAAGGGCGGCCGTCCCGCTCACGGCGGTTCGCCTCCCTCGCCCCGGACCCGGATGACCCACACCAGTTGCGCGATGTTGCCGAGCACCCGAGGGACCCGCTTTCGCAGCCGGATCGAGGGTTCTCGCTTTTCGTGCAGATTGAGCGGGATCTCGACGAGGCGAAGCCCCGCCCGCTCGGCCCGGATCACCAGCTCGGAAGCGAACATGTCCCGATCCACCACGCAGGCCCGCACCAGCGGAAGCAGCGCGTCGCGCCGAAAGGCTTTGAGGCCGTGGGTGTCGGTGCCCTTGAAGCCGAGGCTGACCCGCAGCATGCCGTTGATCACTCGGGTCGCGGCCCGCCGGTGCAGTGGCCGGCGGTCCCGAGACCCGCGCATGACCTTGGAGCCCACGACCATGTCGAAGCCGCCGTCTTCGCCGGTCAGCATCTGGAGGGCCCGGCGATGGAAGTCGACATCGAGGATGTCGATCTCGTCGCAGTGGACCATCTCGCCCCGGGCCCGCTCGATGCCCTCGCGCAGCGCTCGGCCGTAGTTCGGCTCGCCGATCGAAAACGTGTGGACCTCGACCAACTCTTCGGCCAACTCGCGGGCCAGGGCGGCCGTGTCGTCGGTGCTGCCGTTTTCGGCGATCCAGATTTCGAAGGAACAACCCAACTTTTTGAGTCGGCTGTGAATCTCTCGAATGGAGCCTTCGAGTATCGGTGCTTCGTTGTGGACCGGTACGACCAGGGAGACTTGCGGGGACGTCATGCCGTCGAAGTTCGCTCCGCGATCCGATTCGCGGCCTCCATGCCCTCGAGAAGAGCGTCTTCCATGGCGTTGTACTGCCAGCGACCGTAGCGCCCCATGGTGATCGTCCCATGAGACTCTACCCAGTCGAGCACCGTGTCCCGGGCGCGGGCGTACTGATTGTCGAACAGCACGTAAGCGGGCGACAGCACGTTCGGGATCATGAACAACACCTTGGAGTCGTCGTCGATGATTCCGATCTTTCGAAGCCCCTCGAGGACCGATTCCTCGAAGCGGCTCGGGTCCACGTCGCCGTAGTGACCGAGCTCCACGTAGTAACTGCGGCACCCCTCAGGCGCAAGCGACGGTTCCACCGCCGTGTAGCTGCCCACCCGGTAGAACGGAAACTCCGGCTCAGGCACGTAGATCCAGTGGTAGTCCTGATGCTCCTTGGGCGGACCCTCGATGCCCACGTCGAAGTAGAGGACCGAGTTGGCCCGCATCTTGGCTTTCGCATCCCGGACGGAATCGGGGACCGGGTCGCGCCGGGCCACCAGGTCGACCAGGTTCGGCAGGGGAATCGTCGAGACCAGGTGCTCGAACCGGATCTCGTGCCCGCCCGGCATCACCGCGACCCGTTCGGACAGTGATACGGCCTCGGGAGCCCGTCCGAGCTCCGCCTTGACCGGCAGTCCCGCGTGGAGCGCTTCGGCCATGGCGCCGATGCCGCCCTGGATCGGATAGAGGAATTTCGCGTTGTATCCCAGGGCTTCTTTCGAAAGACCCAGCGCTCCGTCGAGCACTGCCTCGAGCGCAGGTCGCGGAATGTATTTCGCCGCGAAGTCCGTGGCCAATGTGTCCAGTGGTACACCGTAAATCTTTTGATTGTACGGGTACATGAAGTGCTTGCAGATGCCCTCGCCGAACTCTTTGCGGATCCACTCTTTGTAGTTCTGGGGCTCGGGGAGCTCCTCTTCGTATCGAGCTTTCACGAGACCCATCACGCACTCCTTCACCACCTCCTTTGGAAGCCCGTACGTGTTCGCTTGAAACGGGTAGAGGGTGAACGTCCCTTTGGAGTAGACCCGGGCTTTGCGCTCGCGCAGCTTCAGGTTGTCGCCCAACAGCCCGTGCACCAGCTTTTGGGTCGGCTCCTTCCGCAGGTGCAGCCAGTGCCCGGTGCCGTCACACAGAAACCCGTTGGGCCGCTGCCGGGTGCGTGCCAATCCGCCCACACCGTCGGAGCGTTCGAGCAGGCGATAGGGGCGGTCGCCCAGGTGGTGGGCGCACGAAAGGCCCGTGAGTCCGGCCCCCAAAATCAGGGTGGAGGTCGTTTCGGCCATGGTCCGGCCGCGGAAACTGTCAAAAATCACTCGGGCCGGCCAGTGAATGTTCACGGGCGGCCGCCCGACCGGCGGTGGCTTGCCGGCGCCCTTTCGGCTCCGCCGACGCCGGCCCGTGCGTGCCGTCGCTCGGGTGCCGCGTGTTGAGGTCCAGGAACGGCCATGCTACGCGCGCCCCTCGAATGCGTGGGTGGTTTTTGGGGGCCTCGGCGCTGACTCTGTTCGCCCTGACCGGGGTCCAGGCGCCATCCGCGTGGGGCCAGACCGCCACCGGCACTCCGGCGGTCGACGTCGATGCCCTGAAGTCCGAGCTGCGGGAGTCCCTGCGGAACGAGCTCAAAGAGGAGCTCAAGGCCGAACTCCGGGAAGAGCTGGCCGAGGACTCGGCGGTCCTGGCTCCGCCCCAGGAAGATGACTGGGCCGACACGGACTGGGAGTGGGAAGAGCCCGCCGAGCCCCAGCTCAATTTTTTGGAGCTGCACGGGTATTACCGGCTGCGCTGGGACCTGTTCTGGCAGCTGGACCTGTCGACCTTCCAGTACGTGGATCTGGCCGACCGCCCCGAATTCGAGGTGGCCGACGGCTTTTTCGGTCCCTACGCCGAGCCGGTCATCTTTCGAAACTCGAACGCCGGCTTCGGTGACGGGGAGGCGGCGCCGGTGCCCGTGTGCCGAACCGACGTGGGCGAGGGCGGATGTGCGACGGTCCGCGGCGACGATGTGGGCCGCACCATCGAAGCCGCCAACATGCGGCTCCGTCTCGAGCCCACCCTCAACGTGTACGAGGACATCAAAATCCACAGCCAGATCGACGTGTTCGACAACCTCATCCTCGGAAGCACCCCCGACGCCCTGCCGTTCAACCCCGTATCTCCGGTCTCGATCCTGTCCCAATCTGCCAGTCCGCCCTCCGACGGGTTCAACACGGTTTGGGGCGACGCGCTGAGGGTGAAGCGGCTGTGGGGAGAAGTGACCCTGCCCTTCGGCATGCTGCGGTTCGGCCGGCAGCCCAATCACTTCGGCATGGGGATCATGGCCAACGACGGTTCGGGGCTCGACGCGGACTTCGGGGACAATGTGGACCGGGTGCAGTTCGCCGTGAAGCTCGGCGACTTCTACATCATGCCGTCCTACGACTGGCTCGCCAGCGGCCCCACCAGCGCGGTGCGCTTCGACCCGGTCGGCCAGCCCTTCGATCGGGGCGAGCGAGACGACGCCGAGCAGTGGACCCTGATCCTGAGCAAGACCGACTCGGAAGAAGTGGTGGAGCAAAAGCTCCACAATGACAAGGTGGTCTGGCACGCGGGCTTGTACACCGGCTACCGCTCTCAGTCCCTGGACGCCGCGAACTTCTTTCGGGAGGGCAGCGTCGAGACCCAGGCCACAGACAGCGAGATCGTCGTCCGAGAGGCGGAACTGTTCTTGGGGTCGGCCTGGGCGAAGCTTCAGTGGCGAAAGCTCACGGTGGAGGCGGAGTACGCCCTCATGGTGGGCAGCCTGGAAAACCGGGACGATTTTCGGGGCAACGAAGTCTTCGACGAGGCCCGCGAAAACCTGAACCTCAACCAGCACGGCGCCGCCGTGCGGGCCTCGTACAAACTTTTGAAGGACAAGCTGAGCCTGGAGTTCCTGATGGCGGTGGCGTCGGGCGACAATGCGCCCGGCTGGGGGGTGCGGCCCTTCAGCGGCACGAGCGAAAGTCAAAACCGGTTCGGCAGCGTGTGGGACGGAAACCAAGCCCCGGGCAACGACGACGACATCACCAACTATCGATTCAACCCGGCCTTCGTGTTCGACATGATCCTGTGGCGGCAGCTGGTCGGCACCCTCACCGACGGGCTCGTGTTCCGCCCGTCGGTGCAGTACGACTTCAGCAACGAATTCGGGGTGCGGCTCGACGTGATCTACAGCCGGGCCCTGTTCGGTGAATCCACGCCCAGCGGCTCTTTTTTGGGGGTCCCGGACGCGGCCCAGACCTCTCAGGTGCTGCTGGCCCGAAGCCCGGACCAGAACCTGGGCCTCGAGTTCGACACCAAGGTCTTCTACAACTCGGACAACGGCTTTCACTTCTGGCTCGAGCAGGCGTTCTTCATTCCTTTCGACGGCCTCGACCGGGTCATCCCGTCCACCGACGAAAACGATCCCACGGTCGGCGGCCTGGCGGGCTCGGGCATCACCAACGCCCAGATCTTGAACGCGGAGTTCGCGTACTCCCTGCAGTTGATGTTCGGCATCACCTTCTGAGGGCGCCGCGGACCGCCCGCGGGCGGTGCCGGACGGCTCGGAGAACCCGGAGCCCGCCGTTCATCTTCCGAAGGCCCAGCCCCGAGGCCGTCCCGCTGCGGGACACCGGGTCTCGCGGTTCGCATTCGGTCGCAGCCAGGGCCGCGGCATCGGCGCCGTCCCGTCCCAGGGTGGATCTGCACCCCGCCCGCGGGCGCGACTCGGGTGTTGCGCGGCCGATGGCCCTTTCGTGATCCGTCCGGTGCCTCCGGGCCTGCGGGCTGCGGCCTGCGGCCTCTTCGGGTTTTCGAGCGCTTGCTCTTCGGCCGTGGGCCCCGGCGCCGAGCCAGCCCCCAACCTCGAGATCCGCCGCGCCGCGAGCCGGGTTCCGGTTGCGCCTTTGGACAGCCAGCGTCCGTTGGCCGAGATCCTGAACGCGCCCGCCAGTCGCCGGCCGATGTGGGCGGACCGGTACGGGCCGGCGGACATGCCCCCCTCTGCGGCCGAAGCCGAGCCCATGGCCCTGCCGGACCGGGTCGTGGACGCGGCACCCAGGGCGTCCACCTTGTCGGACCCCTTTCGCTCGAATGCCCTGGCTGCGTTTCGATGGCCCGCCACCGCCGGGGTGCTCGCGGCGGAGCTCGGGGACCGGGACGACGCGCCCGCCGATTGGATCCGGATGGCAGCGCGCTTGCGGGATCAGCCCGCCTGGACCTTCGAAGCTCGGCCCCCGACGGACGAAAGCGGCCTCGAGGCCCTGTGTCGGGTGTACGGGCCGTGCCGCCCGTCGCCCGACCCTACGAAAGCGGCGGTGCCGCTGCTCGAGCCCCTGTGGTGGGCTCTGTTCGACGCCCTGGCCGTGGCCGAGGCCCAAAAAGAACCGTTGCGAGGGTCCGAATGGTGGACCGAGCGAGGCGGCGCCGGCCTCTTGCTGTCGGAGACCGGCGGGTACGACCTCGAAGAGCCCTCCGACCGGGCGTTTTTGACCATGGACCGGGGTCCGCTGGCGGGGGCCGCGGCCCTGTTGGCCGAGGCGGTGCAAGCCGTGGACTGGCAGGCGGTGAAGGCGGCGGGCTTCGAGCTGGACCTGCACACCGGGGCCGGTCGGATTCGGGTCACCGGGCCGGAAAACGACGTGCACCCGCCGGAATCGGACCCGCAGCTTCTGTTCGTGGATCTGGGCGGCGACGACGTGCATCTCGGGCCTGTCGGGGTCGGCGATGCCGGGGTTTCGGTCTTCGTCGATCGGGATGGGGCCGATCTGTACGCCTACCCGGAGGCCCTCGACGCCGCGTCGACCCGGATGGCCCTGCAAGCCAAGGCCCTGCGCTCGGGTCTGCCCGCCGACGCCGACGGTCGGGGCCCAGTGTTCGAGGCCGGGGTCCAGGTTTCTCGATCGCTGACAGCGCGCCAGGGGGCGGGCCGCATGGGGATCGGCCTGGCCTTCGACCTGGGGGGCGACGACGACACGTACGTCTCCCTTCGGGCCAGCCAAGGTTACGGACAATTCGGGGTGGGGCTGCTCTACGACGATGGCGGTGACGACCTGTACGCCGCGGACGAAGCATCCCAGGGGGCGGCTCAATACGGCATCGGTCTGCTGATGGACGTGGGGCCCGGCTCCGATCGCTACCTGTCGGTCACCAAGTCCCAAGGGCACGGGTTCGTGGGCGGCACGGGCATTCTGTTCGACGCCGAGGGCGACGAGCTCTACCGGTGCGCACCCGCCGACCCCTTGCGCATGCCGAGCCCGCAACAGCCCGACGTGAACGTGAGCCTGTGCCAGGGCGCCGGCTTCGGTTTTCGCGACGCCAAACCCGGCCGCGCTGCGTCCGGGGGGGTGGGCCTGCTGGTCGACGGCCGAGGACGGGATCGCTACGAGGCGGGCGTTTACGGTCAGGGCGTTGGGTACTGGCAGGGGATCGGGGTCTTGGTGGATCGATCCGGCGACGACCAATACGCCGGCGTCCGTTACGTGGAGGGGGCCGGCGTCCACTACGGCGTGGGGATTTTGATCGACGCGGGCGGCGATGACCACCATGGCCGGGGGGGGCCGGAGGCGAGCCTGGGGCTCGGCCACGACTTTGGGGTGGGGCTGCTTTGGGATCGCTCCGGGGCGGACGTCTACGCCGCCGGTTCGTTGAGTCTGGGCGCAGCCACCTGCGGCAGCGTGGGCCTTTTGTGGGATGAAGGAGGCCCCGACCGCTACGACGCCCCGGCGGGAAGTTCGGGTCGGGCGGTGCCCCGGGGTTGCGAAGGCCACCGGGCCCTGGGGGTGTTCGTGGATTTCTCGGGGGTCGACGACTACGAGGAGGCATCCCGGGGCGACCGCATGCGGTGGCGCCGGACCCCGGCCGCCCTCGCCCTGGGGCTCGGGCTCGATGCCCCGGTGCGCACGTCTGTCGCCCAGCAGGATTGACCGTCCTCCACCCGACGCTTGACGGGAACCGGCGGCCGCGGGTTTCGCTGTCGTTCCGTGGCCACTGACAAGCCCTGGGGAGGCCGGTTCGAAAAGCCCACCGACGAGCTGGTGGAAGCTTTCACCGCCAGCATCGACACCGACCGCCACATCGCCCTGGACGACGTGCGCGGAAGCCGGGCCCATGCGGCCATGTTGGCCCAGGTCGGACTGCTGTCCGACGCGGACCATTCGGCCATCGACCGGGGCTTGGATCAGATCCGGGCGGAGCTCGAGGCGGACCGCTTTCCCTGGAACCCGGCCCACGAAGACGTGCACATGAATGTCGAAGTCCGGCTGCGGGAGCTGGTGGGGGAGCCCGCCTCGCGGCTTCACACCGCCCGCTCCCGAAACGACCAGGTGGGGTTGGACGCCCGGTTGTGGGCCCGCCGGCACCTGGGCCAGGTGCATGGGGCCCTGCTGGCTGTGCAAGACGCCTTGCTCGGGCAGGCCGAAGCCCACGTCGACACCCTGCTGCCCGGCTACACCCATCTTCAACGGGGACAGCCCGTGCGCCTGGCCCACCACCTGCTCGCCTACGTCGAAATGTTCGAGCGGGACCGAGAGCGGGTCCGGGACGCGGCCCGGCGCATGGATCAAAGCCCGCTGGGCTCCGGGGCCCTGGCCGGGACCCCCCATCCGATCGATCGGCAGGCGGTGGCGGATCGGCTGGGCTTCGCGGGCGTGACCCGCAACTCCATGGACGCCACCGGCGACCGGGACTTCATGCTCGAGGCCATGTCGGCCGCGGCCATATCGATGGTTCACGCGAGTCGACTCTCGGAGGAGGTGGTGCTGTGGTCTTCCGCCGAGTTCGGCTTTTTGCGGCTCGACGACGGCTTCGCCACCGGCTCGTCCATGATGCCGCAAAAAAAGAATCCAGACGTGGCAGAGCTGGTGCGGGCGAAGTCGGGTCGGGTGATCGGAGATCTGACCGCCCTGCTCGTGACCTTGAAGGGCCTGCCGCTGACCTACAATCGGGACCTGCAAGAAGACAAGCCGCCCTTCTTCGACGCGATCCGCACCTGGCGAGACAGCCTCGAGGTCACCGCCCGGATGATCGAGACCTCGACTTTCGACCGAGACCGCATGGCTCGGGCCCTGGACGAAGGCTTCGTCACCGCCACCGAGCTCGCCGACTGGCTCGTGACCCGACAGGTCCCGTTTCGCGAGGCCCACGCGGTGGTGGGGCGGATCGTGGCCCACTGTCTGTCGGCCTCGAAGGGTCTATCGGAACTTTCGCTCGAAGAGCTTCGCCGCTTTCACCCGGCCTTCGATGCCGACGCCCTGGCCTGGATCGATCCGGAGCAGGCGGTGGAGCGACGGGATCTTCCGGGTGGGCCGGCCCGCAAGCAGGTTGCTGCGCGGATCGTCGAGGCCCGGGCCCGGCTCGCCGATCCGGAACGAAGCGCATGGCCGTGGGCGTCTTCGGACGCCGAGGTGGGGGCGGATCGCTGATGTTTCACTTCGACTACGACGATCGGGGGCAGCTGTGTGCCGAACGGGTGCCGGTCTCGGCCATCGCCGACGCGGTGGGGACCCCGACCTACATTTATGCGAAGGCCACCCTCGAGCGGCACTTTCGGGTGTTCGACGAAGCGTTCCAGGGGCATCCGCACCTGGTGTGCTACGCCATGAAGGCGAACAGCTCCTTGGCGGTCTTGGAGCTGTTGGCCGCTCGGGGGGCCGGTGCGGACATCGTGAGCGGCGGGGAGCTTCGGCGGGCGCTGCACGCCGGCATCCCGCCGGAAAAGATCGTGTTTTCCGGCGTGGGCAAGGCCGACTGGGAATTGTCGGACGGGCTCGAGGCGCGGATTCTGTGCTTCAACGTGGAGTCCGAGCCGGAGCTGTCAGCCCTGGAGCAGGTGGCCCGGCAGAGGAACGTCCAGGCTCCGGTGTCGCTGCGGGTCAATCCGGACGTGGACGCCCAGACCCACCCCTACATCGCTACGGGTCTCGCCGAGTCCAAGTTTGGAATCCCCATCGAAGAGGGGCTGCGGCTGGCGGAGCACATTCGGAGATCGGACCACCTGGATCTGGTGGGCCTGGACTGCCACATCGGTTCGCAGATCGTGACCTTGCCGCCGCTGCTCGCGGCGCTGGACTCGGTCCTGCAGCTCGCCGACCGGCTGCGGGCCCAGGGGCACGGCATTCATCATGTGGATTTGGGTGGCGGGCTCGGCATTCCGTACCAGAGCGAGTCTCCCCCCCATCCGTCCGAACTCGGAAAGTCCGTACTCGATCGCATGAAGGGACGGCCCGAGACCTTGGTTCTGGAGCCGGGCCGGGTCATCGTCGGTAACGCGGGAATTCTTTTGAGTCGCGTGATCTTTCGAAAGCCGACGCAGGCTCGGACCTTCGTCATCGTCGACGCCGCCATGAACGACCTGTTGCGTCCGTCGCTGTACGGGGCGTTTCACGACATTTGGCCCGCTCGCCGGGCCCAGACGGACGGTGGACGGGAGGTGGTCGACGTTGTGGGGCCGGTCTGCGAGACCTCAGATACCTTTGCCAAGGAGAGGTCGGTACCCCGGCTCGAACGGGGGGACCTGGTGGCGTTCATGAGCGCCGGTGCCTATGGGTTCGTGATGAGCAGCAACTACAACGCCCGGGGGCGGCCGGCCGAGGTGATGGTCGACGGCGACCGGTGGGCAGTGGTCCGAGAGCGAGAGTCGCTCGATGACTTGATGAACCACGAGCGCGGCCTGGACGCGTTCGGGGGAACCGAGGGAGACGCAGGATGAAGTACGGCAAGTTCGAAGGGGCGATGACGGCGCTGGTCACGCCATTCGACGCGGATGGAAATGTGGACGTTCCGTCGCTCCAAAAGATTGTCGAAAAGCAGATTGAAAACGGGATCGACGGCTTGGTGGCATGCGGCACCACCGGCGAGACGCCGACCCTGAGCCCGGTCGAGCAGGAGCGGGTGATCAAGACGGTGGTCGAGGTGGCGGGCGGTCGGGTTCCGGTCATCGCCGGCACCGGAAGCAACAACACCCGAGCGACGGTGGAGCGCACCAAAGAGGTGTCGGCATGGGGCGTGGACGGCGCGCTGGTGGTGGTGCCGTACTACAACAAGCCCGACCAGGAGGGCATCTACCGGCACTACAAGGCGGTGGCCGAGGACGGGGGCCTACCGGTGGTGGCGTACAACGTGCCCGGACGCACGGTGGCCGACATGATGCCCGAGACCATTGCCCGGCTTCAGCACGAGCGGCTCATCGCTGCCGTCAAAGAGGCCACCGCCAACATGATCCGGGCCACTGCCACCCTCGAGCTGTTGGATCCGGACGTGCCTTTTTCGATGATGACCGGCGACGACTTCACCACCATGCCGTTCATCGCGGTCGGAGGCGTTGGGGCGATCAGCGTCACGGCCAACATCGCTCCGGGAGACGCCAGCCGTCTGGTGAAGCTGACCCGTGAAGCGAAGATGGACGAAGCTCGGGCTCTTCACGGTCTGTTCATGACCTTGACCCAAACCTTGTTCGCGGCACCGAACCCGGTGCCGGTCAAGGCGGCCTTGGCCTTGGCCGGCTGGTGTCGGCCGGACGTTCGGCTACCGCTGGCCACTGCGTCCGAGGAGTTGACGGCCCGGGTGCGGGCGGCATTGACCCGCTACGCGGGCTACGAGGATTTGGCAGGGTACATGTCGTGACGCATCGGGTGGTGGTGTCCGGCCCCACCGGCCGGCTCGGCCGCCGGATCGTGCTGCAGGCAGCGCAGGATCCGAGGGTAGAACTGGCCGGTCTGTGGGTGCGGCCCGGGGGGGACACCGAAGGGCAAGAGCTCGGCGTGCTGTTTCCGGAGCTCTCGGACCATCCCCGGGCGGCGTTGCGGGCCCAAAGTCGCGTGGAGTTGGGCCCCGAGACGGTGCTGGTGGAGACTGCGCCTCCCCCCGGGGCGCTGCCGCACCTGGACCTGGCCCGGGCGGCGGGCGCTCCGGTCGTGATGGCCACCACCGGCTTTCGGTCTTCAGACGAAAGGACCTTCGAGGCGGCCGCCGGCGAAATTCCGCTGTTGTTGGCTCCGAACCTGTCCCTCGGCGTGAACCTGCTCCTGGACCTGGTGGCCCGGGCCTCGAAGGCCCTGGCCCATTACGACCTCGAAGTCTTGGAGCTGCACCACCGGCGAAAGCGCGACGCCCCCAGCGGGACCGCGTGGGCCCTCGGTCGCACGGCGGCCGCGGCCCGGGGCATCGAAGACCTGGAGCGAGCCGCCATCTTCGCCCGGGCCGGGGAGGTGGGTCCTCGGAGCGATGCGGAGGTCGGAATGTTCGCCATTCGAGGCGGCGACATCGTGGGCGAGCACACGGTGTACCTGGTGGGCGAGCACGAGAGGGTGGAGCTCACCCACCGGGCCGGCACCCGCGACGCGTTCGCCGAAGGGGCGGTGGTGGCCGCCCAGTACCTGGCGGGCAAGCCGCCGGGACGCTACCGGATGGCGGACGTCCTGGGCCTCGCCTGACCGCGGCGCGGTGCGGGGGGGCCACGGTGTGGCAGCCGATTCACCCGCTTGCAGGGGTGGTTTGTTCTTTCGCAGGCCTGTTTGCCTCGATTCCAGTGGCACGCGAATTGCTGTGACAGCCCTTCGAAGCCGGACGGGGGCTGCAAGCTCTTCTGGCTCGAGGAGGTCGATATGAACAAGTGGATCACAACTTGTCTGGCATTCGCTGCCCTGGCGTGCGGAGACGACGGACCGAGGGACGGCGTACCCGAGATCGAGTGCGGGACGCTGACCCAGGCCGACATGGAGCCCGCGAGCGTCACGGTCTCGTCTGGGTGCTGGGAGGTGAGCGATCTGCTCGTCAAGCGGGGCGGGCTGTTGGTCGTCGAGCCCGGCGCCACCTTCTACTTCGAGGCGGAAGCCGGGCTGCGCCTCGAGTTCGCCGCCCTCATCGCGGAGGGGCGAGCCGACCGTCCGATCCGGTTTTCGAGCCGGCGTGAGGTTCGGGCTTCGTGGTCCGGAATCGACTTGTTCGCTTCGGACGACGCCGAGAACCGCCTCGCCCACGCCGAGGTTCGGTTCGCCGGGCAGCGAGGCTTCGGAGTCCGAGTCGGAGAACGTTCGAGCCTGCAGGTTTGGGACAGCACGTTCCTTCAAAACGAAGGAGCTGCGCTGCTGGTCGAGGAGATCGATCTTCCCGTGGTGGTTCGCGACACCCTGTTCGAGCGAAACACCGTGTCGATTCGGGTGCCCGCCAACCAGGTCGGGGGCCTGGGCTTCGGGCTGACCTTCACCGAAAACCTCCGTGGCCAGATCGAAGTGAGCGAGCCAGGGCCTGCGCTGGGAGGTCAGCCGTTTCAAGAGATCCGGACCTTCCAGTCGTGGGCTGCCCAAGGGGAGCCCTATTCTGTGCTCGCGCCGGTCCGGGTTTTGGCGCCGCTGATCCTGGACGCTGGCGTGCAGATCCGATCGAGGGGGGGCTTCGAGGTGGCCGGGGCCGGAAGCCTCGAGGCTTTGGGCGTCGAAAACCTCCCGGTGCGCTTTCGGGGCGACGAGCTGGGGCAGGGAGGATGGTTCGGGATCCGGGTGCGCAACCCGGACGACGACGGGGCTCCCGAGGTGCGCCTCCAATGGACCGTGGTCGACGGCGCCGGAAGAGTGTGGCCCCGCGAGGATGGCAGGCCGAGCCGTGCATCCGAGCGGTTGGGGGCGCTCCATGCTGCCGGGAATGCGGACCTGGTGCTGCGCCACGTGGTGTTTTCCAACAATGCCCATGTGGCGCTGGACGTGTCCGACCCCGGTCTCGACGACGTGACGCTCGAAGACATCGCGTTTCGAGAAAACGAGCGCCCGCTGGCGATCGGGCTGCAGCTGCTCGAACGACTGCCGGAGGTGCTTTCTTTCGAAGGCAACGATAACGAGGCGGTGTTTCTCGGGTCCCTCGGCGTGGACGCTCTGGCCTACGAGGGAGGGCAGCCCCTCACCGCGCTGAGCGTACCGTATCGGGTGGCCTACGGGCAGGTACTGCAGGTGACTCGGGAGCTGACCGTGGAGCCTGGGGTGGTGTTCGAGTTCGAGACGGGGGCCGGTCTGTGGCTGAATGGTGGGGAGCTTCAGGCCGAGGGAACCGCTGCGCAACCGATCACGTTCCGTGCCGCCGAGGCCGGCACCAGGTGGAAAGGAATCAAGCTTTCGGGACGTTTTGCGGCGAATCGGCTTCGTCACGCGGTGGTCGAAGGAGCAGGACGGGAGCCCTGGCTGCCCAATGACCCCGACTCCCGTGCTGCCGTGCTGGTGCGGGCTGCGAGGCTCGCCGTCGATGGGCTGCGCATTCCCGACAGCGGCCACCACGGGATCGCGCTCCTGTTCGGCGGTAACCTCGAATGCGAGGGACCGTTGGAGTTCGGGGCGCTGCCCGGTGATGCGATCTTCGCGGACGAGTTCAGTGGGTCCAACGGCTGCAACTGATGCGGGCCGCGGACCCGTTCCGGCTCAACCCTTGATGCGCATGACCTGTCGGGGCCGCGCGACCACCTCCACCAGCTCTTCTTGGTGGGCCATGACCTCGTCGATGTCCTCGTAGGCTCCCAGGATCTCGTCGAGCACGTTTTGGTCCTTGCGGCACTCCATCCCGCGAGTCTGCCTTTCCAGATCTTTCACGCTGAACCACCTTTTCGCCTGGGCGCGACATCTGCTTTCGGGCGGTGGCGAGCCGGTGCCTTTCGTTCACCTCGACGGGCTCCGCCGCCTCGAACAAATCAGTCGGATCCGGTGTATACGATCCGGTAGACCGCGCCCATCTGGTCGTCCGACAAGAGCATGGAACCGTCGGACATGAACTCCACGTCCACGGGACGGCCCCAAGCAGACTCTCCTTGGAGCCACCCCTTCGCGAAAACCTCGTAGCTGGTGACCTGCTGCGCGTCGTCGAGTCGAACGAGCATGACCCGGTAGCCGATCTTTTCGGAGCGGTTCCAAGA
Source organism: Myxococcales bacterium LLY-WYZ-16_1 (assembly GCA_031800475.1). Lineage (GTDB taxonomy): Bacteria > Myxococcota > Kuafuiibacteriia > Kuafuiibacteriales > Kuafuiibacteriaceae > Kuafuiihalomonas > Kuafuiihalomonas phototrophica. The sequence continues at coordinate 26,708 of DAPKRQ010000273.1, forward strand.
CCCGTGTTCGGCCAAGAAGATCTGGTGCCGGTACTCGGCAGGGAACATGTCTCCTTCGTAGAACTCCAGACCGAGGGCGGCCACGTGAGGACCCAGGTTCTTGGCTGGGGCAACGAATTCCGCGCAGTCCTTTTCGTCACCGTACTTGGGATCCGGCACCACGCCGCCGTGGCAGTAGGGGTAGCCGAAATGCTGCCCAGCCTCGGTCACCCGGTTCAGTTCGTCGGGAGGGACGTTGTCGCCCAGGCGATCCCGTCCGTTGTCGCTGAACCAGAGCTCTCCAGTCTGAGGATGCCAGTCGAAACCGACGCTGTTGCGGACGCCTTTGACGAAGGTCTCGAGGCCGGAGCCATTCGGCTTCATGCGCATGATGTTGGAGTACTCGTCGTAATCGGTCTTGCAGATGTTGCAAGGAGCACCAACCGGAACGTACAGCAGACCATCGGGCCCGAAGGCGATGTACTTCCAGCCGTGGTGTCTGTCGCTCGGGAAGTCATCGTTCACGAGTTCCTTCGAAGGAATATTGGGAAGCGAATCTAGAATCTTCGCAAACCGCCACACCCGTGAGATTTCGGCGACGTACAGATCTCCTTCGTGGAAGGCCACGCCGTTCGGCATGCGCATGCCGCTGGCGACGGTGCGGACCCATTCGCCCACGCCGTCCCGGTCTGCGTCTCGCACGGCGTAGACCGAGCCGCCCTGCCGGTTTCCGACGAACAAGGTGCCGTCGGGCGCCAGCTCGAGGGACCGAGCGTTCGGGACCTGTGCATACATGCGGATCTCGAATCCGGGAGGCAGACGAAGCTCGCGGAGCTTCGGGTGCTCTTCGACCTCGGAAGCGTTGGCCGCACCCGCCACCGTCGGATCTCGGTCGAAGAAGGGAGGGGCGTAGCTCTCGGGGAGGGCCGCGCCCACCGAATCGCTGCGGGACGCCTCCGCCCCGCCCGGCGTGGCGCTCTGGCAGGCCGAGGCCGCAAAGAACGTGAAGACGAATGCCAAGGGCGAGGCGCAACGCATGCGGCCGGGATTAACAGACCGGCGTGGTTCTGTCGCCTGCGTACCCGCTCTCGCCCAGGTATGGCTCCGTTCGGAACTCGGAGGCCGGGGCAGCCGTCCGCCTGGCTCCCGCGAGCTTCTCGAAATGCGCACGGAACCTTGACCTCCATTTGCGGCCGTTTGTCGGTCGAGGCCATGGAAGGGCTCGGACGCACCCTGCTCGCGGTGGGCCTGTTGATCGCTTTCGTCGGCTTGGGGCTGATGTTTGGGCCGAAAGAGCTCAGCCTGGGCAGGCTCCCGGGCGATATCGTGATTCGCCGTCCCGGCTTCACCCTCTACTTGCCCTTGGGCACGGGGCTGTTGCTCAGCTTGCTTTTGACCCTCGCGCTGTGGCTCTTCCGCCGAGGTTCCTAGCCGAACAACCTCGACCCGCTCCTCGAAGCTTGCCGAGCGCAACCGGTCGTCCCGAGTATTCCGTCCATGTCGTCGGTCCATGGATGACCCCGTGGGATCAATCGAGCGTCCGTGGGTGTCGGGTTCGAAAGATGTGCCATCCGTGAATGGTGGCCACTGGCACGTGCAGGTCGGCCCGGCGGATGCGGCGGACCAGAGATTCGCCTCGAAGGATCACCCAGTCGAAGTCTCGACCGTGCATGTCGGGCCGAAAGGCGCCCGGCGTGCGCCAGAACGGAGCCCGGGGAAGGGGCCGATCGTCTCGAGGGTGAACTGGGTGAAGAGGGTTGTCGAATAGATAGGACACCCATGCGGCGCCGTCGGCCATGTGATGGAAGAACAGGCTCCCGAGGGCCGGGTGAAAACGGGTGAAGTCGTCGGTGGCGCGACCGTACATGAGGGACAAGACCCTGGAACCCGGCGGAATCCGCTCCCGCACGGCGTCGTATCGCCGTGCGAGCGCAGAAAAGCCCCGAATGTGGCCCCGATTGATCCGGGAGTTGTCCACCACGAGGGCCGCTGCAGCGGCGAAAAACGCGACCTGGGGCCATCCGCGCAGATCGGCCCGCGGAAGCAAAAAGACGAACAACGCGGCCAAGGTGGCGAAGCGCGGGTACACCATCCACACTGCAGCGGGCCACTCGATCGAGACCGGGCCGAACCCATACAGCGCGGCCAGCAGCGAAGCATGAATTTCGAGCCCATACTTCGGCCGGATGGATTCCTTGGAAACGAAACGACTGTCAGGGTGGCTGCGCCAAAGGCTCCACAAGCACAACGCCACGAATAGAGCCGCCACTCCTTGCATCGTCGTCCAGTGGGCCGAGGACCCGCGCTCCAAGAAGTGACCGCCCCAGTTCGCAAAATGGGCCTTTCGGTCGAGAAAGGTCATCCAAGGACCCGCGGGCGCCGTCCCGGCTTCGCGGAACGGATTTCGCAGAAGGTCCAGACCCTTTGGCACCGCCAGCAGCACCGATGGAACGAAGGCCAGGCCGACCGCCGACGCGGTGCGGGGCAAGAGCTTCCATCGAGCGCGAACGAGTCCGAACGCCATGGTCCGAACGAGCAGGCATCCCGCGGCCACGCCGAACACGAAAGCGTGGCCCAAAAAACTCAGGGCGAGCAGGGCCGCCAGCCCGAGCGCGCGGCGCCGCAGGTCCGGAAGACACAGATCTCGGGCGATGCCGTCCAGCAGTCGCTCGCCGGCGGCCAGGGTTGCCGGGAGCAGGGGCAGGGCGAAGACGAAGGCCCCGAAGCCGTAGCCCAACGCGTACCCGAACAACGCGAGGGGAGCCACCGCCCCGAGGCGGGCAGACCTGCCGCATTCGGACGCCAACCACGCCGCGCTGGGGACGAGCGCCGTCCCCGCCACGCACAGCCCGAGCTTGGCCGCCGCTTCCACCGGCATCGCCTGACCGGCCACGGCGGTCCAGGCGTAGAACAGCAGGTAGGGCGTGGGGAGCCAGCTTCGCTCCAGGTAGGCCGTGGCGCCGGTCTCGCCCCCGTGGGCGAAGGCCGCCATCAGCGCCACGTGATTCGACCAATCGATGTAGGGAAGGTACCGCCCGGCGAAAAAGACCGCCGCCAGGGCGCCCGCCCCGAGGACGGTCGAGGTCCATACCCACGGGTCTCGAAACCACGCCGAAGCCGAGGTGGGACCGGATGCCGCGCCCATGCCCGGCCACCGTATGCCAGCCTCGGCACCGGCCCAAGTTCGTCGCAGCGCAAGCGGCGTGCGCTTGCGGGGTCCCCATCGAAGGGCCGATGGCCTGACTCCGCGGGGATGGTATGGCGGGGTATGGCCGTGGGCACGGACGGCGGGTGGCCGGAGGCCGAAGGGGAGGGGAGCTGGCGCAACCGACTTCGGCGCGGGCTCCACAGCGATCTGGGCTGGCTGGCTCTGACCCTGGCCGTCTCGGTCGCGGGTTATTGGGTCACTCCGGGGGCCGACACCCAAAAGGTCGGGGGCGATGGCAGGTACCACCTGATGCTCGCCCGCTCGATGGTCGAGGACGGGGACTGGGATCTGACCGACGAGTACGCCGAGCTCGGGGATCGCTACGGGTACGGTCTCACCTCCGACGGCCGAGCCCGGATCCCGTTTCACGTGGGGACCGCCTTCACCCTGGCCCCCGGATATGCCGTGGGCAGCCTGTTCTTCGACGCGCAGCGACAGCCCAGCCACTTCGAGGGGGGACTGGCGAAGGTCGCTGGTCTCGGGACCGTGGTGTGTGCGGTCCTCTTCGTGTGGGTCGTGGCCCGGGTCGGCCGGCGGTGGACGGCGGGCCCCTGGGCTTGGGCGACGGCCTGGGCGTTCACCGCATCCTTGCCGGTGCTCTATTACGCCTGGTTTCACCCGACCTACACCCACGTGGCCTCGGCTTTGTGCGGGGCCTTGGTCGCGTGGATGGGGCTGCGCTGGGTCGAGGGCGCTCGGTGGATCGACGCCGTGGCCCTCGGGGCCGCCATCGGGGCGGCCGGGCTCGTCCGGACCCAGAACCTGTTGTTTTGTGCCTTCCCGGTGGTGCTTTGGCTCGGGCAGGTCCTCGGCGGGCTGGGGACCTCGGGAAGGAAGGCGTTCGATTCCGACACCGGGGCCGACCCGGGGACGGACCGACGAACCCCCATCATCCAGCCCCTGGCCGAGCGGACCGTTCAGTTGGCTGTCGCCGGGGCCGTGGCGGCGCTGGTCTTTTCGGTGCAGCTCGCCGTGTGGTCCATGTCCGAGCTTCCGTGGTTTCGACCCTACGGCGATACCTTTCTTCGCTTGAATGACCCCGCCCTGTTCGAGCTCTTGTTCAGCACGCGGAACGGACTGGTGCCGTGGTCTCCGGCCGTCTGGTTGTCGGTCATCGGATTCGGGTTCGCGCTCGCCCGCCGGCCCACTGTGGCGGTCGCGGCACTCGTCGCGGTGGCGATTCAGACCTGGGTCAACGCATCCGCTTGGGACTGGTACGCCAGCTGGTCGTACGGTGCACGGCGCTTTTCGGGTTCAGCGGCCTTCTTTGGGCTCATGGCTGTTCCGCTCGTCGCGTGGCTCGCCAAGCGGGAATCGTGGGGCGGTCCGGTGGCCGGGGTCCTGTTGGCTTTTTTCGGCCTTCTCGGGGCGGGCATGACCGTCAACGAGGGTTGCACGCCGGGGCCTCGGTGGAAGCCCCGGGCCATGCTGCCCGTCTACATCGAGGGCATCGTCGGCTGGGGGACGGGCCTGTGCGGCTGGGACCGGGCTCGAAAGAGCGTGTCGGAGCCCCTGGCCGACGCTCTCCGCCCCACTTACGACGCGCTCGGGAACCCTGCCGTCGCCCCTTTCGCGATCTACCTCGAAAACAGCTGGGGCCTGCGCACCGAAGATTACGAGCTCGACTTCGGACGCTTCAATCTCTACCGCGACTTCAAAAACGCCTACCCCCACACCGACGTGCTCGCGGCTGCGGACGCCGTGATTTTTCCGAAACGATTCGGAGGCGTTCGCGTCGATGGAAACGCCCTCGTGGTCCTGGACCGAGCAGAAATGATCTTTCCGGCCTTTCGTTCGGAGCGAGTCACGTGGTCCGCGCGCATGCGGCCCCACATGGACCGGGCGGCCCACGGTCTGGTCACCCTCAATGACACCACCTTCGGCTTCGAAGTGGAGCGACGCAGATGGGTGCAGATGGGAGAGGTCGATCTGAAACGGGGCTTCAATCGATTTTCGATCGAAACGAGCGAACCCATCGACATCGAGCTGCTGCGCTTCGATGTCGAAGGCCCCTACTGACGCCTATCGCGCTTCGATGTCGAGGTTCCCCCTGAAGTCTATTGCGCCGTGGCCCAGCTTTCGACCGGCGCGGGCAGGTGGATGCGGGGCGCGTCGGCCCACATTCGATCCAACTCGTAGTACGCCCGCGCATCCTCGTGGAACACGTGCACCACCACGTCGCCATAGTCGAGCAACACCCACACGCCGTCCTGGTTGCGGCTGATGGGGCGCTCGCCTTCGGTCTTGCGCAAGGTCTGGAAGATGGACTCGGCCACCGCGGCGCACTGGCGCTCGCTGTAGGTCGAGACGATGACGAGGTAATCGGTGTAGCTGGAGCGACCTTCCAGGTCGATGATGGTGACGTTTTGGCCTTTCTTCTCTTGAGCCGCATGGGCGGCAGCCAGGGCCTTTTTGCGTGCCTCGATGATGTTCGCCCTCCATCAGGCTGCGCCGGGTCTTCCCGGCGGAACACTGAGGACCCCCTGTCCTCGGACCGCATGTTGAACCACGCTGCAAGCGCGATGCAACCTCCACCCGGCCGTTCCCCGCCGCAGCCCGGTCCTCGCGATCCGCCGCCGGAACCGACCGGTGTCCTGAAAGCTCGAACCGAGCATCCGGACCTCGCTCGCCGCCACACCCGATTTGCCAGGGCGCGTGTTCACGCTGCTCCCGTCCACCACCAAGGCGGGGTCCGCCGGCCAGGGCCTGTACGGCGGAGCTCCGGCCGACCGGTTCGGCCCCCGGAGTCGATCGCTGCAACGCTTTTCGTCTCGAAATAATGCCCGCGTCGGTCGGATACCGCTCGCGCCGTCCGCCCCGGCCCACGGGCTGTCCGCGACAGGGGCGGGCCCGGGCCGATCGGACCCGACACCGACCGAGCGCCCCGTCGGTCGCAGGGGCTCAAGCCCGCAGGTCGGACAGGGTCGGAATCTTGGACTGCAGCCGCTCGAATCTTCGACGCGCACGCCGCAGCCATTCGGCGAAGGCTTCGGTGCTCCGCGGCATGCGGATCCCGAGCACGGCCGACAGCACAGCCTGGGCGAATTCGGTCATGGCGAGCAGCAGCCCGATCCGCCTTCGATCGTACGCGGGCTCCTCGCCGCACATCTCGGCGTACTCGGCCTCGCGGTAGGCGGCGTCCAGGGCCAGCCGGGCCTGCTCCATCAGCATCCACTCCCGTCGACGCAGCACGTCGGTGATCACGGGCCAAACGTCCATGGTGGCCTGGTAGGGCGCATTCCGCTCGGGGCCGGTGGGAACCACCAACCCGAAACTCGACAGCTCGGTGATGGTCAGATGAATCAGCGACCGGCTGACGCCCAGACGTTCGGCGATTTCGGCCTGACTCAAGGGCTGGGTGCTCAGGGCCAACAGGGCCCAAGTGCGCCCGTGAATGGCTTTGAACCCCCAGCATTCGATGAATGCGCCGACCGCATCGCACACCGCGGCCACCCGGTGGGACAGGGGGTCCGGGGCGGTCGTCCGTTTCGCGCTGGCTCGCCGGGTCGACATGTTGTTCCAACCGTCTTGAACAGGTTGCCCGATGGGCTCGGGTTGGTAAAGATGCAGAAAACCTCGGGCGGATTGCGCGGACACGAGCCGCCGTCGGACCTGGAACAGGAGCGGTTCAAGAATTGTTGAATCCACGGGCGCTGAACATGACCACCGAAGCGACTGCACAACGGGAATCGCCGCCGGTATTGCGCCGGCTGGTACGCGTGGCCGAGACCCGCGGCCTCGACGGCCTGGCGGAGGCCTTGTCTGCGCTGCACGGCTTCGTGTCCAGCGATCTTTACGAGGTCGAGGCGCTGCTGGATTCGGTGCCGGTGCGCGACGACCTGGTCGGACGGGCCGCGCAGAACCTGCTCGACCTGAAAGGCAAACGTCTCCGACCCCTCTGCGTGGCCCTGTCCGCCCGGGTCGGCGGTCGGGCCGAACCCCACGGGTTGGCTCGGCTGGCGGCGGCGGTCGAGCTGACCCACAGCGCGACGCTCCTGCACGACGATGTGGTCGACGCGGGGGACCTCCGCCGGGGCAAGCCCACCTCCCGGGTCCTGTACGGCAACGCCGCCAGCGTTTTTGCGGGCGACTGGTTGCTGGTGCAGGCCCTGATGCACGTGCAGTCGGCCCAGGTCGAAGGTCTGATGGACCGGCTTCTCCGGATCATCGACGAGATGATCGAGGCGGAGTCCGTGCAGCTCGAACATCGGGGCGTGCTGCGGCCGGATCGGGGTACCTACTTCCACATCATCGAAGGCAAGACCGCAGCCCTCTTTCGGTGGGCCATGGTCGCGGGCGGTCGGGCCGGCGGGCTCGATTGGGAGCGTTGCGAGGCCCTCGGCCGGTTCGGCAACGACCTGGGCATGGCATTTCAGATCGTCGACGACGCCCTCGACCTGTCGGACAGCGGCACCACCGGCAAGAGTGCGTTCACCGACCTGAAAGAGGGAAAACTGACCTATCCGCTGCTGGTTGGACTGGAGCGAGACCCGGCGCTGTTCGAGCTGTTGCAGCGCATCGTCGACGGCGAAGGCGAAGTCACCGAGGACATGGCAGGACAAATATGCCGCTCCCTGACCGAGCACGACGCCATCGAAACGACCTTGGAAGTGGCCCAGGCCCACGCAGACCAGGGGCGAAAGCACCTCGAAGCTATCCCCGAGTGCGAAGCGCGGGTGGGCCTGGAGCTGGTTGCCGACGTCGCCGTTCGCAGGCCGTCTTGACACCCGAGAGTGACGCATCATGATCGTGACGCTCAAATCCGACGCCGACCCCAAGCAGGCGAAGCGAAAGCTGGCCCGACTCGGCCTGTGGGCCGAGCCCCTGGTGAGTCACGGGGACGGGCCCGTCGCCTTCGCGGTGGCTCCCCACTCGAGAAGGGTCGACCCCCAGAAGGTGCTCGAAGTCGAAGAGGTGGCGTCGGTCGCTTCGGACCCGTCTGCCCATCCTCGGCTCGACGGGCTGGCGGGAAGCTCCGTGGCGGTGGGAGAACATCGCATCGGTCCAGGCGCTCCGTTCGCAGTCTTCGCAGGACCTTGTTCCATCGATTCGGAGGAACGGATCTACGCTCTGGCCCGACGACTGGGTCGTTCGGGCGTGCGCTTTTTGCGCGGTGGAGCGTTCAAGCCCCGTACGTCTCCCTATTCGTTTCAAGGGCTCGGCGAGCAGGCGCTCGAATGGATGCGACGCGCAGGTCGCGAAACCGGCATGGCCGTCGTGACCGAGTGCATGAGCGAGCGTAGCGTCGAAACCGTGGCGGAGTACGCGGACATGATCCAGGTCGGCTCGCGGAACATGCAGAACTTCGCTCTGCTCAAAGAAGTCGGCAAGGCGGCAAAGCCCGTCCTTCTCAAGCGCGGCATGGCCGCCACCTTCGAGGAATGGCTGTTGGCGGGCGAGTACCTGCTCGTCCACGGCGCCTCGGGTGTCGTCTTTTGCGAGCGCGGGGTTCGGGGTTTCGAACCGTCGACCCGGAACCTGGTGGATCTGGCCGCCGCCGCCCAATTGGCCCACGTGCTGGGACAAGCGGTCATCGTGGATCCGTCGCACGGGACCGGGCGCGTGGACTTGGTTCCGCCCCTGTGCCGGGCGACCCGCGCGGTGGGCGCCCACGGCGTGATGTTCGAAACCCACGACGATCCCGGACATGCGCTGTCCGACGGACCCCAGGCCTTGGCGCCCGACGACGCCGAGACGCTGGCTCGGGAGCTTTCCGACTGATGGCCGAACCCCCTTCCAGCCGGATCTCCGGCTTCCATCGACACGTCTTGTCCGAGCGCCAGGACCGGCTGTGCAGTCACTTCGAGCTGACCGACGAGGCTCAGGCGTTTCTGCGGGGAGAGGTCGGCCTGCCTTTGTCCGACCTGGACCGCATGAGCGAAAACGTCGTCGGCGCGGCGGTGCTGCCGCTTTCGGTGGCGCTCAACTTTCGTGTGGACGGCCGGGACGTTCCGATGCCCATGGCGGTCGAGGAGCCATCCATCGTGGCGGCGGCATCCAACGCAGCCCGGCTCGTCCGGATCACGGGAGGCTTTCGCGGCGAAGCGGACGACGCGGTCATGACAGCGCAGGTGCAGCTCGACGATGTCCCGAACCCGGCGGCGGCGGCGGAGGCGCTCGGGCTCGAAAAGGACCGCATCGTCGAAGTGGCCAACGCAGCCATCCCCCGGATGGTGGAGCGGGGTGGCGGCTGCCGGGATGCGGAGGTCCGGCTCTTGGACGAAGAGCTGGGGATGGTCGTCGTTCATCTGTACGTCGACGTGCAGGACGCCATGGGCGCAAATCTCGTGGACACGGTGGCCGAAGCGGTCGGTCCGTGGGTCCTGGACCGGGTGGGAGGCCGGCTCGGCCTCCGGATTTTGAGCAATCTGCCCCTGCGGCGCATGGTGCGGGTGAGCTGCCGGGTGAGCGACGACGCCCTCGGGGGGGAAGAGGTGGCCGACGGCATCCACCGGGCTTCTCGGTTCGCCGAAAAGGACATCTTTCGGGCCGTCACCCACAACAAGGGGATCATGAACGCCGTGGACGCGGTGGCGGTGGCCATGGGGCAGGACTGGCGGTCGATCGAGGCCGGTGCCCACGCATATGCGGCCCTGGGAGGCGGTTACGGTCCTCTCGCCACCTGGCGCCGGGCCGACGGAGGGCTCGACGGACGCCTCGAAATGCCGATGGCGGTCGCCACGGTCGGCGGGTCGACCCGGGCCCACCCGGCGGTGCGCTCTGCATTCGAGCTGATGCGCCCCTCCGGCGCGAAGGAGCTGGCAGTGTGCCTCGGCGCCGCGGGACTCGCCTGCAACCTGGCTGCGCTCAAGGCCCTGGCCGGAGAAGGCATTCAACAGGGGCACATGCGCCTGCACCGGCGCAAGACCGAAGCCGCCGAAGCCCGTCCTGAGTCGGGCCACGGTGAGCAGGAAGGACCGCGTCGATCATGACCGCCAACGCACGCGCCGACGGCTCCGGCCAGATGTTCGATGGGATCGCCCACCGGTACGATCTCTTGAACCGAATCAACTCGTTTGGCATGGACCGAGGCTGGAGGCGGAGCACCGTCGACGCACTCCAGCTTCCGGAAAGGGCCCGCGTGCTCGACCTCGCCACCGGCACCGCCGACCTGGCCCTGGAACTGGTGCGCCGGCACCCGGATGCCCAGGTGGTTGGGGTCGACCCGTCGGACCAGATGCTCGGCATCGGACGGCGCAAGGTGCGAAAAGTCGGTGACCGGATCCGGCTGGAAAACGGCGACGCCCAGGCCCTCCGGTTCGAGGACGAAAGCTTCGACGGGGTGATGATGGCGTTCGGCATTCGAAACGTCCCGGACCGGGCGAAGGCGCTCGAGGAGATGTTCCGGGTTCTGCGACCCGGGGGGCGTGTGGCCATTTTGGAACTCTCCGAACCCCAAAACGGGCTGATGGCTTGGTTCGCTCGCCAGCACGTCAAGTTCGTGGTGCCTTTGACCGGGGCGCTTTTGGTGAGCCCCAAGGAATACCGATATCTTCGAACTTCCATCGAAGCCTTTCCCCGTCCGGAAGCCTTCGAGGAAGGCCTTCGCCAGGTCGGATTCGACGAAGTGGGCCACCGGGCGTTCACCTTCGGAGCCTGCGTGCTGTATCTGGGACGCAGGCCGGCATGAACGTACGAGAGGTCAGCGAATCCATCCGCGCCGCGGCCGACCGCTTCGAGGACACCTCGGCAGACCTGGTCAGCATCACCCTCGAGGTCGACCTGGCCCCGCCTCCGCCCGATGGCGCGAGCGTGGCGTTCGACGAAGCGGACCAGGTCGACCGCGGGTTCGGCGTGGCCAAGGTGATCGCCGCCGAAGGCCCGGGTCGCGTGCAGGCCATTCGCCGAGCGGCCGAGACGGTCCGGATCGAACGGCTCGCCCCGCCCGATGCCCCCC
>DAPKRQ010000274.1:0-20999 GCA_031800475.1 Myxococcales bacterium LLY-WYZ-16_1
GGGGTAGCGTTTGGGGGCATGACGGGCGGTGTCGGGGGCGCGACGGGATGGACCGGGGGGTTCGTTCCCGGGTTCACGGCCAAAGGCTCGGGAGCCCGGCGCGAGTCCCGGGATGTCCGGGAGGCCCGATCCCGTACTTCGGGCGACGGGGCGGTCGGGCTGGAGCGGGAGCGGCCGTTCCCGTTCGCCTCGGTGCATCGAACGGAGCGCCGACCGCCGGTGGGGGCGCTGCCGCCCATGGACACCGGCCTGCTGAAGCGGCTTCGGAAGTGGGCCGAGCTGCCGGGCGCGGCCGGCTTTGGCGCGGAGCAGGTTCGCGGGGCGGAGGGCAGCCACCGCCTCGGGGGTCGGTGGTCCGTGAAGGGGCCCGACGGCGACGGAGCCCCTCTCGATTACCCGCCGTTCGGTCCCCGTCTGGCCCGCTTCCGCCGGATTCGAGCCGCCGCCGATCGGGCCATGACCGAGCTCCGAGACGCAGACCCGTCGGGTGGCCCCCGCTCCGGCGACGTCATCCTTCGGCTGGCGGGTCTGCAGGACAAGCTCATCGGCCGGATCCGCCGGGATCTGAAGCAGGCCGGCCTACACCCCAGTCTGGTGGACGCGGTGCCCGGCCAGGAGCTGCCCGCGGTGGCGGCCTTGCTCGAGGCTTGGGCCCATCATGAACAGGGGGACCGCCCGCTGAGCTCGGTGACCGGCGCGGACCTGCATGCGGTGCGTCAGGTGGTGGGCCGGGGCGACGAAGCCGTGGACCGACTGCTCCAGACCCTTCCCCTGCTTCCCGAAAGCTACAAAGCTCGGTCCGGCGACCTGGCATTCTTCGAGGCGCTCACCGAAAAGGCTTTCGTTCGCGGAGAGAAGCTGCGGAAGGAATTTCAGTTCGAACCCTCCCTGCTCGAAGCCCCCCTTCTCGATCGCGTCAGCGCATCGCAGTTCGCGGCCCTGGCCGAAGTCATGTCCGAGATCCACGATGCGGTCGGTCTCGACGTGGTCTCCGGGTTCCAGCACCGCCATCAGGAGACCTCGCTCGAATCCATCGCGGGTTGGCTCGGTCTCGACCCTGAAAAGGACCCGGCGCCGTCCGATCCCGCGTCCGCCATGGAGTCCTTCGTCGCGGGTGCCCGCAAACTCGGCGAGGTGACCGCCACGCCGTTTCGCACCGACGAGTGGCCCTTGGCCGTCGCCTTGTCCGGTGCCGATCGGCACCTGGCCGAGTCCCTCGAGTCGCTACTCGAGCGGGCGGCTCCGGACGGCCACCCCCAGTCACCCTGGGTGCTGCTCGACCTGGCGAGGTCTCTGTCCCGCTGCGAGCCCCAACGCCGACAGGAGGCTTTGGACACCCTGGATCGGGTGTCCGAAGCCATGGGTCAGGTCCTGACCCCACCCGAAGCTGCCGCCCTGGTTCGGGCCTGGTCCATCGGCAAGCAGGTCGACGCCTACGACCCGGAGCAGCTCGCTGCATTGACGACGCCCCCCGAGGACTTCTTGGCCCTGAAGGACGTCCACACCTGGACCCGACTCCGGCGTGTGGAGCGGCGCCTGAGCCGAGAAGAGCTCGAGTCATCCATCGAAAAGAGGCTTCGACCCGGGACGACTCGTATCGACGACAACGCCGAGTACTCGGACCGCTTCGAGGACCACCGAAACATGCTGTCGACCCCCGAGCTTCACAAGATTCGAAAGCTGCAAGATGCCCTGCATCGCTCCGAGTTCAAGCAGGAGCTTCGAGAACTGGTTGCGCTCGCCACCTATCAATCCGAGACCGAGTGGGGCGGGACCATTTCGCTCGAAATGAAGGGTCCGAAGCTGAACATGCTTCCCCCAAAGTCGTTCCACGACTCGGAGCGCTACGATCTTCCGTTCGAAGACGGCGGGCCGGTGGATGCGATGGCTCATTTTCACATGCACGTGCCCGACGAGCGGGGAGACCCGCGCATCTCGGGACCCAGCTCCGGCTTCGACGGGGCGGTGGCGGACCGAGGCGCAGCGTATGTGTGGGGGCAGGACGGCGTGGTGTTCTCGCTGGTGGCTCCCGAACGGGTGAATGCGAGCTTCTTCACCGCTGACGGCGCTGTAGTGAATCTGGGCGATTTCGACGTCCCGATCCCCGGACCCTACGGAAAGCTCCCCCGCTGACTCAGCCGCGTTTCGCGCGAACCGAAGCCAAGGTCTCGCCTGCTCCCTCGAGCACCCGCCCCAGCTTGTCCATGAGCTCCGGATCGCCGGACAGCCGCAGCCGTCCGGCTTCGACCTCTGCGTCCAGGTCCAACGAAACGCCCCGAAGCGCCTCGAGGACCAACACGGCGTCCAGTCCGATCTGCACATCGGAGTCGGGACAGGGCCCCCGGCGCACCCAGGGGTTTTCGCGGGCCTGAACCCACCAGGCTCGCTCTCCCCCGTCCTCGTGAATGCGCACCTCGACCCGTCCTGGGAAGGCCCGAAACGCGTCGCTTCGGGCCTCCAGGACCGAGGGGAGGATCAGCTCCATCAGGATCTCGGACGGGCTGAGGGTCGGCTCGGTCACGACCGAAGCCTTCGTTTCAGGGGACTACGCTGAACGACACTTCCAGGTCGTACCCGTTGTCGTTGGCGTCGCGGATCTCGAGCACCCACAAGAAGTCGTCGTTGGTGGAGTTGGGAAAATCATTGTCGAACAGATCAGGCACCTGTTCGAAGACCCAACGACTCATGGACGCCACCATGTGCATATGGGTGGTCCCCGTGAACGGCGTGGTCCCTTCCATGTTCGGATACCCCAGTTCGATCAGCACCACATCGCCCGCCATGTTGCGAGGTTGGTACAGCGGGTCGTCGAAGGGCTGCTGGAACCGGAGCGAGATGTTCAGCGGAAAGACATCGTCGGGGATGATCGGTCCGCCCTCCGTGTTGCCGGCGAGCTGGTAATCCAAGGCGGTGCCCACGCTGCTGGTCGGCACCAGCGTCATTCCGAGCCCGACCCCACTGGCAGGATCGGCCATGCCGTCGTCGATGCCGAGCTCCGTGGCTGGAATGTCCACGCCGATGGCGGTGGCGCCGGCCAGGGGCACGTGCCGCAGCCCGTACTGAAGCTCCAGGTCGTACGGAATCACGTGGGAGTCGTTGGTCTCGAACATGCTCACCAGCGCGAAGAGCCCCGCGCCCACCGTATGGTTCGGGAGGAATGACTCGAGTTGGGCAAAGAACGGCGCCACCGTGGGCCCGTTCATCCCCTGGGTTCCGTAGGGCGCCGAAAAGACCTGCAGGTCCGCCAGCTGCCATTCGGGCAAGCCCACCTGCGTGATGCTGTCCACGTTCGGGTGGGCCATGGCCGTGACTTCGTTCTCGAGGGGTTCGTTCTCTTCGAGCACGAGCACATACTCGGCGGAGCCCGGCAGGTTCTTGCCGGTCACTTCGATGTAGACCGTGCCCCCGGGCAGCTCCATCAAGGCGTCGAACCCGGTCTGGGCGCCGAAAAGCTCGGGGCACGGGCCCAAGATGCCGTCGTGGATCGCAGAGTCGACCCGGGGGGTGAGGGCGTTGCCGGCTTCGTCGAAGGCCTGCAGCTGCAGCGAGTTGTTCGCGCAGCCGTCCCCGGTTACCCCGAACACCATCAGCTGGTTTCCGGCCGTGGTGTCGAGGCGGAACACGTCCACGTCGTTGACGTCGGACAAGGTCCCCCGAAAGTTGTCGCCGGCGCCGGGGGACGCGGTCACCTGGGGCGCCGTCATATCCCGATCGTTGTTGGGTTCGGGCTCGTTGAAGCCGGCCTCCACCGAAGTTTCGGGAAAGGTGTCGTCCGGCCCCTCGTCGTTGCTGCAGGTGCGGTCTTCGAGGATGGCCTCGGTCGGCTTCACCAGACGGCCCTGACCGTCGCGAATGGTGCTGAGGAGCCGAAAGCGCTGGTTCACGCCACCGGTGGCTTCAACCACCAGCGGTTCGTTGCTGACCTCGAAGCTGTCCGAGGTCACTCCGGGCAGGTTCACGTCCTGCCACAGTTCCAGGGCGCCGTTGCAGCGCTGAAGCTGCACCGTGCTGGCGTTGTCCACGTCCCAGCTGACCTGGGCGTCGATGGACGCCTGCCAGAATTCGCCGGGGGTGATGTTGAAGGTGTTCTGTTGGATGTCGGGGACGACCGTGATCGGAAGGGGCTCTTCGACCTCCACACCGGTCGGGCTGCGGGCCACCAAGATGACCTGGTAGTCGCCCACGAGAAGGTCCAGGTTGCATGTGGCCGAGCCGGTGCAGCCACCCGGATCGTTGATGCAGCCGGTGGGGCCCGGTCGGCCGAAGCGGCGACACAGCTGGCGGTCCGAGTCGTCGTCATCGGTGTCGTCGAAAAAGACCGCCACTTCCTCGGTGTTTTCGACGGTCCAGGTGACGCCCACTCGGTTGTCGGCCGTCTGCTGTGAGGCCGGCAGGGCGTAGTACGTGGTCCGCCCCTCGTTGGCGGTGGTCTCGAAGTTGGTGACCTCCGGCGGTGCGGCGGAAATGGTGACCTGCTCGTCCGCCGATACCTGGAGCCCGCCCGCTTCCACCGTGAGGGTGTAGGTGCGGATCACTTCTTCCATGGTCGAGCCGTCGGGCACGTCGGCGAGGATGGTGAACGTGCCGGACAGATCGCTCAGGCTCAGGTCCACCGGGTCCATGTTGGGCCGCAAGGGTGTGTTGCCCTCGTCGTCGCGCACGGACACCGACGTGAGCTGGGTCGCTCCCGACAAGCTGTAGGTGAAGTCGATCGGGTCTCCGGAACGGATTTCACCCTCGGTGGTGGCCTGGAACGTATCGATGGTGATGCCTTCGATGGCCTCCGACGGGATCTGGATGCTGTCCGTCTCTTCAGCGCCGTCAGCCCCGACCGCGGTCAGGGTGAAGGTGGTGGCCGTCGTGATCGGCTCGGAGCCCACGTTCCCCTGGGCATCGGAACCGTCGTAGATGGTGGTGCCCGGGTCTTGGACGATCCGAACCTGATCCGCGTTCACCACCCGCCACGAGAGGGTGACCGTGCTGCCGCTGTTGACGGTGCCATCGGGGTCGCGGGTGAACGAGCGGATCTCGACGGGGCCATCGTTTCCGTTTCCGTCGCCATTTTCTTCGCTACCGCCGCAGGCGGCGAACAGGCCGGTTGCGGCCCACAGGGTCATCCATCGGTGTCGGTTCCATCGATTCATGAGAAAAATCCCTCCAGGGATGGGGGTCGGTCTGCGTCAGATGGCGCAGACGTGACAAGGGTGCAGTGAAGGGCCCTTCCGACGGTCTTACCGGACGCAGGCCGAGAATCCGTAGAAACCCGGAGAGTCGAGCCCGTCTTCGCCGCCTGTCGACCGGCGCGACCGATCGTTCGGTTCGCTCCCCGGGCCGCGAATTTCGTCCCGTTCGGCGGGTCGGAAACCCTTGCGAGTTCGGTGGTTTGGCGCCACGGTGCGGCCGCGATGCCGAAATTCACCATCGACGGCCGGGAGCTCGAGGTCGAGCCCGGCCGCACGATCATCGAGGCTGCGACGGACGCCGGGATCACCATCCCCCACTACTGTTGGCACCCCCACCTGTCGATCGCTGCCAACTGCCGGATGTGCCTGGTCGAGGTGGAAAATGCCCCGAAATTGCTCCCGGCCTGCGAGGTGAAGGTGCGGGACGGCATGGTGGTCCACACCCAAAGCGAGAAGGTGAAAGACTCGCAGGCCGCCGTGATGGAGTTCTTGCTGGTCAACCACCCCATCGACTGCCCGATCTGCGACCAGGCTGGGGAATGCAAGCTGCAGGACTACTACATGGCCCACGACCGGACCGGCACCCGCTTCGACGAGGTCAAGGTCGTCAAAGACAAGGCCGTCGAGCTCGGTCCCCGGGTCATGCTGGACGAGGAGCGGTGCATCAATTGCACCCGCTGCGTCCGCTTCATGGAAGAGATCGCCCGAAACCCCCAGCTCGGTCAGT
The DNA here is from genome assembly GCA_031800475.1 of Myxococcales bacterium LLY-WYZ-16_1. Taxonomy (GTDB): domain Bacteria; phylum Myxococcota; class Kuafuiibacteriia; order Kuafuiibacteriales; family Kuafuiibacteriaceae; genus Kuafuiihalomonas; species Kuafuiihalomonas phototrophica. Next base: position 5,911 of record DAPKRQ010000274.1, read on the forward strand.
TCGATCGGGGGGACCGGGCGGTGATCGGCACCTTTCCCGGGCAGCCTCTGGACGACCCGTACAGCCTGAACACCGTGGAGATCTGCCCGGTTGGGGCCCTGACCAGCCGTGACTTTCGCTTCAAGGTTCGAAGCTGGTTTCTGAAGAGCACGGAAAGCGTCTGCGCCGGCTGCGCCCGGGGCTGCAACATTCTGATCGACCACTACGAGGGCGAAATCCAGCGGTACCGGGGCCGAGACAATCTGGAGGTCAATCAGGGTTGGCTGTGTGACCCGGGCCGCCTGTCCTACAAGCGGGTCCACGACCCCGAGACCCAGATCACCGTGCCCCACCGCCGGACCGACGACGGGCGCTATGTGCCGATCGAGTGGAAGGAGGCCCAGCGCCTGCTCGGCGACTGGCTGGCGGGCGCCCGCGAGGACGGAAAGCTCGGCGTGACCGTGTCGGCCCAGTGCACCACCGAAGGAATCGCCGCCTTCGTGGGCCTGGCTCACGAGCGGCTGCAGGCCGACACATTCGCAGTGGTGGGGCGGCCCGACTGGACCGCGGACGAAATCCTCCGGGTCGCCGATCAGAACCCGAATCGGGCCGGCGCGGAACTGGTCTTCGAAGCCCACTCGATCTTCGACGAAGGGCCCGAGGGGCTGCGCAAGGCCCTGGGACGGGGCGACGTCCGAACCCTGCTGATGCTCGGGACCGACCACCCAAACCCCGACCCTGGGTGGTGCGAGGCGGTGAGCCAGGCCCGAGCGGTGGCGTTCACGTCCAACTGGGATGACACGGCCTTGTCGGCGGCGCTGGTCTTGCCGATCACGTCCTTTGCCGAGCAGGACGGAACCTTCGTGAACTTCCGCGGGCGGCTGCAGCGCATTCAGAGGGCCATCAAGCCCCTCAACGGCCGCAAGTCCGAGGTCGACGCCGCCACCTTCGTGGCCGAGGCCCTCGGCGTCGGTGCCGAGTGGAAGCTTCGCAACTGGATCAGCGTGTTCAACGACCTGAAGAAAAAGGCGACGGTCCTCGAAGACGTGCGTCCCCTCAAGATCGGTCCATGGGGTGTTTCACTCGACACCGAGCGGGCGAAGCGGTCGAAGCAGTCCGTGGTGCTCGAAACGACCGCCTGAATGGAGTCCACCGAATGACGCCAGAGTTTTGGGTAACCTTGGTCGCCGAGCTCGGCATGGTCCTGGTCATGTTGGCTTTGCTGTTGGGACTCGCAGGCCCACTCACGTGGGCGGAGCGGCGTCAGTCCGCGATGATTCAGGACCGAGTCGGGCCGAACCGAGCAGGAGTGAAAGTCTTCGGCCGGGAGTTTCGGCTGTGGGGGCTACTTCACCCTCTGGCCGACGCGATCAAGATGATCACCAAGGAGGACGCGATCAACCAGCGGGTCGATCGGTTTTTGTACAACCTCGCCCCGGTGATCACGCTCGTTCCCGCTCTGGTGACCTTCGCGGTGATCCCGATCGGGCCGGACATCGAGGTGCTGGGCCAGACCATCAAGCTGCAGGTGGCCCGGCTCGATGTGGGGATCTTGTTCGTGTTCGCCATCAGCTCGATCGCCGTGTTCGGTGTGACGCTCGCGGGGTACGCGTCGGCCAGCAAGCTGGCCCTGCTCGGGGGACTTCGGGCCTCGGCGCAAATGGTGTCCTACGAGGTGACCATGGGCCTGTCGATCATGGGCCTGCCGCTGATCTTCGGCACCCTCGAGCCATACGCCCTCGTCGAAGCCCAAGGCCAGCTCATCGGTGGGTGGCTCCCGGGTTGGGGCATCTTCTTGCAGCCGATTTCCTTCATCATTTTCCTGACCGCCGCCATGGCCGAAAACAAGCGCATTCCCTTCGACCTGGCCGAAGGCGAATCCGAGATCGTGGGCTACTTCGTCGAGTACTCGGGCATGAAGTTCGGCATGTTCTTCATGGCGGAATACGTCGAGGTCATCACCATCGCTGGCTTGGTCACGACTTTGTTCTTCGGCGGCTGGCAGGTCCCCTACCTGATGGACGCCGGTTTCGCGTTCCCCTGGGGAAGCACGTGGGCGCTCAACGAGTGGGTGGTCACGGCCCTGCGCGTCGGGGCTTTCATGCTGAAGCTTTTGTTCTTCTGCTGGTTTCAGTTGATGATCCGTTGGACCTTGCCGCGATTTCGGTACGATCAGGTCATGGACCTGGGCTGGCGGAGGCTTTTGCCCCTGAGTCTCGCCAACGTGGTGGTGACCGCTGGGGTGGTGCTGGCCCTGAGCTGAGGCCATGACGAAGAGGGACGAGGAGACGCAATGGAACCTGCAGTGAGCACGAACAAAGGCCCCGAGGCGAAGCGCATCGGCGTGAAGACGGTGACCGGCAACAAGCACGGAGGGCGAGAGGAGCTATACGTGCCCGGCATCGCTGCCGGTTTGGGCGCCACGATCCGGCACTTCATGCGGAATGCGCTGGGCACCAAAAAGCAGCGCTACACCCAGACCGTGCAGTATCCCGAAGCGAAGGTCGAATACCCGCAGCGATTCCGCGGCATGCACCGGCTCGTACCGCGCGAAGACGGCACGCCCCGCTGCGTCGCTTGCTTCATGTGTCAGACGGCCTGTCCGGCGCGCTGCATTCACATCGTCGCCGGAGAGACCGACGACGACCGGATCGAAAAGTATCCGGTCATCTTCGAAATCGATGAGCTGCGGTGTGTCGTATGTGGGCTCTGCGTCGAGGCATGCCCCTGCGACGCGATACGGATGGACACCGGGATTCACCCGAAGCCCGTCTACACGCGGGAAGAAGCAGAATTCGGCAAGGCCGACCTGCTCGCCATCATGGGCAAAGACGAAGCGAAGGAGGGGCGTCGGTCCGACGCAGCGCCCCCCCCGTCAGCCGCCGGCACCGGCCGGGTTGACCGGCACGACGGCGATCGGGGAGCGGGCGGTCGGACCGGAGGGTACTGACGACCTCGGTGGGGTCAGCGCTGCGAAAGGGCGGAGTCCGTCAGATTCGAGATCTCGGCGCAGCCTACCCGCCGCGTGTCATTCGGGTTTTTGTCCTGGGTGCCATCGGGGCGGGCGTGGATCACGAGGGAACGCCCCATGATCGACCGATCGCCGCCGGACTTCATCGAAACGTCTGGCATCGTGAAGCTCGCCGAGCCCTCACCCATGGCGCCAACCGAGATGTTGCCCAAGTCTCCCAGCCGGGCAGTTCCGGTCTCGTTGCCTTCGGGGTTCCACACGGGGCCGACGCTCGAGGCATCGTCGGCGCTGCAGTCGGCGCGTTCGTGAATGTGGACTCCGTGCTCGCCCGCGACGGCATCTTCGATCTCGACCGTAACCTGCACGTCATCGTCCATGGCCGAAAGGCTCACCTCGCCCTGTAGGTAGGAGCCGCTGCGTCCGGCGAGTTCCACCGTCGCTTCGTCCATGGCGGTCTTTTCAGCGGACTGTTTTGAGACTTCCGTATCGCCTTCGGTGGTGGGCTCGGACTGCTGCTGGCACGCGAGCAGCCCCATCGATAGGGCGCAAGCTGCGGTTTGGATTCGATGGTCGTTCATCCGTTTCATGCCCCTGGCGCGTGCAGTCATCATGCCATCCGGGTGTTCGGCAGTGCTGCGGGTGGACCCTGTGGCGCACCGACTCACCCGGCCTTCGTGCCGCACCAAGAGGTGAGAAAACGATTCTTTTGGAACGAATCACCTCGACAACTTCGGTCTCGCCGGATCACTGACCGAATACTTCTTCGAGCTGACCCAAGACGCGGCTTCGCCAGGCGATGAAGCTGCTCTCGCCCGTCAGCATGGCTTCGGTCTCCTCGAGCACGGCGTCGAGGTCCACCAGGCAGGTCCGTGGATCGCCGGATACCGGGCTGGTGATCTCGGGAGGAAACGACAATCCCGATGCCCAACTGACCATCCGTCCACTTTCTCCGGACAGCAGGCCCTGCATGGCTCCGTGCCCAAGGCGCGTCGCCACCATCCGATCCATGGCAGAAGGCCGCCCACCCCGGACCACGTGTCCCAAGGTGATCCCTCGAACGTCCATACCCAGGTCCTCGGCATCGATTTTCCGGGTCACCGCGTCTTGCAAGGTCTCGAGCGATACGTCCACGCCCTCGGCCTTCAGGATGAGAGCGCAACGCCGATTGCGCGGCTTCGTGCTGCGGCTGCGGATGGCCCGCAGCACCGTGTCGACCAGGTGGTCCGGGTCCTTTCCGGCTTCCGGAAACAGCACGGCATGGGCTCCGCCTGCCACCGCCGCGGCCATGGCCAAGTAGCCGCACCGCCGTCCCATGACCTCGACGATGAAGGCCCGACCGTGAGACCCGGCCGTGTCCAAGAGCTTGTCACATGCATCGACGATCGTGTTGACGGCCGTGTCGACACCGATCGCCAAGCGCGTATAGCCGACGTCGTTGTCGATCGATGCCGGGATACCGATTCCGCGCAGACTCCCTCCGGCCTCGTCGAGCAGGGCCGCGAGACCGGTCAGACTTCCGTTGCCCCCGACCACCACCAGCCCGTCGATTCCAGCCCGGGACAGCTGCTGCAGGGCTTCTCTGCGACCTTCTGGAGTCCGAAACCGGGCACTCCGGGCGCTCCCCAGTATCGTGCCGCCGGCCGAATGGATCTCGCCCACGACGTCGGGGCTCAGGGGCACGAAGTCCCCGGCCATCAGTCCCAGATAGCCGTCCCGCACGCCCCGGACTTCGATCCCTCGACTGGCTGCGATCAGGGTCACGGCACGGATGGCCCCGTTCATGCCGGGGGCGTCTCCGCCGCTGGTGAGGACGGCCACCTTTTTCATGGTTCCAGCGTAGGACGGAACCTCTGCCTTGGGCCACGCCGGCCTCAAGCGGGGCCGCGGTTGGCCGAAGACCCCCTCGGTGCGCGACCGGTCTCCCACCGACATGCTCCAAGGTGAAGCCCTGGGACATTGGCTCGCTTTGGGCCTCGACGGTGCGGCGGATCGCTTGAGCCTGCGGCTGGGAGGCCGGGTGAAGATCGGTCTGGAACCACCCCAGGCCGGCCCCACGGGGGGCTCGTGCGGGTGGGCTCAGGACTTCGAGGGCTCGGTCCGGGGCCACGCGGCCCTGACATTCGACCCCCAGATGTGGGGCCACTGGCTCGAGGCCTTGGTGCGAGGCAGCTGGGGCGGCGTCGAGCCATCCCGCGAGGTGGGCGAGGAGGCCGCCAACGTGGTTTTGAACGGTGTCTTGACCGGGCTTTCCCGCGCCATGGGGCTGCGCCTGCGCTCGGGCTTGCCCGGCCCCCTCGAACCGAAGCGGGACGATCTGACCGTGGTCTGCCAGCGGCAGCTGGCCTTCCGCTGGCCCGACGCGACCGTGCGTGCCGGCCTCGTCCTGTCTGTTCGGAACGAGGACCGGACCCCCTTCGGGCAGGCCCTGCGGCGGAGCCTTCCGGCGTTCATGGAGTCCCTGGCGTGGTCGACCTGAATCCGGACACCGCTCTCCAGATGCTCGACCGCGTGGGCGAAGGCGTCCTCTTGGTAGAGCCCGGGGGCAACGTGGCCTTCGTGAACCGCACCCTGGCGCGGTGGTCCCGGATCGATCCCACTGAAGCGATCGGCCGCCCGTTGGCCCTGTTGTGGGACCCGGAAGAGCCGGGCGTCGAGGCGCTGATCGCCGCGATCCGCGAAGCGTTCCGATTTGGGGTCTCTTCATTGTATTCTCCGGGCCTGCACCTGGGGCTGCTTCCGCTGTTCGACCGGCGCGACGGGCGCCTGCGGCAGCGGGTCTTGGTGGAGCCCTTCCCGCGCGGCTGCCTGGTGCGGGTGCAGGATGCATCGGAGGTGCTGGAGCGAGAGGCCCGGCTCGCCGAACAGGAGCAGCAGCTCGAGGCCCAGCGCAAAGCCCTGTTTCAGCAGGAGCGAGAGATGCATCGGGTCGCGCACTTCGACGCAGTCACCGGGCTGGCAAACCGGGCACAGCTCCGGGGTTTCGTCGAACGGGCCCTGAGGCGGCCCGTCGGCCAGGCCTTCGGGGCCGTGTGTCACTTCGACCTGGATGGTTGGGCGGCCGTGAACCAGCAGTTCGGAGCCGAGGTGGGAGACCACTTGCTTCGAAGATTGGGAACTCGCCTGTGCCGCGAGGTGCGTCCCATCGACCTGGTGGGCCGGACGGGCTCCGACGAGTTCGTGGTGATCCTCGACGACGTGGAACCGCGGGCCGCCGAGGCCATGTGCCAGCGGCTCCTGGAGACCATCCGAAAGCCGGTGACGGTGGATGCGGAAGAGCTGTCGGTTTCTGCCAGCGCCGGGGTGGCCACCTATCCCCGGGACGGATCCGATCCGGAGGCCCTGTTCCACCGGGCCGAACTGGCGCAGCAAGCCGCCAAGCGGGATGGGTGCAATCGCTACTGCGTCTTCACCCCAGGCATGGACACCGACCACGGCGATCGGCTGGCCATGCTCGCGGCCCTGCAGCGGGCGGTGGAAGAGGACGCCTTCGAGCTTCACTACCAGCCCCAGGTGCGCCTCGCCGATGGCGCGGTCATCGGGATGGAGGCGCTCCTTCGCTGGAAGCGGGAAGACGGCAGCTGGGTCTCGCCCGGAACCTTCGTTCCGCTTTTGGAGGAAAACGGCCTGATCGCGCAGGTGGGTCGGCAGGTGGCGCAGCGCGCCGTTCACCAGGCCCGGGTGTGGCGCCAAGCCGGCCACCCGATTCGGGTCGCCGTGAACGTGTCGGTCCACCAACTGAACGACTCCTTCGTCGGATTTCTTCGGGATGCGGTGAAGGGGGCTGGCTTGGGCCCGGGGGCTTTCGAAGTCGAACTCACCGAGAGCGTGTTGGTGCGGGACGTCACCGCCTGTCGGGACAAGCTGCAGGCCCTGCGGGACCGGGGCATTCAGGTCGCCATCGACGACTTCGGGACCGGATACTCCTCTTTGGCCCACCTGCGCCGTTTCCCGGTGGATGTGCTCAAGATCGATCGGGCTTTCGTCCAGGAGGTCCACGATCCGGAAGGGCAGGCCATCGTGCGCACGATCATCGGCCTGGGCCGGGTGCTCGACCTGGATGTGCTCGCGGAAGGGGTCGAAACCGCAGAGCAAGTGGCATTTCTGAGGCGCGAAGGCTGCAGCGCCATACAGGGGTACTGGTTGGGCCGTCCGATGGACCCGGTCGCTTGCACGGAGTGGCTCGACCGCTATCCCGAGCGGGCCCGGGAGATCGGCCTGGATCCCGTTCCCGCTTCGAACCCCATCCGTCCCGCCGAGCCCGCCGCCTCCCCCTTTTGACCCCGGTCGGTCGCGCGCCCTCGGGGGGACTGCGTAGGACACGGTCCGCCGATGTCGTACGAAAGACGACTTGCCCATCTCGGGGGGTCCCGGGGCGGTTTCTACCCCGAGACTCGTGCTAATTTTGCAGACGTGCCCCAGCCGGCCGAAGTCATATCGCTCGAGGAACGGCGCGAGTCCTCGCAGCATTACAACGCCCGGATCCTGTTTCCGCTGCTGCGCTACATCGACGACCACCTGACCCCGGGGGAGGCGGAGTCGATTCTTCAGCGCGCCAAGGTTACCCGGGCCGACATCCTTTCCCGGCGCAGCGCCTGGATGTCCTTCGATCAATTCGATCGCTTTCTCCAAGGCGTGGTCGAGCAGGTCCCCGACGAGCAGGAGTTCATGCGGGCCGCGTCCTACAAGCTGCACGAAGCGTACGGTCCCCTCCGCTTCGTGTTGTGGGCGACGGCTCCCCACCGGGTGGTCGAGATCAGCGCCAAGTACATGCACTTGGTGAGCAACGTGTCCCGCTGGGAACTGCTCGAGGTGTCACCGACCCTGATCCGCGCCCGCTACTACTCGAAGATGCCCGAAACCCGGTGGATGGAGCTGTCTCGACAGGCCCAGACCATCGCCATGCCGACCCTGTGGGGGCTGCCGAAGGCCCAGCTGCAGGTCAAATGCAGTCTCGGAGAAGGCGCTCCCTATTCCGAATGGGTCGTGCGCTTCTTCCGACGTCCGGGTTGGATGCCCGTTCTCTTGGGAGGAATGGCGGGTCTTCTCCTGGCGGGCCTTTCTTCCTTGCTGCCGAGCGGGTCACTGTTGCCATGGCTCAGCCTGCCGATGGCCGGCGCCGCCCTGGGGTATGGGTGGGAGAGCCGGCGGACCTATCGCCGCAACCTGGATTTCAGCCAGGAGGTGACCGACGCCGTCCGAGAGCTGGCCCGGGCCGAGCGGGAGGCTCGACAGGAAAACCTCGGGCTTCTCGACCGCCAGAAGGACTGGTCTCGGCTGATGGAAGAGCAGGTTCGGGATCGGACGGCACTGCTTCAGCAGCTGGTGGAAGACTTGCGCTCGTTGCAAGCCGACCAGCAAAGCGCCGTGCAAGGTGTCTCTCACGACCTGCGCAATCCCCTTTCGGTGATCCGGTTCGGCACGGAGCTGCTGCGCAAGGAGATGACGGAGGGGCCCCTCGCGGTCCGGGACTTGGTGGAAGACATGAGTCAGGCCACCGACCGAATGGACAGCCTGCTCAGCGGGCTCATTCGCTCCGCCAGCAGCGATCCCCAGCTGATCGAAGTAAATCCCGAGCCGGTGGAGGTGCAGCCGCTGGTCGAGCGGCTGCGCCGGCGCCTGCGGGCCTTGGTCCATGGGCGAGATATTCGCGTCAGCGTTTTTCGCACTCGGGAAGCGCCGGATGCGATCGAATGCGACCAGCTGATCCTGGACCGGGTCTTGGACAATTTGCTTACCAATGCGGCCAAGTATACCGAGACCGGGTCCATCGTGGTCGAAGTCGGGGGCACGCCGGGCTTTTTGACCGTGAAGGTCAGCGACACCGGCCGCGGGATCGACGAGGACAAGATCCAGTCCATTTTTCGCCCAGCCGCAACCCCGCCCGCCGATCGGGCCCCCCGGAGCTTCGGCGTCGGCCTGTCGGTCGTGGTGCAGCTGCTGGATCAGATCGGTGGCCGCATCGAGGTCATGTCCCGCGCCGGTCGGGGCACCACGTTCTGGGCCCATTTCCCCGAGGAGCTGACTCCTCGATCCTCCAGCGGTCGTCCCGCGCTCGAGCGGGTCGTGACGATTCGCCGGTTGCCCACGCCACGCTGAGCCCGATTTTTCCCACCTTTCAAAGGCGGCAAGCCGTCCTGCACCGTTCGGTTTGATGGAACCAAAATCGGATCGGGGCTTGGGATATCGGATCGATTCGGGCATACAAAACGCCCATGGCACACGTGGCTTCGATCGCACCGGCACCGGAACCCTTCCGGGCGGTGGATGTGTTTCTTCAATATCTACACGCCGAGGGCTGCAACGTGGTCTTCGGCATCCCTGGGGGGCTCTTGCACCCGTTTTTCGAGGCCGTGGAGTCTCATTCGGACTTTCGGCTGGTGGTAGCCAAGCACGAAGAGGGCGCGGCCTTCATGGCCGACGGTTACGCCCGATCCTCCCGCCGCTTGTCGGTGTGTGCGGGCACGTCGGGGCCCGGAGCCACGAATCTACTGACCGGAGTGGCCTGCGCCTTTGCGGACGGCATCCCGATGCTGGTGGTCACGGGCCAGGCGAACAGCCGAGCCCTGGGCAAAGGGGCGGCCCAGGAGACCAACCGGGAGGACATGGACATCGTCGGCATGTTCCGCCCGGTCACCAAGTACTCGACCATGGTCACGTCCGCCGACAGCCTGGCCCACCACCTGCGGCGCGCGCTGCGTCAGGCCCTGACCGGTCGGCCCGGGCCCGTGCACCTGAACGTGCCCGTCAACCTGTGGGACGAGCGGATCGAGGAACAGTGGTTCGATCCCCAGACCTACCGCCCCGAGACCCGCACCTTCGACCGGGCAGCGGTGCAGGTGGCCGCCGAGAAGCTCTTGAAGGCCGAGCACCCGGTCATCCTGGCCGGTTCGGGTGTGGCGAGCGCCGGCGGTGAGGAGCACCTGCGGACCCTGGCCGAGTTGCTGCCGGCCCGGGTGGCCACGACCCCCCGCGGCAAGGGCTTGTTCCCCGAGACCCACGATCTCTCGTTGGGGGTCTTGGGTTTCGCCGGCCACCGGGACGCGAAACGGACCTTGCTCGAGGGCCGGTGCGACGTTCTGTTGTCGGTCGGTGCCTCCCTGAACGAGACCACCACCTTCAACTGGAACCCCGCCCTGCGGCCGGAAGGGGCCCTCTTGCAGGTGGACATCGACGCGGATCGGATCGGCCGCAACTACCCGGTTGACGTGGCCTTGGTCGGCGACGCGCAGACCATCGTCACCGAGTTGATCTACCACCTGCACCGCATGATCCGGGACGGGGCTCAGGTCGGCTCCCGATGGGGCGAGTCGCCGCCGATGCCCCGAGGGCACGATCGCTTTTTATCTTCGGACATGCGGCAGTCCGAAAACGTCCCGGTCGCGCCCCAGCGCTGGCGGGCCGACCTGCAAGAAGTCTTGCCCGATGACGCCTTCGTGTTCTCGGACATCGGCGGGCACATGCTGTTCAATATTCACGACCTGGAAATCGGGGAGGGGCAGCGCTTCATGTTGAACCTGGGCTTCGGCTCCATGGGACACGGCACCGTCAGTCCGATCGGCGCGGCCCTCGCCCATCCGGGTCGGCCGATCTTCGCCATCATCGGAGACGCCTGCTTCACGATGAACGGCATGGAGCTGCTGTCTGCGGCGGAGTACGATCTGCCGGTGGTCTGGATCGTGGAGAACAACCACATGCACGGCATCACCTGGCACGGCTCCAAGCTGGTGGGCCGGCGGCGACCCCTGGACTCGGTCCGGTACCGCCGGCCGCTCGAGGTGGCGAGCATGGCCCGGGCCATGGGCCTTTCCGCCTGGGTCGTGGATTCGCCGGGACAGATGCAGGAAGTGGTGCGCGAGGTCATGGCCCAGGGCCGGCCGGCGGTGATCGAAGTGCGGGTCGACGGCAGCGTGCCGCCGCCCCTGGGAGATCGGGCCAAGACCATTGCGGGGTTCACGAAGCCGTCATGACCGAACAGCGCGGACCGATCGACGACGGCCCTTGGCCGGACCACATGACGACCCGGGTGTGCAGCCCCGGGAGCGCTCCGCGGATCCACGGCTACGGCGTGGACGACGACCTGGCAGTCCACTACGGCGCCACCGAGCGGCTGTACCTGGCGTGGACGGGGCAGCTTCCGGAGGGGCCACAGGCCCGGCTGCTCGATACCTCTTTGGGCTTCGCGTCGGCCATCCACGCCGGGGACGGACCGACGTGGGCGGCGATCACGGCCCGGCTGGCCGGGGGCCACGACGGGGCCTGGATGTCCACCGGGTCCATCGTACTGCTCGAGGAGGGCGAAGCGTGGAGCCGGCGCCTTTCGCCCCTGGCGGAGCTTTCACCGTGGGCCCACGGTCCCCTGTCGCCCGAGGCCCGGGAGGCGGTGCGCCCGGACGATGCCCCGAGCGGGGAGCGCGCCCTGGCCTTCGTGGCCGCCCTGGAGCAGGCGGGCTTGCGTTCTTTCGCCTCCGAAGGAGCGCCCGAGGGCTGGGGTCTCGAAGCCCTGTTGGTCTGGACCTGGTGCGGCCTCGGGTTTCGGCGGCCTCGCCTGTGGACAGCCCTGTGGTTTCAGGCTCGGTGGCCCGTTTTGGTGGCCGAAGCCGCCCGAATGAAGCCTTCGGCGTTTCGCACCTACCCCATGAACCTGCCCCCCTTTGCGTACGAGGATCCAAACCGTGACGGCGCCTGAGGAACCGATGCCGCCCGTCGAGACCCGCGTGGGTCACGCAGGGTACGACGTGCAACACTTTCGAGGGCACGATCTGTTCGCGGAGCTCACCGGACGGGTCTCGTGGGCCTCGATGGCTTGCCTCGCGGTGGGGGGCCGGCGGCTCTCTTCGAAAGAAGAGCGCTGGGTCGATGCCGTGGTTTCGGTGGCGGCCGAAGCGGATCCCCGGATTTGGCCACCCAAGGTGGCCCGCTTGGCGGCGGCCCGGGGCCACGCACTGGCGGGGCTCTCGGCGTCGCTGATCATGATGTCGGGCTCCCGCATGGGGGCGGGGACCCACGAGCGGGTCGCCAGCTGGCTGGCCGAGGTGGTTCGGGACGGCGACGGAGATCTGGTGGCCGCGGTCCGGCGCTGGCGCCAGAGCGGGGGCGGTCCGCCGCCTGGTTTCGGGGTCCCCTTTCGCGAGGTGGACGAGCGCTGGCCGCCGTTGGATCGGGCCCTGGGGGACGACGTGGGTCCTCACGTGGCCATGGCTCGGCGGGTGTGGAACGAAATTCCAGATCCGCCCCGGCCGAACATCTCTTTGCTCGCGTCGGCGGTGCTCCTGGACGTGGACATCCCGCCGCCGGCCCATGTGCCGATGATCGGGCTGGTCCTGTCGCTGCCCTTGGCCGCCAATGCGGTGGAGGAGGCGGGCTCCTCGGACCGGGCGCTGTGGCGCCTGCCGTTGGAGCGGGTCCGAGACGGCTCACCGGCCCTCCGGCGGTCGCCCCGATTCGAACGAAGAGGTGGCTCCGGCTCCTCCAGCGGATCCGGGGCCTAAACGGGCCTCAGCGGCGGCGCCGTCGCCGCTCGAGCCCAAGGGCCGCCCCCGCGGCCCACAGGGCGCCGGCGGTTGGCGACGTGGAGGTGCAGCCGTCCCCGTCTTCGCCGTCGCTGCCGGACGGTCCCCCGTCGGTGCCTCCTGGGGGACCGGCATCGACGCTGCCGCCCGACCCTCCATCCGGCCGAGACTCGGATCCGCCGTCCGGGTCCATCTCACCCATGTCCGGCGGGCCCTGATCATCGGTTTCACCCATGTCCGTGACCCGCATGTCCCCGGAGCCCATGTCCACCCCGCCGTCCGTGCCCGGGCCCATGTCCCCGCCACCGCCGGTGTCGCACACCGAATCTAGGGGGTCTCCTGGCGCCGAGGTGGGGCCTAGGGGACTGCCGTCGTCGATTCGCCAGGTGCCGTCCGGATCGGCGAGCTCCTCGCCGTTGGTGCAGCCGTCCCCGTCCGAGTCCAGGTCGAAGATCTCGGCCCACTGCACGTCGCCCCGAAATCCAGGCTCGGTCAGGTTGGCCTCCACGTCTTGGCCGAAGTCGTTTCGCGCGCCGCCACCTCCGGGGTTGAAATGGCAGGTGCCGCAGTCGTTCACGGAGTTCGGGATCTGATCCAAGCGAAAACCGCGGGCCGCAGCCGAGATCGGTCCGCACAGGATTAGGGCGCCGAGCCCGAGGGCCAGCCATCGATGATGCATGGCATGCATACCGCCGGAGCTCCGGCCTGGGCGCAACCGTCGAACCCGGTGGGCCCCTCGCTTCGGGCGAGTCGCTCGAGTGTGGATCGAAATCGGGTGATGGGGCGCACGGCGCCAGAATCGGTTTGCGCGTGGACGCCCGAACCGACTTCGTCCTAGACCGCGGTCGATGCAGCCCATCGGGATCCGCGAGGAAGACAAGAGCCCCTTCGAGCGACGGGTGCCCTTGGTGCCGGACGACCTGGACGCTCTGTCTCGGGAGGCCGGGATCCGGTTTCGGATCCAGCGCTCCGACCGTCGGGCCTTCGGCGATTCGGAGTTCGAGGGGCTACGAGGCACGGAGTTGGTCCAAAGGCTCGAGGGCTGCCCGGTGGTCCTCGGAGTGAAAGAGATTCCGGTGGAGCGGCTGGTACCGGAGACGACGTACCTGTTCTTCAGCCACACGATCAAAGGCCAGGCGTACAACATGCCGATGCTCCGGCGGCTCGCTGAGCTTCGCTGCACCCTGATCGATTACGAGCGGATCGTCGACGACGACGGGCGACGGCTGGTGGCCTTCGGTGCACACGCCGGCATGGCGGGGGCCATCGACACGGTGTGGAGCCTGGGCCAGCGCTGGGCGGCCCTGGGACGACCGACGCCCCTCGCCGGACTGCAGCCCGCCCACCGCTACCGCGACCGAGCGGCGGCGGAAGCGGCCTTGTCCCGGACGGCGGAGGCCTGTCGCTCGGACCCGGCGTTCCGCGCCCGGGACCCGGTGGTGATCGGCGTGACTGGCGGCGGGCGGGTGGCCGGCGGCGCCAACCAGGTGCTCGACGCCCTCGACCCGGTGGAGGCGTCCCCCGAATCCCTGGCGACCGCATCGGCGCCGGGGCGATTCGTGCGAGTGCGATTCGACGAGCGGCACTTCGCCGAGCCCATGGACGGGGCGCCCTTCGAGCTTCAGCGTTACTACGACGCGCCCGAGGCGCACCGTGCGATCTTCGAAGAGCGATACCTTCGGAAACTCACGGTATTGTTGAATGGAATCTACTGGGAACCTCGGTATCCACGCCTGTTGACCAAAGAGGGGGCCAAGGATCCAGGCCGGTTGGTGGTGGTGGGGGACGTCTCCTGTGACATCGAGGGCTCGGTCGAGATCACCGTCCGGCCGACGGACCCGGGGGCGCCGACCTACGTCTACGACCCGCTTCGCGGGGTCGAGACGCCCGGGTTCGAGGGGCCCGGCCTGTCGGTGATGGCCGTGGACATTCTGCCGACGGAGCTCCCACGCGACGCGTCGCTGGCGTTCAGTCAGGCGCTGCGCCCATTCGTGGAGGCCTTGGCGGGCCACGACTTCGCCTCGGGCCTCGAGGGGCTGCCTGCTCCCCTTCGGCGGGCCGCCATCCTCGACCGGGGCCGCCTCACCGAAGCCTATGCGTACCTGCGCACCCACCTTTCTGCACCCTGATCCACCCTCGAGCCCCCCGCCGCTCCGTCTCCGCGCCGGCACCGGCGCGTGCCGGCTCGACGCTCGGCGGCTGCGTTTCGCTTCGTCCGCGGCGGCTCGGGGCTTCGGGGGCTGCACCGCCGGCATCGGGGTGCCGGCTCGTGGCTTTGGGCGGGTTGCGTCGGGGGGCTCGAGGGCCGCCGCGCGGGTACGGCGCTCTCGGGGCGCCCGACTCCGAAAGGCCGTGGGCCCGCCTCGGCTGGGGACCCTGGTACCGCCCGCTTCGAAAGACCTCGGTGCTGCCCCAGAGCCCCGCGCATCGACCCTCGAGCCCCCCGCCGCTCCGTCTCCGCGCCGGCACCGGCGCGTGCCGCCTCGATGCCCGGCGGCTGCGTTTCGCTTCGTCCGCGGCGGCTCGGGGCTTCGGGGGCTGCGCTGTCGGCATCGGGGTGCCGGCTCGTGGCTTTGGGTGGGTTGCGTCGGGGGGCTCGAGGGCCGCCGCGCGGGTACGGCGCTCTCGGG